>REEG01000209.1 GCA_007695195.1 Gemmatimonadales bacterium | reverse complement strand
CGGGAAGACGAAGTTGGCCCGCTGGTTGTGGGGGAGCCCCAGGGCGTGGGCCATCTCGTGGGAGATGACGTAGCGGATGGCCTCGCCCAGATCCTCTTCCGAGAGTTCGCTGGTGCGGAAGCTGGGGTTGGCCGTGGCCACCTGGGACACCAGCCACCACCGGAGCCGCTCATCCAGCCCATGGTACATGTTCATGTGGGAGCGGATGACCTCGCCGGAGCGCGGGTCCACCACGTCACCCCCGGCATTGGCCGACCGGGTGGGGGTGGCCACATACCGGATCACCGAGTACCGCGCGTCCAGGAGGCTGAACTCGGGATCCTCGTCCTCGCTGGGCGCCACCCGCACGTCCAGGGCGTTCTTGAACCCCGCTTCCTCGAAGGCTTCTTCCCACTCCAGGAGCCCCGCCTTGTAATACGGGATCCACTCCTCGGGGGTGGCGTTGTCGATGTACCAGATGAGGGGCTGCACCGGCTCCACCAGCTCGCCCCGGGCGAAGGCCTCGGGGTCCGAGGGCTCCAGGCGGAAGCGCCGCAGATACTGGTAGGGCCGAACCCCCTGGAAGTCCCGGGAATAGTCGGTCTGGGTCACGCTGATGTAGGTGACCCGCTCATCGGCCAGCCGGGGCATCATGGGCTCCTCCGGGAGGAGGATCATGGAGTGGTTCACCTCGTACGACAGGGTCCCGCCCCGCACATCGGTGGGCGGGTTGTCGGCGGCGTAGCTCCGCACCACCCGGATCTCCACATTGATGGGGAAGCTCCGGGCCCACTCCATCCAGCTCCGGTCCCGATCGTAGCTCCGCACCCCGAGCCGCGCCCGCTGCGTCCGGGGGAAGGAGAAGGCCGGGTGGTCGCCCATGTAGAGGTCCGTCACATCGATGACCGACGTCCCCTGCCCCCGCGCCTCGATGGGGAAGCTGGCCAGCACCGGCGGGAAGTTGGAGTTCTGCACCGCCACATGGACGTTGTCGCTCGGGTCCGCTGTGTTGGAGTGGGACACGGCCCGGAGGAAGACGCGCCCCTCCCGGCTCTCCCACTGGACGTTGAGGTTCGGACCCATCCGGTCACCCCCGTTGGCCACCCCGTCCTGGACCTTGGCGTACCGGCTCATGATGGCCATGTCGCGCCCCAGGATGGAGTCGGGGATCTCGAAGAGGAGGCGGTCATCCACCTGGTGCACATGGAAGAGCCCCGCCTGGGTCCGGGCCGACGACGGCACCACATCGCTGTAGCTCCGCTCCTGGGCCTCCAGCGTCGGGGCGCCGGCCACCAGCACCGCCAGCGCCAGACCCAGCGCGGGGAGGAAGGCGCCGCGTGTTCGGGCGCGTTTCAGGGAAGGACAAGGGGTCATGGCCATCTGGGTGTTCTCCTGCCTCGAGGTTGGGTTCGGTTCAAAGCGCCTGGTCGATGCGCTCGATGGCATCTTCCAGGTGGATCCGGGTCATGCGGTCATCCACGCCCCGGGCCAGCGCCGCCGTGAGCTCGTCGCGGAGGAGGCGAAGCTGTTCCCGGATCAGGGGGCGGATGTCGGACTGGCCCACGTGGAGGGCCGCGTTCAGGGGCGGGTCGTTGTTGCTGGACACCCGGAGATTTCCGCTGGCCGGGGGCGACCACGAATCGGACACCGCCTCGTGGAGGAGGTGGTGGGCCTGGTCCAGATATCCCCTCTGCAGGTTCCGCCGGAAGGTGTCGATGGGTCCGCCTCCCCCCACCTCCCGCCAGACGGCGGCACGAAGATCGTCCAGCATCTCCGCAGGGGTGTAGGTGGCCGAGCCCAGGAAGGTCTCCTGCTCGATCATGCGGGCCAGGCGGGCGTGGTTCAGCATCCGCTCGACCCCCAGCACCTGGTAGGCCCGGATCCGCTCCACCGCCCCGGCGTGCTCGATCTGCCGGAGGAGCTCCAGATCCAGCGCCCACTCCGGCGTCTGGAAGACGTACTCGTCCAGGAAGCGGAAGGCCTCCCGCTGGGTCTCGGCGGGGATCTCGGTGTAGACCCGCCCCTCTTCGCCCACCCGCTTGTGGTGGGTCTCGGTTCCGCCCACCACCGCCGCGGCGTGCTCGGCGTAGCGGTTCCACTGGGTGAGGGACTGGAGGTAGTGGGTCTCCACCTCGTAGTAGTCGTCGCCGTCGTCCACCACCCAGTCCAGCAGCGCCGCCGTGGCCGCCTCCAGGTTCAACATCCCGTAGCGGGCCGCGTGCACCGGGTCATCGGAGATCCCCTCCGTCATTCGGTACGGGTCCCACTCCACATCCATCCCGAAGAGGGGTGCACCGAAGCGGAACCAGGGGTCGTCGGCCCGCTCCACGATCCAGCGGTTGAGCTCGGCGGCCTCTTCTTCCGGTGTGCTCGCCTCCAGGATGGGCCGGTAGCCCCACATGATGGCGAAGCGGTCCCAGGCGCCCATGCGCCGGCGCGGATCCACCCCGTCCCCGGGCTGGGCCACATAGTTGAAGCGGGTCCGCCCCACCGACGACCCCGAGTGCCCCATGCGGGCGGTGAAGTCAGCGCTCCGCAGCGAATCCACCGGGAAGACGAAGTTGGCCCGCTGGTTGTGGGGGAAGCCCACCGCGTGCCCCTTCTCGTGGGAGACCACGTAGCGAAGCGCCTCGCCCATCTCCTCTTCCGAGAGGTGGCTGGTCTGGAACTGGGGGTTCGCCGCGCCCACCTGGCTGATGAGCTGCCAGCGCATCCGCTCCATGATGCCGTGGTACATGTTCATGTGGGCCCGGATCACCTCGCCCGAGCGCGGGTCCACCACATCGCCGCCGGCGTTGGCCGAGCGGATGGGGGTGGCCCCGTAGCGGATCACCGAGTGGCGGGCATCCAGGAGGCTGAAGTCCGGATCTTCCTCCTCGGTAGGCGCCACCCGGACCTGCACGGCATTCTTGAAGCCCGCTTCCTCGAAGCCCTCGTTCCACTCCAGGATCCCCTCCTTGAACCAGGGGATCCACTCCTCGGGGGTGGCCGGATCGATGTACCAGACCCAGGGGTTCACCGGCTCCACCAACTCGCCCCGGGCGAAGGCCTCGGGGTCCGAGGGCTCGAGCCGGTAGCGGCGCAGGTAGCGACTCTCCCGAACCCCCTGGAAGTCCCGGGAGTAGTTGGTCTGCGCCACCGAGATGTACCCCACCCGCTCGTCGTAGAGGCGGGGCATCATGGGCTCCTCGGGGAGGAGGATCATGGAGTGGTTCACCTCGAAGGAGACGGTGCCCCCCCGGGCGTCGGAGGGTGGGGCGTCGGCGGCATAGCTCCGAACCACCCGCACCTCCACATTGATGGGGAAGCTCCGGGCCCACTCGAGCCAGCTCCGCTCCCGGTCCGGGCCCCGCACCGCCATGCGCGTCCGCTGCGCCCGGGGAAGGGAGAAGGCCGGATGATCGCCCATGTACAGGTCGGTGACGTCCACCACCCGCGTCGCGCCCCCCGCCCCCCGCGCCTCCACCGGGAACGAGGCCAGGACCGGGGCGAAGTTGGAGTTCTCCACGGCGATGTGGACGTTGTCGTCGGGATCGGCGGTGTTTGAGTGGGAGTGGGCCCGGATGAAGACGCGGCCATTCCGCTCTTCCCACCGGATCACCATGTTGGGGGCCATGTTGGCTCCGCCCAGCGCCAGGCCGTCCTGGGCCCGGGCGTACCGGCTCATGACGATCATGTCCCGCCCCAGGATGGAGTCGGGGATCTCGAAGAGGAGGCGGTCGTCGACCCGGTGCACGTGGAAGAGTCCCTCCCGGCTCTCCGCCGACGCCGGCACCACATCGGCGTAGCTCCGCTCCTGGGCGTGGAGGCCGGCGGGCAGCAGCGTGGCGGCGAGAACGACAGCAGCGATCCGCATCGGGGTGCGAGGGCCACGGGTGGCGGGGCGACGGCTGGTGTCCGGATGGTGGGGCTGGGACGACGCGACCGGGTGTGCGGGATGACGCAGGCGAAGCATGGGGACCGGGGGGAGGCAGGGAACGGGGTAGGGCCGGCGGCACCGTGCCGTCCGAGGCGCCGCAGCGCTCGGCGGGCCGGTGGAATTCGGAGGGCCGATGGGTCAGCTTGGGCTTCGGCGGCCCCTCATGCAAGATCAAAGGCTGAATTCATGGAGAACATCGAGATCGCACGACGGCTGGAAGAGCTGGCGGACCTCCTGGAGATCCAGGGCGCCAACCCCTTCCGCATCCGCGCCTACCGCAACGCCATCCGAACCGTCTCGGGGCTGACGCGCCCCCTGTCGGAGGTGGCGGCCGAGGACGCCCTCACCGACCTACCCGGCATCGGAAAGGACATCGGGGGCTACATCGGCGAGCTCCTGGATACGGGGAAGCTCTCCATCCTGGACGAGGTCACCGCCGAGGTCCCCCGGGAGCTGGCCACCCTCACCCGCCTGGACGGGGTTGGCCCCAAGAAGGCCCGGAAGCTCTGGAAGGAGCTGGACGTCACCACCCCCGACGAGCTGGAAGCGGCGGCGAAGGAAGGGCGGGTGGCGGCGCTCTCCGGCTTCGGCCAGAAGAGTGTGGAGAAGATCCTCCGGGCCATCGAGGACTTCCGCAAGCACCAGGGCCGGTTCCTCCGGGCCGAAGCGGTGCAGTACCTCCGCCCCCTCCTGGTCCATGTGGAAGGGGTGGAGGCCATCCGCCGTCTGGAGGTGGCCGGGAGCTACCGGCGGGGGAAGGAGACGGTGGGCGACATCGACCTCCTGGCGCTGGTGGAGGGCGACGACGACCGGGCCGGGGTCATGGAGGCCTTCACCACCTTCCCCGGCGTGGACCGTATCGAGATGTCCGGCGAGACCCGGGGGAGCGTGGTCCTCACCTCGGGCCTTCCGGTGGACCTCCGCATCCTGGGCCCCGAGAGCTATGGCGCCGCCCTCCACTACTTCACCGGATCCAAGGAGCACAACGTGGAGATCCGGAAGCGGGCCCAGAAGCGGGGCTTGCGCGTGTCCGAGTACGGGGTGTTCGAAGAAGAGGGGAAGGGGGGCGATGATGGGGACGCCAACTCCGACCCCCACGCCGGCCGCCGCATCGCCGGCGCCACCGAAGAGGAGGTGTTCGGCGCGCTGGACCTTCCCTTCATCCCGCCGGTGCTCCGGGAGAACCGGGGCGAGATCCAGGCCGCCGACCAGGGGGCGCTGCCGAAGCTGGTTGAGGCGGACCAGCTTCGGGGCGATCTCCACATGCACACCACCTGGAGCGACGGCCGCGACTCGGTCCGGGCCATGGCCGAGGCGTGCCGGGACCGGGGGTACGCCTACATGGCCATCACCGACCACTCCCAGGCCGTCACCGTGGCCCGGGGGCTCACCCCGGAGCGCCTCCGGGAGCAGTGGGTCGAGATCGACGAGGCCCGGGACCAGGTCGAGGGCATCCAGATCCTCCGGGGGTGTGAGGTGGACATCCTGAAGGACGGCTCCCTGGACCTTCCCGACGACGTCCTGGCCGAGCTGGACATCGTCCTCGTCGCCGTCCACTCCCACTTCGATCTGGATCAGGCCACCCAGACGGAGCGGATCCTCACCGCCCTCCGCCACCCCCTGGTGGACATCCTGGTGCACCCCACCGGCCGCCTCATCAACCGGCGCGAGCCGTATGCGCTGGACATGGAGGCCGTCCTGCAGGCTGCGCTGGAGCACGACGTGGCGGTGGAGCTGAACACCAACCCCCGCCGCCTGGACCTCCACGACCGGCACCTCTTCCGGGCCCGGGAGCTGGGGGTGCCGGTGGTCATCTCCACCGACGCCCACCGCACGGCCCAGCTCGCCTATGTGGACGAAGGGATCCACCAGGCCCGGCGGGGCTGGCTCGAGGCCGGCGACGTCCTGAACACCCGGGACCGGGACGGAATGCAGGCGTGGCTGAAGCGCAGGGAGGGCTGAGGCACCCGTGCTCACCCCCCTCCTCCTCCTCCTGGCCGGGATCGGCGTCCTCTACCTGGGGGCCGAGGGGCTGATCCGGGGCGCGGCGCGCATGGGCGTGGCCTGGGGAATCGCCCCCATCCTGGTGGGGCTCACCGTGGTCTCCATCGGGACATCGGCGCCGGAGCTGGTGGTCTCGCTCCTGGCGGCGGCCCGGGGGAGTCCGGACCTGGCGCTGGGGAACATCCTGGGGTCGAATCTGGCCAACGTGGGGCTGGTCCTGGGGCTGGCCGCCCTGGTGCGGCCCCTGGAGGTGGTGCCCTCGGTGGTCCGCCGGGACCTTCCGTGGATGGTGGTCATCACCCTCGTGGCCTTCCCCCTCCTCCTGAACCTCCGGGTGGGGCGGGTGGAAGGGACCGTCCTGGCCCTCCTCCTCTTCGCCTACCTGGCGGTGCTCTACCGGAGCTGGCAGGGTGATCTGGCGGCGGCACCCGGCCAGGCGGCGTCGGATCCCTCCTTCCGGCCCCTCCGGGAAGCGATTAAGGTGGGGGCCGGTGCCCTGGGGCTGGTGGTGGGGGGGCAGCTCATCGTCCTCGGCGCCACCGACCTGGCGGCGCAGGTGGGGGTGCCGGAGCTCCTGGTGGGGCTCACGGTGGTGGCGGTGGGCACCTCGCTGCCCGAGCTGGCCACCACCGTGGTGGCGGCGGTGCGGCGCGAGACCGACCTGGCGGTGGGCAACATCGTGGGCTCCAACATCTTCAACCTCACCTTCGTCCTGGGCGGGGCCGCCCTGGTGCACCCCCTCTCGGTGGCCGAGCGGATCCTGACGCTGGAGTACCCCGCCATGGCCCTGCTCTCGCTCCTCCTGGTGCCCATCGTCCTCATCGGCCCCCGCCGTCCCCGCCGCCAACCGGGTCCGGGGCGCGCACGGGTCAACGGCCCCAAGCGGATCCGGTCGGTGGGCCGGGTGGAAGGCCTCCTCCTCCTCCTGGCCTACCTGGGAGTCTGGTTCTGGCTGGTGTGAGTTCCGCCTCGCCCGTCGGAGCCGCGTCGGCGGGCCACGGGGAACTCCCCCCTCAGTCCGGCAGCCCCTCCAGCGCCTGGTCCAGGTCGGCCAGAAGGTCCTCCGGGTCTTCCACCCCCACCGATAGGCGGATCATGGAATCGGTGATCCCCATGACGCGCTGCTCGGCCGGGGGAATGTCCGAATGGGTCATGGAGGCCGGGTGCTGCGCCAGCGACTCGGTTCCCCCCAGGCTTACCGCCAGCTTGATGAGGCGGAGCCGGTTCAGAACCTGGAAAGCCCCCGCTTCTCCCCCATCCACATCGAACGACACCATCCCCCCCGCCGACAGGCACTGACGCCGGAAGGTCTCGTAGTCCGGATCGCCGGGCTTCAGGTGCCCGGGGTAGTAGACGCGCTTCACCCGGGGGTGATCCAGGAGCCAGTCGGCGATGATCCGGGCGCCTCGGGCCTGCGCCGTCATGCGGAGCTTCAGCGTCTCCAGGCTGCGCATGAGGAGCCAGCCCGTCCACGGCCCCGCCATGCTTCCCAGGAAGGTGCGCATCCCCTTGATGCGCTTGATGTCGTCGGCCGAGCCCAGGCACGCGCCGGCGATGACGTCGGAGTGGCCGCCCACGTACTTGGTGAGGGAGTAGATCACCAGATCGGCGCCCAGCTTCAGGGGATGCTGGAAGACGGGACCCAGGAAGGTGTTGTCCACCGCCACCAGGATCCGGTTCTCCGGCGTGGAGAGCTCCCGCGCCACCCGGCAGACCCGCTCGATGTCCACCAGGAAGTTGGTGGGGTTGGCCGGCGTCTCCAGCATGATCATGCGGAGGTTGCCCTTGGCCGCCGCCGCCCGCACCGCTTCCTCTTCCACCTCGGGCCCCACCGCTGCCCGGAACGACTCGGTCTCGATGCCGAATTCGGGGAGGATGTGGCTGAAGAGGTACTGGGTGCCCCCGTAGATGGGCTCGCTGTAGAGGAGGCGGTCGCCGGGGCGGAGGAAGGTGAGGGCGGCGGTTGAGATGGCGCCCATCCCGCTGTCGAACACCGCCGCGGCCTCGGCGTCGTCCCAGAGGGTGAGGCGGTCTTCCAGGACCTCCAGATCCGGGTTGTTGAGGCGGGAGTAGATGAGCCCCATGCTCTCGCCGGCCTCCTGCTCCCGGAGTCCGTACGCCAGCTCGAAGAAGGCCTTCCCGTGCTCCGCCGACTGGAAGACGAAGGTGGAGGTCTGGAAGATGGGGCACTTCACCGACCCCTCCGAGAGCGCCGGATCGTACCCGTAGCTCATCATGAGGCTTTCGGGGGCGAGGCGGCGGTCGCCGATGTGGCGGGACCGGTGCTTCTGGAGCGAGGGGTCGATCTCGGGCGAGCCCATGTTGTCGGGCGAGGGGTCCTTCTCGGGCGAGGGATCAATCTCGGAAGAGCGGTCCTTCTCGGGCACGGGAGCCTCCGGGTCCGGGGGATGCTACCTTTTCCGGGGACGGCAGGCACTTCCGCCCCCGCCCCTCAAGTCTAGAAGGGAGTTGGCGGCCCACAAAGACGGCCCACAAAGGCGGCCTGCTGAACGATGGCGCCGCCGTGCGCCGGCCGGTGTCCACTCGGCCCCCTTCCCAGATTCCCCGTCCCCCATTCCCCGATCCGCGGCATGGACGATCCCACCCTTCCCCACATGGTGACCCCTCCCCCCGGCCCCGCCACCCGGGAGCTGGCGCGGCGACTTCGGCAGGTGGAGTCCAGGAACGTCACCTATCTCTCCGAGCACTTCCCCGTCTTCTGGGCCCGGGCCCGGGGCGCGGTGGTGGACGACGCCGACGGCAACCGGTATCTGGATCTCACCGGTGCCTTCGGCGTGGCGCTGGCGGGGCACGCCCACCCCCGCATCACTGCGGCCATCCGGGAGCAGGCCGGCATCCTGACCCACGGGATGGGCGACGTGCATCCGCCGGTGCGGAAGGTGGAGTTCCTGGAGCGGTTGGCCGCCATCCTGCCCTGGGGCTCCCACAGCCGCATCACTCTCGCCAATTCGGGTTCGGAGGCAGTGGAGATCGCCCTCAAGACCACGCTCCTGGCCACCGGTCGCCCCGGCGTGGTGGCCTTCCGCGGCGCCTACCACGGGCTCACGCTGGGGTCGCTGGCCGCCACGGGGCGCGACGACTTCCGCGAGCCCTTCCGGGGCCGCCTCTACCCCGGCGTGCGCTTCGTCCCCTTCCCCACCACACCGGACGAGGCCCGGGAGAGCCTGGCGGCGCTGGATCTGGCGCTGGCGGGAGGGCGTCGCGAGTTCGGCGGGACCGACGCCGGCGCCGCCGGCCCGGGAGAGGGGGGCCTTCCCGGAGCCGTCATCCTGGAACCCATCCAGGGGCGGGCGGGCGTCCGGGTGCCGCCCCCCGGCTTCCTGGCGGAGGTGGCCCGGAGGACCCGCGCCGCCGGGGCACTCCTGGTCTTCGACGAGATCTTCAGCGGCCTGGGGCGCACCGGCCGCCTCTTCGCCCTGGAGCACGAAGGCGTCGTGCCGGACCTGATCTGCGTGGGGAAGGGGCTGGGCGGCGGCCTCCCCTTGAGCGCATGCGCCGGTCCGGTGGAGGTCATGGACGCCTGGCCCGAGTCGCCGGGCGAGGCGCTCCATACCTCCACCTTCCTGGGACACCCCCTGGCCTGCACCGCGGGGCTGACCTTCCTGGACGTGCTGGAAGAGGAGGAGCTCACCGCCTACGCGGCCCGGGAGGGGGAGGCGTTCCGCCGGGCCCTGGCCCGAGAGTTGCCGGAGGCCTCCATCAGGGAGATCCGGGGGAGAGGCTTCTTCATCGGGATCGATCTGGGGCGCCCCGGCGCCGGGGTCGAGGTGACCGAAGAGGCGCTCCGGCGAGGGCTCATCGTGCTCCCGGCCGGCCCTCATGGGGAGGTGGTGGAGCTGTCGCCCCCCCTGATCCTGTCGGGGCGTCAGCGGGAGGTGGCGCTGGAACTGCTGGTAGAATCGTTCAGGCGATCTGTGGGGTGATCCCGGTGTATTCCCTGATACGACCGGCGCGGCGGCAGGATCCGCGTGCAGGGAGAGACCTTGGAGGGAGTGGGAGGGGATGAACGCAGCCGATGGGCCGGGCAGGGGCCAGAGCAGGACCCGGGGTCGTCCAGGAAGGACCCGTGGCGGTCCGCGGCGGCGCCTATGGCCTCAGTTCGTGGCTCCGGCCCTGATCCTGGCGATCCTGGCGGTGACGTCGGTTGTGGGTCCGGGTCCAGGCGTCGAGCCTCTCCAGGCCCAGACCCTCTTCGGCGGAGGTGACGAAGAGGCCATTCCCGTGCTGCTGGTCCCGGGATGGGGCGATCAGGCTCCGGACCTGGAGCCGCTCCGCCTTCACCTCATCGAGGAGGGGTGGCCCGAGACGCGGATCGCGGCCCTCAGCTTTCCCGACCCATTCGGGAGCAACCAGAGCAACGCCCGGGAGATCGACCGGGCGGTGGATGCGCTCCGGGCCATGACCGGCGCCCCCCGGGTGGACATTGTGGCCCACTCCATGGGCGGCCTGGCGGTGCGCTACTTCCTGCTGGTCCGGCCTGACGTGGACGAGGCCGTGCGCCGGGCGGTCTTCCTGGGCACGCCCCATCGGGGAACCGTGGCGGCGATCCTGGCGTGGGGCGACGGTGGGAGGGAGATGGTACCGGGGAGCGACTTCCTCACCCAGCTCAACGAAGGGGAGAGCGGAGTGCCCACGGGGGTGGAGGCCCTGGCCATCCGCACGCCGGTGGATCTCCGCGTCATCCCGGGATCGTCGGGGCTCCTCCCGGGAGCGCTGAACCTGGAGATCTGCTGTCCCACCCACAATCAGTTGGTTGAAGAGGAGCGGACGCTGGGAGCGGTGGTCAACTTCCTCCGTCACGGCGCCGAGGGGGTGCCCGACGCCGAGCGGCCCGGGCAGCGGGCCGAGTGGAGCGGGAGCGCGCTCCAGGCCTTTGAGCCATGGAATCCCTGGGGA
The DNA here is from genome assembly GCA_007695195.1 of Gemmatimonadales bacterium. GTDB lineage: Bacteria > Gemmatimonadota > Gemmatimonadetes > Longimicrobiales > Gaopeijiaceae > PWLA01. Next base: position 44 of record REEG01000209.1, on the reverse strand, counting down.
GACGGCTGGATGGAGCGCATGGTCCGCAAGTGGCTCCTCCCGCT
>REEG01000102.1 GCA_007695195.1 Gemmatimonadales bacterium | reverse complement strand
TTGTTTCGGCTTGACCTTCAGCTTGTTTCGGCTTGACCTTCAGCTTCTTTCGGAGAGCCCGCCTCCCCCCGGGTCGGAGCGCGGCGCGGGGGGGCAGAGCACGTCGCGGCGACGGATGGAGCCGGCGCACCGCGCCCGCACCGGGGACCCTTCACCCCGCCCGTTCCTCCAGCTCCATCCACCGTTCGTAGAGGGGCTCCAACTCGCCCTGCACCTCGCCGAGACGCCGGGACGCCACGGCGATCCCGGTGGTGTCGCCACCGTAGGTGGCGGGGTCCGCCAACTGCGTCTCCAGCTTCTCCTTCTCCCCTTCCAGGATCCGGATGCGCTCCACCACCCCGTCCAACTCCTGACGTTCCCGGTAGCTGAGGCGGGGCCGATCGCTCCGGGCCTCCCGAGCCTGCTCCCGCGCCGCCGACGCCCGGGCTTCCTTCCGCGCCCGCTCCTCGTCGCGCTCCCGCTCGCGGCGTGCCGCCGTCTCCGCCTCCCGACGCTGGAGCCACCGATCCCAGCTCCCGTGATGACGCCGGACCCGCCCCTCTCCCTCGAAGACCAGCAGCGACGTGGCCACCTTGTCCAGGAGGAAGCGGTCGTGGGTCACCACCAGGACGCAGCCGGGAAAGTCTTCCACGGCCTCCTCCAGGATCCGGAGGGTGTCCAGATCCAGATCGTTGGTGGGCTCGTCCAGCACCAGGAGGTTGAACCGCTCCAGGAGGAGGCGCGCCAACAGGAGCCGGGTCCGCTCGCCACCGGAAAGCGACGACACCTTCTGGTTGTGGAGGTGGGCCGGGAAGAGGAAGCGGTCCAGGTAGGCCTTCAGGTGGAGGCGCCGCCCGTTCAGCTCAACCCAGTCCGAGACCGACACAGCCCGGGCGATGGTGAGTTCCGGGTCCAGCTCCCGCTGCTGGTCCAGATACCCCACCCGGGTGTTCTCGCCCAGCACCACATGGCCCCGGTCCGGCGTCTCCTCGCCCACCACGATGCGGAGGAGGGTGCTCTTCCCCGCCCCGTTGGGGCCCACCACGCCGATGCGCTCCCCGGCGGAAAGCCGGTCCGAGACCCCATCCAGCACGGTGCGCTCGCCGTAGTCCTTGCCCACATCGTGGAGCTCCAGCACGGTCCTTCCGAGCCGGGGCGCCTCGGTGACCTCCAGCTCCACCGTCCCCTGCCGCTCCCGGGACGACTCCCGGGCCTCTTCGGCCATCTCCGCCGCCCGGGCCCTGCGAGCCTTCTGCTTGCCGGTGCGGGCCGGCGGAGAGCGCCGGGCCCACGCCAACTCCTTCTCCAGCAGACGACTCCGCTTCTCGGCCTCCACCGCCTCCCGGGCCTCCCGCTCGGCCCGCTGCGCCAGGTAGTCGGTGTAGCCCCCGGGGTACGAGGTGAGCCCCCGGTGCGAAACTTCCACCATCCGGTCCACCACCCGGTCCAGGAAGTAGCGGTCGTGGGTCACCACCACCACGGCGCCGGGAAAGTCGTAGAGGGTCTCCTCGAGCCAGAGGACGGTATCGGCGTCCAGATGGTTCGTGGGCTCATCCAGGAGGAGAAGCTCCGGTTCCGAAAGGAGGGTCCGGGCCAACGCCACCCGCCGCCGCTCACCCCCGGACAGGGTGCCCATGGTCCGCTCCCAGCCCTCGATCCCCAGACGGGTCAGGACGGTTTCGATGCGGTGCTGCAGGTCCCATCCCCCATCCCGTTCGATGCGGGACGCCAGGCGCGACTGGCGGGCCAGGAGCTCCTCCAGACGGGCGCCGTCCGGCCCCCGGGCCAGCTCCTGATTCACCTCCTGATAGGCCAACAGGTCGCCCTGCAGCGACCCTGTCCCCTCTCCCGCAGTCCGGAAGATGGTGCGGTGGGGGTCCACCGGCGGATCCTGGGGGAGGTAGGCCACCCGGAGACCCCGACGGAGGGCGACGGTCCCGGCGTCCGCACTCTCCTCGCCGGCCAGGATGCGCAGGAGGGTGGACTTGCCCGAGCCGTTGCGGCCCACGACGCCTACCTTCTCCCGCTCCGCCACCGAGAAATCGACTCCCGGCAGGAGTTCCCGGGCCCCGTAGCTCTTCCGGAGGCCCTGGGCGTCCAGAACCGAACTCACCGGGCCGGTACCTCCATGGGGGGCATACGGACCGGGTGGATGGGACCACCCAGGAGTCCCAGCGCCTCGACCTGACGGAGGAGAGGGCGAAGGGCCTGACCCCAGGGGCCGTCCACGGCGGACCGGGCCAGGAGCGCACCGGCCGTCACCTGGAAGCCGTCTTCCATGAGGAGCTGGAAGAGGCTCCGCTCGGCGGGGAAGAGGGTCACGTTCAGCCGGGCATCGGGTTCGAGCTCCAGCTCTTCCCGGATGGCGGCCAGGGCCACCGGGAAACCGCCCAGGTCATCCACCAGTCCCATCTCCAGGGCATCCCGGCCCGTCCAGACCCGGCCCCGGGCCACCTCATGCACCTGATCCCGGTCCATGCCGCGCCCTTCGGCCACCATCTCCACGAACTCGTCGTAGACCCGGTCCAGGTAGGTCTGGAAGCGCTCCCACTCTTCGTCGGAGAAGTCCTCGAATCCGGAGAAGAAGGTGGACTCGCCGCCGGCCTCGATGCGGTCCCAGCTCACCCCCAGCCGCTCGGCCAGATCGCCGGTGACGAACTTTCCGGCCAACACGCCGATGGACCCGGTGAGGGTGGCGGGGTGGGCCACGATCCGGGCGGCGTCGGTGGAGACCAGGTAGCCCCCGGAGGCGGCGGTATTCCCCATGGACACCACCACCGGCTTCCCCTTCTCCCGGGCCCGCACCAGCTCGCGGCGAACCACGTCGGAGGCCACATACGAGCCCCCTGGGGAATCCACCCGGAATAGAATGGCCCTCACGCTCTCGTCATCGATGGCCTCCCGGAGGTGACCCGCCACAGTCGAGGCGGCAAACGACGACCCGCCTGTGAAGGGATCGAAGCCGGCGCGGCCCTGGACGATGGTGCCGGAGCCGTAGATGAGGGCCACCCGCGTCCCCCGGTTCCAGACCCGCCCATCCCGCTCCACGTAGCGGCCGAAGGTCAGTCGCTCCGTGCGGTCGCCCCCGGCCTCCAGGAGCTGTTCCCGGGCGTCGTCCAGGTATGCCAGGCGATCCACCAACCCCGCGTCGACGGCCTCCCGGGCCATGAACGGCCCGGCCGCTACCAGCGCCCGAACCGAATCCGCCGATAGCGAACGACCGTCGGCGATGCCTTCCACCATGGACTCAAGGAGCGAATCCAGGAGAGCCTGCGACGCCTCCCTGGACGAGTCGCTGAAGCCTTCGCGGGTGAAGATCTCGGTGGCGTCCTTGTACTCCCAGCGACGGTCGAAACGGGGCTCCACATCCAGCCGGTCCAGCGCACCTCGGAAGAAGGGCGCCTCCAGCGTCAGCGGCAGAAGCCCCACATCGCCGGAGGGCTGCATGAGGATCTCGTCGAAGGCCGTGGCGAAGTAGTATCCCGCCTGGCCCGGAGCGAACTCCCCGAAGGTCTGGGCGAAGAGGACAGCGGGCTTTCCGCTCTCCCGGAACCGGATCACCGCATCCCGAAGCTCCTGGGTAGTGGCCCAGCCACCGGGCGCCGCGCCGCCCCGGACCAGGAGCCCCACCACCCGGTCATCGTCGGCGGCCCGCTCCAGCGCCTCCACCACCCGGACGGTCTGAAGACGCGAGCGCTGCAGCGCCAGGGTGAAGGGATCGGACGGCGCCCCCTCCACGATTCCCTCTTCCATGTCCAGCTCCAGGACCACGCTCCCGGGGAGGGGTGTGGGCGCAAGGACGGCCCAACTCAGGGCGAAGATGAACAGGAAGCCCAGGATGACCAGACCGCCCAGGGCGGCGAGGACGGCGACAATGGCCCGCTTCACGGCAGCCTCCGATAAGGGAAAGGTTGGAAAGGAACGGCCGGTCCTAGAGGACCCCGGAGAGGGTCGGGCGATCCCGCACTACAATGCCCCCGCAACCGGCCGCGCCCGTCTTCCGGGTTTTCACCGGGGGCTGCGCGGCGGTGGGTGGTACCAAGGTGGTTCCGGCCAGCGCCCTTCTCAAGATGCACGATGGCGGCAGGGGACCGGGCAGGCGGCAGGGGACCGGGCAGGCCGCAGGGGACCGGGTGGGTCGCAGGGCGGGGCAAGGCGGGTTGACGAGGGGGTACCGGACGCGCAGCATCAGGGGCGCCGACGGACCTTCCCCGACCCTCATCCATGATCTCTCTCCTCTTCGCCCTCCTCCTGACGGTGGCAGGGCCCGTGCCCGAGGGGGCCGCGGACCCACTGGCCGCAGATCCCGTGGCGGCGGACACCGTGGCCGCCGATCCTGTGGCCGCCGACACCATGGCCGCCGACACCGTGTCCCCGGGCATGATGGCCGCCGCCCCCTCGGTCCCGGCGCTGGAGGTCTACCTCCTCACCATGGACCAGGGCGATGAGGTATGGGAGCTCTTCGGGCACAACGCTCTCCTGATCCGGGATCCCCTCAGCGGCCAGGAGGTGGCGTGGAACTGGGGGCTCTTCAACTTCGAGGATGTGGACTTCATCCCGCGCTTCCTGCGGGGGACCATGCGCTACTCCATGGGTCCGGCCGAGCTGGGACCGTTTCTGGATTCGTACGCACGGGCCGGACGCACCGTCTACGCCAACCGGGTGAACCTGACCCCGGCGGAAGCGGCGGAGTTGGACGCCTTCGTGCGGTGGAACTACCTCCCCGAGAACCGCCCGTACATCTACGACTACTACCGGGACAACTGCTCGACCCGGGTCCGGGACGCGCTGGACCGGGTTCTGGGAGGCGCCATCCACGAGGCCTTCGCGCCCCGGGAGACCCCCCGGAGCTGGCGCTGGCACTCCCGGCGGATGGTTCAGGTGACGGGGTGGGTGGACCACGGGCTCTCCTTCCTCCTGGGAACCCGGGGCGACGCCGCCGTCACCGAGTGGGAGGCCATGTTCCTCCCCACCGAACTCATGGAGCTGCTGGAGGGCTTCGACGTGACCCGGACCGACGGTTCGGCGACCCCCCTTCTGGGCCCGCGAATGGTGTGGGTGGCCAGCGGTCGCCCGCCGACTCCGGAGACGCCGCCCGCCTTCTCCCCGCTCTGGCTCCTCCTGGGACTCGGTGCCGCAGTGGCCCTGGCCGCCGTGGGGCGATGGGCCCGGGAAGACCGCGACGGGGCCCGGCGCATCCTGGCCGGCGTGGGAGCGGTGTGGGGGGTCGGGACTGGACTCCTGGGGGCGATCCTCGTGGCCTCGTGGTGGACGGACCACGTCTTCATCCAATGGAACCTCAACATTCTCTACGTGAGCCCGCTGGGCCTGGTGCTGACCCTGGCGCTCCTGCCCGGTCTGGTCCGCCGCCGCTGGTGGATGGGGCTGCCCGGGACCCTGGCCCTGGGCGCCGCACTGGTGGTGGCCGCCACCTCGCTGGTTGGCGGGGTGATCCAACTCACCGGGCTCGCGACCCAGGGGAACGCCGAGGTGGTGGCGCTGGCGCTGCCGGTGAATCTGGCGCTGGCGTGGGCGCTCCTGAGGGCGCGGCGGGCTCCTCTGCCCGGCCAGGAACCGGGCGCCACCCTGGTATGAGCGGGTCGACGCCCCCCCGGCCCCCGCCTACATTGAAGTTCCACTTGATCCGGGAGCGGGTATGAAACGAGCGCTTGTGACGGGTGCGGCAGGACAGATCGGGACGGAGTTGGTGACGACGCTGCGCGACGCGCTGGGCGACGCCGCCGTCCTGGCCACGGACCTCCGGGAGCCCGGACCCCGACATCCGGTTTTGGCGGGAGGGCCCTTCCGCCTCCTGGACTGCACCGATCCCACGGAGTTGGGAGAGCGTATCCGGGAGCATCGCCCCGACGTGGTCTTCCATCTGGCCGCTCTCCTGTCGGCGGTGGGCGAGAGTCGACCCCAGGATGCCTACCGGGTGAATCTGGGGGGGGTCATGAATGTCCTGGAAGCGGCACGGGAAGAAGGCTTCGCCGTGTTCACCCCCTCGTCCATTGCCGCCTTCGGCCCCGGCACTCCGCCCGATCCCACCCCCCAGGATACGGTGCAGCGCCCCACCACCATGTACGGCGTCACCAAGGTGGCCGGCGAGCTCCTGTGCGACTATTACCACCTGAAGTTCGGGGTGGACACCCGGGGCGTGCGCTACCCCGGGCTCATCTCCCACACCGCTCCCCCGGGAGGTGGAACCACCGACTGGGCCGTGGAGATCTTCTGGGCCGCCGTCCGGGACGGCCGATACCGGTGCTTCCTCTCCCACGATGTCCGCCTGGACATGATGTACATGCCCGATGCCATCCGGGCCGCACTTGAGCTCATGGAAGCGGATCCCCGGCAGCTCAAGCACAGGAACGCCTTCAACATCACCGCCATGCAGGTCACCCCGGAGCAGATGGCCCGGGCCATCCAGGAGCGCCTCCCCGAGTTCCAGATGGGCTACGAGGTGGACCCGGTTCGCCAGGCCATCGCCGAATCGTGGCCGCGACGCCTGGACGACACGGCGGCCCGGGACCAGTGGGGGTGGCAGCCCGAGTACGGCCTCCACGAGACGGTGGACGACATGCTGACCCAGGTCAGGACCGCCGAGGAAGCCCGGGAGCCGGCCCCCCGGGTCGGTTGAGCCTACACACGAACCACGGAACCCCGATCCGGAGACCCCATGCCTCAGGACCGAATGCTGGACGCGCTGGATGCCCATGTGGCGACGCTGGAAACCGATGGAACCGCAAAAGGAGAAGAGCTCATCGTCACGGGAGTCGTGCCCGGCGGCGACGACCGGGCGCCCCGCTTCCACCTGGAAGGGTACGGGGACCGGGAGTTCCTGCGGCTCAACTCCAACTCCTACCTGGGGCTGACCTTCACCCCGGAACTCCTGCAGGCGGAGGAGGCCGGCGCCCGAGCCTTTGGTGTGGGCCCCGGTGCCGTGCGCTTCATCAGCGGTTCCTACACGGCCCACCGGGATCTGGAGCACACGCTGGCTCGCTTCCACGGGCGGGACGAAGCCATCGTCTTCTCGTCGGCCTATGCGGCGGTGCTGGGGAGCGTGGTGCCCCTCACCACAGCCGACACCCTGGTCATCAGCGACGAGCTGAACCACAACTGCATCATCAACGCCGTACGCCTGTCGCGACCGGCCCGGAAGGTGATCTACCCCCATCTGGACCTGGAGGCGCTGGAACGGGAGTTGGTGGAGGGTGAGGGAACGGCGCGCCGGGCCCTGGTCCTCACCGACGGGATCTTCTCCATGCGGGGCGATCACGCCCCCCTGGACGAGATCATGGCCCTGGCGGCGCGGCACGACCACCGCTATCCGGAGAACGTGGTGGTGGTGGCCGACGACTCCCACGGGGTGGGCGCTTTCGGCCCCACCGGTCGCGGGGTGGAGGAGTACACCGAGAGCCCGCCGGTGGACGTCCTTATCGGGACTCTGGGGAAGGCCTTCGGTGTGAATGGCGGATACGTCACCGGCGACGCGCGCCTCATCCGGTTCCTCCGGGAGAGTGCCCCCACCTACATCTACTCGAACCCCATCACCCCCGGCGAGGCCATGGCCTGCACCGCGGCGGTGGAGCTCGTGGACTCGCCCCGGGGACGGCAGCTCCTGGAGCGACTGCGCTCCCTCACCCGCCACTTCGAGGAGGGCCTCGGGCGCATCGGGATCGAAACCATCCCCGGCGATCACCCGGTGGTGCCCCTCATGATCCGCGACACGGCCCGGACCCGGGCCCTGGTACGGCACCTCTTCCAGCACGACGTCCTGGTGACGGGTCTCACCTACCCCGTGGTGCCCCGGGGCGACGAAGCCATCCGGGCCCAGGTCAACGCCGATCACTCCGTGGAGGACCTGGACCGGGTGCTGGAGATCCTGGCCGCCTTCCCCAACTGACACGTCCCATGAGCCCCCAACTCCGCCCCGTGTCCCGCCAGCACTCTCGTCGAAGCCTTTTCCGGCACGGTGCGCGGCTCCCGGCCGCCGCCCTCTTCCTGGCCGTCGGGGTCCTGGCCGGCGCCCCCACCGCCGGCATCGCCCAGAGCCAAGCCCAGGAAAGTGACGTCCCTGAGGGGGATCGGCTCCTGGGGCATCACGTCTATGAAGAGTGGCGAACCATCGGGAGTCGGGGCCTGGCACCCCGGGGAGACTGGGTCCACTACACCCTGGAACTGGAGAACGCGGATGGGGAGTTGGTGGTGCGTTCGGTGGACTCGGACCGGGAGCACCGGGTGGAGCGTGGCGCCGCTCCCCGCTTCACCGCCGACGGCCGCCGGGTGGTCTTCCGGATCCGGCCCCACGGCCCGGATGCCGCCAGCGACCCGAAGCCGGGCAATGCCCGCGGGAATCGGAACGCCGTGCGGGACTCCCTCGGCATCCTGGAGGTGGAATCGGGTCGGATCCTCCGCTTCCCGGCTCTCCTTTCGTTCCAGCTCCCCGAGGAGGGCGGGGAGTGGGTGGCCTTCCACCAGGAAGCGGGACACGGGGACGAAGGAAACGTCGGAATGGGACCCCCGAGCCCTGGCGAACCCACCACCGAGGCGACGGAGGCGGGGATCGACTCCGACTCCGACTCCGGCGAGGATCCAGGTACGCTGGTGCTCCTGGCCCTGGAGACGGGGGAGGAAGCCCGCTTCCGGCGGGTGGAGGCCTACGCCCTCTCCAGGGACGGAGGGCGGCTGGCCTTCGTGGCGCGACAGGGGGATCTCCGGCAGGTCCGGGTCCTGGTGCCCGGCGCAGGTGACCCCCATACCGTCCTCGAAACGGATGAAACCCTCTCGGGCCTTACCCTGGACCGGGATGGGGAGCGGTTGGCCCTGCGGGCCGTGGCGGAAGAGGGGAATGGAGAGGACGACCCCAACGCCGGACGCTTCGCCCGGATCGTGGGGTGGCAGGCGGGAGACTCGGATGCCCGTACCCTGGCAGATGGATCCACCTCCGGAATGCGCGGGGGCTGGGGCGTGAGCCCCCACCACGGGATCTCATTCTCGGCGGGCGGGGACCGCCTCCTCCTGGGCACCCGGCCACCGGCTCCGGCCCGGGAGCGGGATCCGGAGTGGAGCCACCCGCTGGATGACCAGGTGGATGTGGAGATCTGGCACTGGCAGGACGACGAACTCATGACCGTACAGAATGTGCGCCGGACCCAGCGCCTTCGGCAGAGCTACCAGGCCGTCCTCTTCCTGGGCGAGGACCGCATCGTCCAGCTTGCCGATCCCACCCTCCCATCCGTCTCGGTGGGGGGCGACGGCGACGGCCGCCTGGCGGTGGGCTCCGACCCCACCCCCTACGCCGTGGAAGCCTCGTGGGAGTCCCCGAACCCCCGGGATCTCTATCTGGTGGAGGTGGCCACAGGAGAGCGTCGCCTGCTGGTGGAGGGCGCCCGCGGGGGCGCGGCCGTCTCTCCCGACGAAGCCTTCGTCACCTGGTACCATGGACCCGACTCCACCTGGTACGCCCACGAGGTGGCCACGGGAGAGACCCGGGCCATCTCCGCCGACCTCCCCCATCCCGTCCACAACGAAGACCACGATCTTCCGCAGGTGGCCGGCTCATACGGATCGGCGGGGTGGCTGGAAGGCGACGAGGCCATCCTCCTCTATGACCGGTACGATGTGTGGCAGGTGGACCCGCGGGGGGCAGCCGCACCCATCGCCCTCACCGCCGGAGAGGGGCGCAGCCGGGAGATCCGCTTCCGGGCCGTGGCGCTGGACCCGGACCGGAGGGCGGTGGCCCCCTCGGAGCCCCTCCTCCTCTCGGCCTTCCACGAACCCAGCCGTGATGCCGGGTTCTTCCGGATGGTACCGGAGCGTCCCGGCGCACCGGACGAGTTGATCCTGGAGTCCCGGCGCTTCTCCACGCCGGTCCAGGCCCGGGAGGCCCATCGCCTCCTCTTCACCCAGGAGACCTTCCGGGATTTCCCCGATCTTTGGGTCGCAGGTCCGGAGTTCGGGGACCGGGTTCGGATCAGTGAGGCGAATCCCCAGCAGGCGGAGTACCGGTGGGGGACGGCGGAGATCGTGTCGTGGACGTCGGCGGACGGGACGCCCCTGGACGGGATCCTCATGAAGCCCGACGACTTCGACCCCTCCGGCAGCTACCCGGTGCTGGTCTACTTCTACGACCGCCAGTCCGAACGCCTCCACAGCCACTACGCCCCCGTCCCGCACCGGTCCATCATCAATTTCCCCATGTACACGAGCCACGGCTACGTGGTCTTCATCCCCGACATCGTGTACCGGGAGGGGTACCCCGGCGAGAGCGCCTTCAACGCTGTGGTCTCTGGAACCCAGCACCTGCTCCGGGAGCCCTGGGTCGACCGGGAGCGGATCGGCCTCCAGGGACACTCGTGGGGTGGGTACCAGATCGCCTTCATCGTGACCCGGTCCCAGCGCCTCTTCCGGGCGGCGGCGGCGGGTGCTCCCGTGGCCAACATGACGTCGGCCTACGGACAGATCCGTTGGGAAACGGGACTCGTGCGCCAGTTCCAGTACGAGCGTACTCAGAGCCGGCTCGGCGGATCCCTGTGGGAGCGTCCCCTGCGGTACCTGGAGAACTCGCCCCTGTTCTGGGCCGACAAGATCGAGACGCCGCTGCTCATCATGCACAACGACAATGACGGGCACGTTCCCTGGGAGCAGGGAATCGAGCTCTTCACCGCGCTCCGGCGTCTGGATCGGGCGGCGTGGCTCGTGAACTACCGGGGTGAGCCCCACTGGCCCACCACCTTTGCCAACCGGCGGGACTGGAACATCCGGATGAAGCAGTTCTTCGACCACTTCCTCCATGACGCGGCGCCCCCGCGGTGGATGGTGGAGGGGATCCCCGCCGAGGAGCGGGGCGAGACGCTGGGCTACGAGGAGATCCCGGGGGCGCAGGCCGACGGCGGACGGCGGCGGTAGGGCGTCGC
>REEG01000233.1 GCA_007695195.1 Gemmatimonadales bacterium | reverse complement strand
GGCCCCACCGATTCACCGGGTTCCAGCGATGGATCCCGAAGCCAGAGGCGAGGCTACGCGGGAGGCTGGACCGTGCCACCGCTTGGTCACGCCCGACGCCGGTGGCCAACCTGAACCCAAAATGCGAATCTAGATTCGCATTTTGGGGCCGAAACGATCCCGAACATCGGCACTTCCCTCCCCCTGCCTGCCCCCCCATCTTCTGACGGGCCCGCATCGGCCCAGATCGGCCCGCATACATTGGTTCGCACCAGCCCGGATCCACGACACCCAGGGAGCCGCCATGTCCATGGCACAGCAGAGGGAGCGCATCCTCACCCGCCTCATCGAAGATGAGATGCGGGAGTCGTTCATCGACTACTCCATGAGTGTGATCGTCTCCCGGGCCCTCCCCGACGTCCGGGACGGGTTGAAGCCGGTGCATCGCCGGATCCTCTTCGCCATGAACGAGCTGGGGCTCCTGCCGGATCGCCCCTACAAGAAGAGCGCATCGGTGGTGGGAGAGGTGCTGGGGAAGTACCACCCACACGGGGACTCGGCGGTGTACGACACCATGGTGCGGATGGTCCAGGACTTCTCCCTTCGCTATCCCCTGGTAGACGGGCAGGGGAACTTCGGCTCCATCGACGGCGACTCGGCGGCGGCCTACCGGTATACGGAGGCCCGCCTGGCCCCCATCGCCCTGGAGATGCTGGCGGACCTGGACAAGGAGACGGTGGACTTCGCGCCCAACTTCGACGGCCGGATCCAGGAGCCCACCGTCCTTCCGGCACGCCTTCCGAACCTTCTGGTGAATGGGGCGTCGGGGATCGCGGTGGGGATGTCCACCAACATGCCTCCCCACAATCTGACGGAGGTGACCGCCGCCTTCCGCCACCTGGCCAACAATCCGGACTGCCCGGTGGATGAGCTCATGGCGCATCTGCCGGGACCCGACTTCCCCACCGGCGCCTTCATCGTAGGCGACGACGGGATCCACGACATGTACCGCACCGGCCGGGGCCGCATCGTCATGCGGGCCCGCATCGTGAAGGAGGCGCTGCGTGGCGGGCGGGACCAGCTCGTGGTGACGGAGATCCCCTACGGCATCTCCAAGTCCAAGATCATCGAGCAGATCGTGGCGCTCTCCCGGAAGGGGAAGCTGGACGACGTTACCGATGTCCGGGACGAGTCGGACCGGGACGGGCTGCGGCTGGTCATCCAACTCAAGCGCGGTGCCAGCGCGGCGGTCACCCTGGCCATCCTCCACCGCCGCACCTACCTGCAGAGCACCTTCGGCGCCATCATGCTGGCCCTGGACAATGGCGAGCCCCGGGAGCTGAACCTCAAGGAGCTTCTGGAGCGGTACCGGGATCACCGCTTGGAGGTGGTGGTCCGCCGCACCCGCCACGACCTGGAGAAGGCCGAGGCCGAGCGGCATGTCATCGAAGGGCTCCTGGTGGCCCTGGACAACATCGATGAGGTGATCCGCATCATCCGCGGATCCCGGGATCGGCCCCAGGCCTCGACGCGCCTCCAGGATCAGTTCGGCCTCTCGGAGATCCAGGCCGACGCCATCCTCAACATGCGCCTGGGCCGCCTCACCTCGCTGGAGCGCCTGACCCTCCGGGACCGTCTGGCCGAACTGGAGGTCCTCATCGGTGAGCTCCGGACCATCCTGGACTCGGAAGAGGAGCAGCTCCGGGTGGTGGTAGCCGAGCTGGACGAGGTGACCGCGAAGTTCGGCGACGCCCGCCGCACCGTCATCCTCCGGGACGCCGAGGAGCATGTGGCGCCGGTGGAAGAGGCGGTGGCGGACGAGGATGTGGTCGTCACCGTGAGCCACGAGGGCTTCGTGAAGCGCATCCCCATGCACCTGTACCGCCGCCGGGTCCGGAGCGGAAAGGCGCTGGCGGGGATGGAGAACTACGAGACCGACTGGCTCGAGCGCGTCTTCACCGCCCGCACCGGCGGGTGGATCCTGGCCTTCACCGAGGGGGGCCACTGCCACTTCCTCTCGGTGCTGGACGTTCCCGAGTCGGCCCGGGCCTCCCGGGGCCAGTCCATCTACGCCCTGGTGGGCGGGGACCGCGGCGACCGGATCGTGAGCCTGGTGCCGGTGGAAAACCTGGACGACAAGGAGCGGGTGCTGGTTTTCGTCTCCCGGGGCGGGATCGTGAAGCGCACCGAGCTTCCCGAGTTCTCGAACCCCCGCAGCGGCGGCATCATCGCCGCCGGTGTCCGGGACGGTGACCGGATCCTCGACGTGATCCTCTCCGACGGCCGCGCCGTCCTCATGCTCCTGAGCCAGGACGGCCGGGCCATCCGCTTCGAGGAGAAGGAGGTCTCCACCATGGGGCGCACGGCCCAGGGAGTGAAGGGGATCGACCTCCGAGGCGACGACCAGGTCATCGGGATGATCCCGGTGAGGCGGCAGGCCTATGTGCTCACGGTGAGCGAGGAGGGGTGGGGGAAGCGCACGCCCCTGGGCGAGTTCCCCCTCCAGAAGCGCGGTGGGCTGGGGACGCTGGCCATCCCCTCCGGCTCTCAGGGAGGGCCGCTGGTAGGTGCCCTCGAGGTGGTCTCCGGCGACGAGGTCTCCCTGGTCACCGCGGGAGGATCGGTGACCCGGATCCGCGCCGCCGACGTGCCGGAGCAGGGGCGCCGTACTCGAGGCAGCCGCCTGCTCCGGGTCGAGGCCGGCGACCGGGTGGTGGAGCTGACCCGGAGTCTGGCAGGCGAGCAGCCCGGGAGCGATCCGTCTTCCACCGGGGACACCTCTCCCGAGGAGACTTCCGACTCTCCCGAGGAGACTTCCGACGACGGATCGGGAACGGACGATTCCGGGAGCACGGTGCCCGGGGCCCCGCCCGCATCCTCCTCCGAGGGGGAGTCGGACGCCCCGCAGCCCGACCTGTTCGGCGACGGGGATTGACCGCCGGAGTCGCCGGTACGAGCGTGGAAGGCCGGAGCGAGTTCCGTGATCAAACCCGATGGACTGAGGAGAAGAGGATGCGCTTTCTCGTGTTGGGGGGCGGGGCCCAGGGTTCCGCGGCGGCCTACGATCTCTTGAAGAGCCCGAAGGTCACCGAGGTGGTGGTGGGGGACCAGCGAACGGACCGGGTAGCCAGCTTCCTCCGGCCCTTCCTGGGAGAACGGCTGAAGGTGGAAGCGGTGGATGCCCGGGATCCCGACTCGGTGCGGCCCGCCATGGAGGGGATGGACGGGGTGGTCTGCGCCCTCCCGTACTACTTCAATCTGGAGATGACCCAGCTCGCCATCGAGGCCGGCGCCCACTTCTGCGACCTGGGGGGCAACACGGAGATCGTGGCGCAGCAACGGGAGCTGGACGGCATGGCCATCGAGCGGGGCGTGAGCGTCATTCCCGACTGCGGCCTCGCTCCCGGGATGGTGAACATCCTGGCCCAGGCCGGCATCGACGAACTGGACGAGGTGGATTCGGTGCGGATGTGGGTGGGTGGGCTACCCCAGGATCCCGAGCCGCCCCTCAACTACCAGATCGTCTACTCCATGGAAGGGGTGCTGGACTACTACACCACCCCGGGCCTCGTCCTCCACGAGGGGAAGCCCGCCGAGGTGGAGCCCCTCACCGGGCTGGAGCAGGTGTCCTTCCCCGAGCCACTGGGAATGCTGGAGGCCTTCTACACCGCCGGGGGCATCTCCACCCTTCCCTACCGCTACCAGGGCCAACTCCGCACCATGGAGTACAAGACCCTCCGCTACCCCGGCCACGCCGTCCTCATGAAGGCAATCCGGAGTCTGGGTCTCCTGGACCTGGAGCCCATCGAGGTGGACGGGCACGCCATCCCGCCCCGCCGCTTCTTCATCGACTGCGTTACCCCGAAGCTGCGCAAGCCCAAGGGGCAGGATCTGGTGGTCCTCCGGGTGGAGATCCGCGGCGAGAAGCATCACGCCCACCACGCCATCCGCTTCGACCTGGTGGATTACTACGACGAGGCCTCGGGGATCTCGGCCATGATGCGCACCACCGGCTTTTCCCTGGCCCTCACCGGGATCATGCAGTGCTCCGGCGAGATCCGGGAGAAGGGCGTTCGCACCCCCGACGAGACCGTGGTTCCCAGGGCGTACATGGATGGGCTGGCACGGCGGGGGATCCAGATCCAGCGCACGGACATGGAAGGGTTCTGAGTGCAGAAGGCAGCCGGGTTGCGGTAGAATGGCCGGGTTGCGGGAGGAAGGGCGGGGTCAGCGCACCCCGCTCCACCCCATGCGCACCCGGAAGTCGTCCAGGATCCGGTGGGTGAGGCCCCAGACCGTCCGCCCGTCCACATCCAGCGCCGGGAAGGCCAACCGCACCCCCTCCATGGGGAGGTAGTGGGTGATCCTGGCGTTGTCGCCCACCAGGAGCGTCACCGGCGCCCACACCACCTCCGCCACCTCCGGTGAGGCGGCCGTGGCCGTGACGGGGCCCGACAGGACGAAGACGAAGGGGATCACCGAGAGGGCCGGGAGGTGGGGCGTTCGCGGCGTGACCGTGGGGAGCCGCCCCAGAAGACGCCCCGCCGCGCTCAGATCCACCCGGGTCTCTTCCCGGGTTTCCCGGATGGCGGTGGCCAGGAGGGAGGCATCGGCGGGATCTCGCCGGCCGCCGGGGAGCGCCATCTGCCCGGACCAGGGATCCCGTTCGTGACGGGCTCGACGGATGAGGAGGAAGCGGGGGTCGACCCCACCGCCGTGGCCCTCCCGGGCCGGCATCTCGGTGAGGATCAGGGAGACGGCGGCGACGAACCCGCCGTCCGGGGGAGGCGGGTCGTGATGGGGACCGTCGTAGGGGAGAAGGACGTTAGGCTTTGCCGTCCACCGGCCGGCCCGGGTCCGCGGCGGCGGACTTCCCGCCGGCGGCGACACCCTCACACCCCCCGGGTGGCGGGATCCCAGATGTGCTTGTGAAGCTGTGTCTGGAACCGCACCTGGAGCCCGTCGTCCAGAATCCACTCCGCCAGCGCTCGTCGGTCCATGCCGTCCCACACAGGCGAGAGGAGGATGGCCCGGAGCGAGCCTTCCATGACCCGATCTTCCAGCCCCCGGTCGCGGATCACGGACCGGGCCCATTCGTAGTCGGTGCGATCGGCCACCACGAACTTCACCTCGTCCCGATGGTCCAGGACATCCAGGTTCTCCCAGCGGTTCCGCGCCATCTCACCGGAGCCGGGACACTTGAGGTCCATGATCACGTGGACCCGCTCGTCCAGGGGCGAGATGTCCTCGGAACCGGAGGTCTCCACCAGGACGGTGAACCCTTCTCCCACCAGGCGCTCAGCCAGGGTGAAGGCGTGGCGGTGGATCAGGGGCTCACCCCCGGTGATCTCCACCACCGGGCAGCCGATCCGCCGGACCTCGGCCATGATCCCGTCCAGCGACATGCGGTCGCCGCCGTGGAACGAGTACTCGGTGTCACACCAGACGCAGCGCAGCGGGCACCCGGTGAGACGGATGAAGGTACAGGGCGCCCCCACCCAGGTGGATTCGCCCTGGATGGAGTGGAAGATCTCGGTGATCCGGAGGAAGGGCTCCACCGCCGTGGCCGTGGCCGTCCGCGCCTCATTACCCTCACCCATGGGACCCACCTGAACCCCGGGAACGGGAACGGGCCCCGTCTCTCGTTCGATCCGGTCCCGCGCCGGGAGCCGAACTCCCGAAGAGGACGCCCAGGGGCGAATCCTTCACCATGCTCTCCACCATGAATGCCACGTTCTCCGGCCGCTCGGCCAGCCTCCGCATGAGGTAGGGGTACCATTTTTCGCCGAATGGAACATAGACCCGTACGGCGTACCCCTGTTCCACCAGGCGCTGCTGCAGATCGCGGCGCACACCGTAGAGCATCTGGAACTCGAACCGGCCTGGATCGATCCCTTCCCGCCTGACGAAGCGGAGGGTAGCGTCCACCAGGCGCTCGTCGTGGGTGGCGATCCCCGGGCGCACACCCTCGCGGAGCAGAACCTGCATGAGCTCGACGAAGTTCCTTCGGATCGCCCCCATCTCCTGCACCGCCACCTCCGGGGGCTCGCGGTAGGCGCCCTTGCAGAGCCGGACCCGGGCTCCGAGTTCGTTCATCCGGGCCACATCGCCGGCGGTCCGCTTCAGATACGCCTGAAGCACCACCCCGATGTTTCGCCAGCCGTCCCGCCAGAGCGTTTCGAAGGCGTCCAGTGTGCGCTGCACATACGCCGAACCCTCCATGTCGAACCGGACGAAGATGCCGGCGTCGTCGGCCCGCTGAAGGACCCGCCCCAGATTCTCCCGGAGGAAGGCGTCGTCGATATCCTGCCCCATCTGGGTGAATTTGAGGGAGACGCCGGCATCCAACCCCTCCCGGTCTATGCGGTCCAGCACCTCCAGGTAGGTGTCGGCGGCGGCCTGGGCCTGCTGCCGGTTCGTCACCGCCTCGCCCAGGTAGTTGGCCGTGACCTTGAGCCCCTGGCCGTTGGCCTCCCGGACGGCGCCTATGAGGTCGTCCACCGTCTCGCCGGGGACGAAGCGGAGGCTCATGGTCCGGGTGAGAGGGGTGCCCGTCAGGAGCTTCTTGGCTCCGTGGGATTCGCTCAGATAGAGGAGACCTCGGCGAAACATGACAGCATCCGGTTGGGTGATCAGTCCCGAGGTTCGGTGCGGGATCGGTCGATGGCCTGATCCAGGAGGAGCTTCACCTGCACCAGGGGAAGGGCGCCCAGTCGGCCCATGACCTCCTGGGGGTTGGGGCCGGCCAGGAGGGTGGGGGTCTCCAGGTGGCCGATGACCCCGAGGCCGGTGGAGGCCCACCGGGGAAAGACAAGATACCCCTGGTAGGGGGCCCGCAGGTCTCCGGTCTTTTCCACTTCGATGGACACGGTGTAGGGCTCCCCGTCCAGGCCCTCGAAGGCGGGCGGGCGCGAATGCTCCCGGAAGTAGCCTCCAAGGGTGGCGTCGGGGGTCCCATGGATGTCACCATTCACCAGCGGGTTCACCCGGCCGTTTCCCTGGCCGGCACCGTCGGACTGTTGGTCTTTTCGTTCGTCGTCGGTCATGGGGAAGGTCTCCGGAGGAGCCGGCGGAGTCCCCGGACCAGCGGCCTGACGGAGCCTTCCGATTCGGGGAACGGCGGACGAATCCTGCGAACTTGAACATATCCAGGGAGCGGACGGGGGGACAGGGCGCCCCGGAGCCGCCTCTGCCTGAATTCCCAGCGCCCCAGGAGCCTTCGGACCATGAAAGCCAGCATCTTCCGCGAGCACGGAACTCCCGCTGTTCTCGAGGTCGTCGACGTCCCCACGCCCGAGCCCGGCCCCGGGGAGGTGCGGATCCGGGTGCGGGCCGCCTCGCTGAACCACCTGGATCTCTGGGTCCGGCGGGGCCTCCCCATCCGCATCCCCATGCCCCACATCGGGGGGTCCGACATGGCCGGCCAGGTGGATGCCCTGGGCGCCGGCGTGGAAGGGATCGCCGAGGGAACCCGGGTCGTGGTGGACCCAACCCTGGATTGGGAGTGGATCCAGGGGGTCCGGCGCGGCCCCGACCTTCCCGACCCCGAGTTCCGGGTCCTGGGTGAACACACCCAGGGTGGATTCGCCGAGTACGCCGTGGTCCCCGCCGCCAACCTTCTCCAAGTCCCCGACGACGTCTCCTTCGCCACGGCGGCGGCGGCGGGCCTGGTGGCGGTGACGGCGTGGCGCGGGCTCGTGGGGCGGGCCCGGATCCAACCGGGAGAGCGGGTCCTCATCACCGGCGCCTCCGGTGGGGTGGCCAGCATGGCGGTGCAGATCGCACGGAACGCCGGTGCCCGGGTGGTGGCCCTCACGTCGGGTTCCGAGAATGTCCGCAGGCTGGAGGCGCTGGGGGCGCATGAGGTGCTGGACCGGCTCTCCGGGGAGCCCCGCACCCTCCTCCGCGACGCCACCGGACCGGAAGGGGTGGACGTGGTGCTGGATTCGGTGGGAGAGGCACTCTGGCCTACCCTCATTCGGGCCCTGGCACCGGCCGGCCGCTTGGTCACGTACGGCGCCACCACCGGACACCGGGGTGAGACGGATCTCCGCCACGTCTTCTGGAAGCAGCTCTCCATCCTGGGCACCACCATGGGGAGCCCCGCCGACTTCCGCGCCGCCATGGCCGAGGTGTTCCGGGGTCGCCTGGTGCCCCCCATCCACCGGACCGTGGGGCTGGACGGGGTGCGGGGTGCTCACGAGGAGCTGGAGGCGGGGCAGGTCTTCGGCAAGATCGTGGTGGAGCCCCGGCCGTAGTCGGCCCCCGAATGAAACGACCGGGCGACTCTACGGTAGGAATAGGAGTCGAATGGGGATACCGCGTCGGGATCCCCCTGTTTCACCATCAACGCGGGAGCGCGTACGTGAGCGATCGCCGACGGCAGCAGCGCCGGGAGATTCGACTGCAGCAGCGGGAATCTTCCTGGCTCCAGAAGGCCCTCTTCGCCCTGGGAAAGGCCGAAGATACCCGGGAAAAGCTGGCCGACACCCGGAATGAGGAGCCCTTCTCCTACACCATACCGCTCGACGACCGGGAGATCACCATGGAGGAGCTGGAAGACGCCCTCCAGAGCCGGATCGAGTACCTCATGGAAACGGTTCGGGAGCGCCGTCGAAGCCTCCGTTGAGCCCGCACCGGGTCGGCGTATGGTCGACTCGGGAATCCTCGCCCCACCTTGTCTACATCCAGTTCCAGGAGTCTGAAGTCCGTGTCTGAAGCCACCCAGGGAAGCACCGTTCACGTTCACTACACCGGTCGCACCGAAGACGGGACCGTCTTCGACAGCTCCGCCGATCGGGACCCTCTCTCCTTTGAACTCGGGTCCGGTCGGGTCATTCCCGGCTTCGAGTCCGCGGTGGAAGGGATGCAGATCGGCGACGAGAAGACTGTCACCATCCCCTCCACCGACGCCTACGGCCCGCGCCGGGATGAGCTGATTCATGAGGTGGGTCGGGAGCAGCTCCCGCCGGACCTCTCCCCCGAGGTGGGCCAGCACCTCCACCTGCGGACCCCGGATGGCCAGACCATGCAGGTGCAGGTGGTGGAGGTGGGCGACGAGAGCATCGCCCTGGACGCCAATCACCCCCTGGCCGGGAAGGATCTCACCTTCGAGATCGAACTGGTGGGAGTGGAGTAAGGGCCCGTAGCGTCGGACGGCAGCGTCCGACGCCTACGGCAGCGGTCGCGCCACCGGGGGCCTTCAGTGGGCCCCTGGTGGCACCGGGGTAGCCACCAGGATGGCGGTGGCCAACACCACCACCGCCGCCAGCGCCACCTCCAGGGCGGCGCTCTGCCACACCCGTTGGGCGGCGCCGGGAGCCTCCCTCCCCTGGGCCCGTACCAGCGCCGGAAGCCCCCTCCTCCAGTTCCAGAGCCCCAGAAGCATCACCCCACCGGCGAGCCCCACCTTCCCGCTGAGCCGCCGTCCGTATTCGCTCTGCCAGAGGGCGGCGATCTCATGGGTGTGGAAGATGCTCAGCAGGATCCCCATGAAGATGAGGGCACCTACCGCCACCATGGCCAGGGGCGAGAAGGCCGTGAGTTGAACGGCCAGGAAGCTCCGGGCCCGCTCGGTCCGTGGGCGGGCGGTGACCAGAACCAGGAAGAGGGTGCCGATCCAGCCTCCCGCCGCCAGCGTGTGCATCATGTCCACGGAAACGGCCAGGGTCCGGCTCCCGGGAACCGACATGGCGTGACTCGAGAGGCCCAGGGTCAGCACCAGCACCAGGACTCCCGCCGTCACAAGCTTCCACCGGAGCGGCAGCTCCAGGAGCGGCGGGGTGGTACGGAGTACCCCTTCCGGCGTCAGCCCCGGCGGTGGGGGCGCTGTGGCCCCGGCTCGTCGCCGAAGCAGAAGGAACCCCACGGCCAGTAGGGCGATCACCCCTCCCTGGATCATCCAGATGGTGCCCCATCCGGTGTCAAGGAGAAGGAAGCGAAGGTCCTCGCCCACCGTGGTGAAGGGGTCCCGAAAGTCCAGGTACTGGGCCCAGAGTCGAAGCCCCCAGGTGACCATGAGCACTCCCGCCACCACAGCCGCCACCCCTGCCACCCGGGCCTCGGCGGTGGCCACCTCCGGATGCTCCGCCTCGTGCTCCAACCGTCCGCCGGTGAGGCGGTACCGGAGACGGGGGACCAGGACGCCTCGCCAGGTCACCGCACCAACCACCAGTATGACTCCCGAGAAGAGGAGCCAGCGCTGAAGGGGGGGGAGGAAGGTCTCAAGCATGGGGGCGGTTCAGGAGAGAGGGGTTCGCGTGGACCAGGGCGAGGTAGATCGGGACGAGGTGGACCAGGGCGAGGTGGATCGGGGTCAGCATTGAGGGGCAGGTTCTCGACCTCGTGGCTCTTCTGGGGACGGAGCATGAGATTGTTCCAGGGAGCCATAGCGGGCAAGGGGAGCGCCGCCGGTCCGGGGTCAGACCTCCTGCCCTTCGCTCGGGATCACCCTTCCCGTACCTCTTCCGCGGTCACGCCTACCATGCACCTTCCCTGCCCTCCCGTCCGTACCCCGCTCCTCGTCCTGATCCTCCTGGCGGCTGTGGGTGCCGCGCCGCTGGAGGCGCAGACCGGACTGGATCCCTTCCGCCCCGACGCGTCGTGGCGCACCGTTGAGACGGAGCACTTCCGGGTCCACTTCCCCGCCGAAGCGGAGGGATGGACCCTTCCCATCGTAGAGCGCATGGAGAGCATGCACCGGGAGGTGGCCCGAGTGGTGGGGCACGCCCCGGAGCGCAAGGTGACGGTCCTGGTGGCCGATCCCACGAACCAGGCCAACGGCTACGCCATCTCCCTCCTGGATTATCCCACCACCACCCTATGGCCCACCCCACCAGGGCCCCGAAGCGGGATCGGAGACCATCGCGGGTGGGGCGAACTCCTCTTCGTCCACGAGTACGCCCACCTGGCCCACCTCACCATCCCGTCCAGGAATCGGTGGGAGGCCCTGGCGTGGCGGCTTCTTCCGGTGCGACTGGGTCCGGTGAGTCGCCGGACCCCGCGATGGATGGTGGAGGGGTACGCCACCTGGATCGAAGGACACCTCACCGGCGCCGGGCGTCCCCACGGCACGGCCCGTCCCGCCTTCCTGCGCCTCC
>REEG01000154.1 GCA_007695195.1 Gemmatimonadales bacterium | reverse complement strand
ACGTAAGCAATCTGGAGCGGAAGGGCTACATCCGGAAGGCGTTCAACCAGAGCCGTTCCATCGAACTGGTGCGGCGGGATGCCCTTCCGGGGGCCGTGGAACTCCCCCTTCTGGGAGAGGTGGCGGCAGGTCAGCCCATCGAAGCCGTCCCGGACACCGAGACAGTGCTGGTACCGCCGGACCTTCTCCGGAAGAAGGGCGAGAACTACGTCCTGCGGGTGGTGGGCAACTCCATGATCGACGAGCAGATCCGGGACGGGGACTACATCATCGTGAACAGCCGACCCACCGCCGAGGACGGCGAGATGGTGGTGGCCCTTGTGGGGGGCGAGTCCGCGACGGTGAAGAAGCTCTACCGGGAGCGGGACGGCCGGGTGCGACTGCAGCCTGCCAATGAAACCCTTTCGCCCATCTTCGTGGACCCGGACGACCTGACTGTCCAGGGAATCGTGGTGGGTGTGATCCGGAGGTACTGATCCATGCGAACCACCTTCCTCGTGGGCACAACGACCCGGAAGGGTACCCGCTACCTCGTCGTGGGCCGGAGCCGGAACCAACCTTTCCCGGGCCCCTGGCGACTCAAGGCTGTGACCCGCAACCGGGAAGAGACCGGAGGTCAGTCCTCGGCCGCCGCCCCGGACACCGCCACCAGCGCGTCCAGGGTCCGGAGCGCCGCTCCCGTATCCACCGCCTCCGCCGCCTGGCGGACTGCCGCGTCCAGGCTCTCGGTCCCACCGGCCACGTAGAGGGCCGCCGCCGCATTCAGCAGGATAAAGGTGCGAGCGCCTCCCCGGTCCCGTCCCTCCAGGACGGAGCGGATCCGGGAGGCGTTTTCCGACGGTTCGCCGCCGGCGATCTCCTCGGGGGCGGCCGTGGGGAGGCCCAGGTCCTCCGGATGAACCGTGTAGCGGGCGAGGGCTCCGTCGCGGAGTTCCACCACCTCCGTTTCGCCCAGGGGACTCACTTCGTCGAGTCCATCTCTGCCGTGGACCACCATGGCCCGATGGTGCTCGAGGGCCCGGAGGGCTTCGCCTACCAGGGGGAGGAGTTCGGCGTCGGCCACGCCCACCACCTGGCGGCGCACGCCCGCCGGATTGGTGAGGGGACCCAGGAGGTTCATGATGGTGGGGATGGCCAGTTCCCGGCGCACCGGGCCAACGTGGCGCATGGCGGGGTGCAGGAGAGGCGCGAACATGAACACGATACCCACCTCTTCCAGGACCCGGGCCATACCGCGGGCGGAGAGTTGGATCCGGACGCCCAGCGCCTCCAGGACGTCGGCGCTTCCACTCCGGGACGTGAAGGAGCGGTTGCCGTGCTTCGCCACCGGCACCCCGGCTCCCGCCGCCACCAGGGCGGCGGCGGTGGAGACGTTGAAGGTGGAGATCTCTCCTCCTCCAGTGCCGCAGGTGTCCACCAGTTCGTCGGGCCGCACCGACGACACCGGAATCATGGCACGCCGGAGCGCCCGGACCCCTCCGGCCACCTCCGACGGGGCGTGACCGCGGGCACGAAGGCCCATGAGGAGCGCCGCCATCTGCACCGGACTCGCCTCCCCCTCCATGACCGTGTTGAAGGCCGCTTCGGCTTCGTCGATGGTGAGGATGTGGCCGTGTGCGATCCGGGAGAGGATCTCCGGAAGGGAGGCGGAATCTGGAGAGGTCATGGATCGGGGAGAGGAAGCGGCCGGATGGGGCCGATGGTGCAGGATCAGAGGGCTCCGGACCATACACCACGACCCTTCCCGGGGTCAACCGACACCATTGACGCCCCCCGCCCCGTGGCTACCTTTTTCCCGTGTCCGACCTCACTCGTTTTGCCCTACGCATCCACTACGATGGATCCGCGTTCCACGGCTGGCAGCTTCAGGCCCGGGAGCGGACCGTTCAGGGTGAGGTGGAGGCCGTACTCCGGCGGATCACCGGCGCTCGTCGGCCCGTTGTCGGGTCCGGGCGAACCGACCGGGGCGTCCACGCCCACGGGCAGATCGCGTCGGTGGACATCCCCGCCGGTCGCTGGACGGCCGAAACGCTGCGGAAGTCCCTCAACGCTCTCCTTCCCCGGGACGTTTGGATCGAGCGGGTGTGGCGGGTCTCGGCGACCTTCCACCCTCGCTTCGACGCCCGTCGCCGCACCTACCTCTACCGCCTGGGGCTTGAGCATCGGGCCGGGTCGCCCTTCTACCGGGGCTGGTGCTGGGACGTCTCCGCCGAGCGACCTTCCCTGGATCTACTCCGTGAGGGGGCCGCCCTCATCCCGGGCCATCGCTCCTTTCGTCGGTTTGCCAAGGCCGGTCAGCCGGAGCGGGGCGAGCGATGTCGGGTGCAAGCCGCCGCGTGGGAGGCATGGGACGGACCCGGCATCCAGTTCCGCGTTACCGCCGACCGCTACCTCCACCACATGGTTCGTTATCTTGTGGGGACGCTGATGGAGGTGGGACGGGAACGCCGGCCGCTCGGGGATCTGGCCGAGCTTCTCCACAATCCCGATACCCCTCTTCGAACCTCGCCTCCGGCCCCTCCGGAGGGGCTCTTCCTTCACCGGGTGGAGTACGAAAGGGACTTGTTCCTCGACGCCGACGACCGGGATCCCTCAGGGCCCGGCTCAGAATCCTGCTCGGGTCCGCCCCTTCGCGAGACCCGCCCCGACCAACCGAACGTTCCGGAGAACGAATGAAGATCTTCCTGGATACCGCGGACACCGCCGAGATCCGCCGCGCCGCCTCGGCCGGACTCATCGACGGAATCACCACGAACCCGTCGCTCCTCGCCACCGCCGTGGCCGATCGGTCGCCCACGGAAGTGCTCCTGGAGATCTGCGAGACGGTGGACGGACCGGTCTCCGCCGAGGTGGTGGCCACGGACCTGGACGGGATGATCACCGAGGGACGCCGCCTGGCCGGCCTCCATGACAACATCGTGGTGAAGGTCCCCCTCACGGAGGACGGTCTCCGGGCGTGTCGGACCTTCCATGCCGAGGGGATCCGTATCAACGTCACCCTCTGTTTCTCCGCCGTGCAGGCGGCCCTGGCGGCCAAAGCGGGCGCCACCTACATCTCGCCCTTCGTGGGGCGGCTGGACGACGTGGGGCAGGACGGGATGGAGTTGGTGGCCGAGATCCGGGAGATCTATGACATCTACGGGTTCGAGACCGAGGTTCTGGCGGCCTCGCTCCGCCACCCCCAGCACGTTCTCCAGGCCATGCTGGTGGGCGCCGATTGTGGAACCCTTCCCCCCAAGGTCCTGCACCAGCTCCTGAAACACCCCCTCACCGACAAGGGCCTCGCCGCCTTCCTGGCCGACTGGAAGGCCGGCGGCGGCGAGATCTGAAGACGGGCCCGGACCTTGACCATGGGCACACCCGACCGCATGCGGTCTCCCTTGCCGTCCCGCCTCTTCCGACCTGGAAGCCGCCCCCGGGTCCGATCCTGGGGAGGAGCGCTCATTCTCCTGGCCCTGTTCTCGACCGGATGCCTGGCCGATGGTGGGGCACGGGAGGCTCCGGACCCGGAGAGCGCCTCCCAAGCGGAGGGGTGGCACTGGAATGACGCTGCGGCCAACGAGGCCACAGCCGGGGCCGAAGAGACCGGCCGGTCCTGGGCGGGAGCCGTCGCCACCGATGTGGAGCGCTCGCGGGAGACGGCCATTGTACGGGCGGCGGAGCGGGTGTCCCCCTCGGTGGTGACGGTGAATGTCATCCGGACCCGCCAGGTCCGGGTGCGGGATCCATTCGACGATTTCTTCGGCGGGTTCTTCGGACCTCCCCAGAGCCGGACCCAGGCCCAACGAGTTCCGTCGCTGGGATCGGGGTTCGTGGTGGACCCGCAGGGCATCATCCTCACCAACGACCATGTGGTCCGGGGAGCGGAGCGGATCCTGGTGAGCCTCCCGGACGGACGGGATGTGCCGGCCACCCTCATCGGCACCGATGAGGCCACCGATATCGCCGTTCTCCAAGCCGACCTCCCGGACCTCCCGGTGGCGCCACTGGGATCCACCCATGACCTCCGGATCGGGGAATGGGTGGTGGCCTTCGGGAACCCGTTCGGGAACCTCATCTCGAACCCGGAGCCCACGGCCACCGTGGGCGTGATCTCGGCGCTGGGGCGCCATGTGGTCCCGTCCCGGGAAGACCGGGGCTTCTACCTTGGGATGATCCAGACCGATGCGGCCATCAATCCCGGAAACTCCGGGGGCCCGCTGGTGAATGCCCTGGGCGAGGTGGTGGGGATGAACGCCTCCATCTTCTCCCGGGGCGGTGGGAGCGAGGGCATCGGCTTCGCCATCCCCATCGAGCGGGTTCTCCGGATCGCCGAGGATCTCCTGGATCACGGAGAGGTCCGGCGCGCGTGGGTGGGCCTGGATGTGGAGCCCGAAGAGGCCGATGAGTTCGGGCGCACCCGGGGCGTTCGAGTGAGCCGGGTCAGCGAGGGATCGCCGGCGGCGCAGGCCGGCTTCCGGACCGGGGACCGGATGGTGGAGGCCAACGGTCGGCGTCTGGTCTCACCCCTGGACTTCGAGGCGCTACTGCTGGATCTCCGCGCCGGCGACGCCATCGACCTTCGCATCGACGGGCGGGAGCGAATCGACCGGATCGTGGCCCAGGAATTCCCTTCCCTGCCGGCGGAGCGGGTCACCGTCCTCCGGGATCTGGAGGTGGTGACGCTCACCCCCGCCGCCCGCGATGAGCGGGGAGTGGGCAGTGAGGCCGGCGCCCTGGTGACGGGAATCTCCGCGGAACTGCAGCGGATCCTGGGCCTCCGCGAGGGCGACCTCATCGTAGGGATCAATCGGCAACGGGTTGAGAGCGCCGAGGAGTTGGCCGACGTTCTTTCCAGGATTCCCGCCCGCTCGCGGGTACAACTCATCTACGAGCGGAACCGGGGATTCGGCTCCACAACCTTCGTCCTGGGACGCTGACCGATGGCTCGGCCGTCCAACACCCTGTCCACCCCTGTCCCTTCCGGCATGACCGACACCGACACGTCCCGCACAGCCCTGGAACGCTACGCCCACCCGCTGTCGGACCGGTACGCCTCCCGGGAGATGCAGCGGCTCTTCTCGCCGGCGCACCGGTTCGGTACCTGGCGACGCCTCTGGCTGGCCCTGGCCCGTGCCCAGAAGGAGCTTGGCCTTCCCATCCCCGAGTCGGCGCTGACCGAGATGGAAGGGGCGCTGGACTCCCTGGATCTGGACAGGGCCGCCGAGTACGAGCGGCGCTTCCGCCACGACGTCATGGCCCACGTCCACCTCTTCGGCGATGATGCCCCGTCGGCACGAGGCATCATCCACCTGGGAGCCACCTCGGCTTTCATCGGAGACAACACCGACCTGATCCTCCATCGGGAGGCGCTGGAGCTGACCCGGGCCCGCATCGTCCGCACCGTGCGGGCGCTGGCGGACTTCGCCCGCACCCACCGGTCCCTCCCGACTCTGGGCTACACCCACTTCCAGCCGGCGCAGCCCACCACGGTGGGGAAGCGGGCCACCCTCTGGATCCAGGATCTGGCGCTGGACCTGGAAGAGCTGGAGTTCCGTCTCCAGTCGCTCCGCTTCCGGGGGGTCAGGGGCACCACCGGAACCCAGGCGTCGTTCCTGCAACTCTTCGAAGGCGACCACGGGAAGGTGGACGAACTGAACCGCCGGGTCGCCGACGAAATGGGGTTCCGGGAGGACTACGGCGTCACCGGGCAGACCTATCCCCGCAAGGTGGACCAGGCCGTGCTGGCGACCCTCGCCGGCGTCGCTTCCTCCCTGTCCAAATTCGCCAACGACATGCGGCTCCTCTCCCACCTCCGCGAGGTGGAAGAGCCCTTCGAATCCGAGCAGATCGGATCGTCGGCCATGCCGTACAAGCGAAACCCCATGCGGTCCGAGCGGATCTGCGCCCTGGCGCGCCACGTCATCACCCTGGCCCAGGATCCGGCCCACACGGCGGCGACCCAGTGGCTCGAACGCACCCTCGATGACTCGGCGAACCGCCGCCTCTCCATCCCCGACGCCTTCCTGACCCTGGACGGCGCCCTGGTCCTGGCCGAGAATGTAGCCGCAGGGCTCACCGTCCACCCCAAGGTGGTGGAGCGCAATCTGGAAGAGCACCTTCCCTTCATGGCCATGGAAAGCGTCCTGATGCATGCGGCGGGCGAAGGGGGAGATCGACAGGATCTCCATGAACGGATTCGCCGATACTCGCTGGAGGCGGCGGCCCGCATGAAGGAAGGCGAGGCACCGGATCTCCTCGAGCGCGTGGCGGCCGATGCGGCGTTCCAGATCTCCCTCGGTGAGCTGGAGGCCCTTGTGGACCCCCAGCGGTTCGTGGGGAGGGCGCCCGAGCAGGTGGACCGCTTCCTGGACGAGTGGGTGAACCCGGTGCTTCATCGCCTGGGTGCAGTATCCGACGACGCCGTCGCCCCCCCCGACATCCGTGTGTGAGGCCGGTCCCACCATGTCCCCCACCCCATCCGCCCTCCGGAGCTCGAGCCTCCCTCTCCCCCTCCTCCATCGGGGAAAGGTGAGGGAGATGTATGAAGCCGGCCCCGACCTCCTCCTCATGGTGGCGTCGGACCGGGTTTCGGCCTTCGACGTCATCATGGAGCAGGCGGTTCCGCGGAAGGGTGAAGTCCTGAACCTCATCACGGCCTGGTGGCTACAGCGCCTGGAGGCCGAGGGTGTGGCCCACCACGCCGTCTCGGCCGACCCGGCCGAGATCCTGCGGTTGGTGCCGGCGCTGGGCACCGTGGACGATGTCGGGCAGTGGGCCCGGCGCTCCCTTCTCGTCCGGCGCACCTCGCCCCTTCCGGTGGAGTGCGTGGTCCGGGGCTATCTAGCCGGCTCAGCGTGGAGCGAGTACCGGGACTCGGGCACCCTGGCCGGCGAACCATTGCCTTCCGGACTGGTGCGGAGCCAGCGTCTCCCCGCGCCCCTCTTCAGCCCGGCCACCAAGGCGGTGGAGGGCCACGACGAGAACATCACCTTCCACGACGTGACCAAGCTCCTGGGCGGAGAACGGGCCGGGAAGCTCCGCCGCCTCTCCCTGGACATCTACGCCGTGGGCGCCGGGGTCGCCTCCAAGCGGGGGCTCATTCTGGCCGACACCAAGTTCGAGTTCGGCGTGGACGCCGGGGGACACCTCCTCCTCATCGACGAGGTCCTGACGCCGGATTCGTCCCGCTACTGGCCCGAGGCAGGGTATCGTGTCGGTGTTTCCCCGCCGTCGCTGGACAAACAGCCGGTCCGGGACTTCCTGGAATCGGTGGAAGGGTGGGACCGCCGGCCTCCGCCCCCGCGCCTTCCCGACGAGGTGGTCAAGGCCACCACCGACCGGTACCTGGAAATCTTCCGACGCCTCACTGGAAGCGAGCTGGACGACTTCGCCCCCCCCTCCTTCCCCTCGGAGCGCGGCGAGGAATCGTGAACCGGAAGGCGAACCGGAGGCCGGGACTTCAGCGGGGGATCATCATCCTCCCCTCGGCGTTCACCCTGGGGAACCTGTTCTTCGGGATCTACGCCATGGTGGCCGCCTCCCGGGGTGACTTCCAGTGGGCCGCCTGGTGCATCGTCTTCGCCGCCGTCCTGGATATGCTGGACGGGCGCATCGCCCGCTTCACGGCCACGGGCTCCCGGTTCGGAGCCGAGTTGGACTCCCTGGTGGACGCCATCTCCTTCGGGGTGGCGCCGGGCCTCCTGGCGTACCACCTCTTCTTTGCCGACGACCCGTGGAGCTGGGTGCTCTCCTTCCTCTACGTCACCGCCGTGGTGGTTCGGTTGGCCCGGTTCAACGTGGAGCAGGGGGGCGAGGCCAAGAGCACCTTCCTGGGGCTTCCGTCGCCCACGGCGGGGATGATCGTGGCCACGGTCTACCCCTTCTTCACGGCGCCGGCCGTGGCCCAGTTCACCGGCGGTCTGCCCACGCCGCAGACCATGGGGATCATCCTCATCGCCCTGGCTCTGCTCATGATGAGCCACGTTCCGTACCCTCTGGTCCCCCGCATCTCGTTTCGAACCAAACGGGGGGGCCTCTGGAGCCTGATCCTTCTGGGGTGCGCGGTGACGGCGCTGACCATCCCGGAGTACTTCCTCTTCCCCTTCCTGAGCCTCTACACCCTCTGGGGCGTGTCGCGGGCCGTGGGCCTTGGCCTCCTCGAACGACTGCCCGAGAAGGACCCCCTGTTGGACGAAGCCCACGAAGACGACGCCGGCGCCGAAGTCCGGTCGCTGGACTACACGCACCTCGCCCCCACCAAGTATCCCGAGTCCCGAGAGCGGGACGACACCCCGGAGACAGACCGTTGAGTCGATTCAATGTGGAAGTGCGCGTCACCCCCCGCCCCGGCCTCCTGGACCCCCAGGGAAAGGCTGTGCAGCACGCCCTGGACTCGCTGGGCTACGC
The DNA here is from genome assembly GCA_007695195.1 of Gemmatimonadales bacterium. Taxonomy (GTDB): domain Bacteria; phylum Gemmatimonadota; class Gemmatimonadetes; order Longimicrobiales; family Gaopeijiaceae; genus PWLA01. The sequence goes on along the minus strand of REEG01000154.1, from coordinate 2,809 downwards.
CGGCGTCGAGTCGGTCCGGGTAGGGAAGCTCCTGGCCCTGGAGTTGGAGGCCGACGATTCGGCTGCGGCCCGGGCCATGGCCGAGGAGATGTGCCGGAAGCTCCTGGCCAATCCGGTAACGGAGGACTTCCGGATCCAGGTGGCGGAGGTTGACGTGGTGGAGGCGGAATGAGGATCGCCGTCATCACCTTCCCCGGATCCAACTGCGACCACGACTGCTACCGGGCCCTGAAACTCACCGACGGGGTCACCCCGGAGTTCCGGTGGCACCGGGACACGGACCTGGGCGGAGTCGACGCCGTCCTCCTCCCCGGGGGCTTCTCCTATGGAGATTACCTCCGGGCCGGGGCCATTGCCCGCCTCTCGCCCATCATGGAGGCGGTGGTGGACTTCGCCCGGGACGGCGGCCCGGTTGTGGGGATCTGCAACGGATTCCAGGTGCTCTGTGAGTCGGGTCTGCTCCCGGGCGCCCTCCTCCGGAACGAGTCGCTGCGCTTCCAGAGCTACCCCGTCCACATCCGCGTCGAGACCACATCGACCCCGTTCACCAGCCACTACCGCAAGGGGCAGGTGCTCCGGATCCCCATCGCACACGGCGAGGGCAACTATCACGCGCCGCCCGAGGTTCTGGCCGAATTGGAAGGGGATGATCGCATCGTCTTCCGGTATTCTACCGGTGACGGATCCCTGGCCCCCGAGGCCAACCCCAACGGGTCGGCCCACCACATTGCCGGGATCGTGAACGAGGCCCGGAACGTGCTGGGCATGATGCCCCATCCGGAGCGGGCCGTGGAAGAGCTGTTGGGCTCCACCGACGGCCGCGGTCTCTTTCAGTCCCTGGTCCACCACCTCAGCGCCGGAGCCACCCCGTGACCAACGCCAGCACACCGGGAACCGGAACCCCCGAAGCCACATCCCCCGCCGAACGGCCGGAGCCCCGTCCGGGGGATCCCGCCATCACTGCGGAGGTGGTGGCCGATCACGGAATCTCGCCGGAGGAGTACCAGCGGATCCTCCGGATCATGGGACGGGAGCCCACCTTCACCGAGTTGGGCGTCTTCTCGGCCATGTGGTCCGAGCACTGCGGGTACAAGAACTCCAAGCGCCTCCTCCGCCTCCTCCCCACCGAGGCGCCCTGGGTCATCCTTGGCCCCGGCGAGAACGCCGGCGTCATCGACGTGGGGGAAGGGCTGGCGCTGGCCTTCAAGATCGAGTCCCACAACCACCCCTCCGCCGTGGAACCCTACCAGGGTGCGGCCACTGGAGTGGGCGGCATCCTCCGGGACATCTTCACCATGGGGGCGCGCCCCATCGCCGTGCTGGACTCGCTCCGCTTCGGCGACCTGGAGTCCGGCCGGAACCGCTACCTCTTCAGCGGCGTGGTGAAGGGGATCGGGGACTACGGGAACTGTGTGGGAATCCCCAACATCGGGGGCGAGGTACAGTTCGACCGCGCCTACGACGGCAACCCCCTGGTGAATGCCATGGCGCTGGGGCTCATGAAGCGCGAGGAGCTCATCAAGGGTGAGGCTTCCGGCGTGGGCAACACCCTCATGGCCGTGGGGGCTCGCACCGGGCGCGACGGGATCCACGGCGCCACCTTCGCCTCGGAAGAGCTCTCGGAAGACGCCGACGAGTCCAGCCGTCCCCAGGTCCAGGTGGGCGACCCCTTCACCGAGAAGCTCCTTCTCGAGGCCTCGCTGGAGCTGATCCGCAGCGGTCACATCGTGGGAATCCAGGACATGGGCGCCGCGGGACTCACCTCTTCGGCGTCGGAAATGGCGGGTCGGGCCGGGAGTGGGATCGTCATGGACACGGCCCGGGTGCCGGTCCGCGAAGAGGGGATGACGCCCTACGAGATCCTCCTGTCCGAGTCCCAGGAGCGCATGCTGGTGGTGGCACGCCGGGGCGAGGAGGAAGAGGTACGCCGGATCCTGGAGAAGTGGGAACTGGAGGCGGAGCCGGTGGGCGAGGTCACCGACGACGGGTACTTCCGCATCGAGGAGGGGGGGCGGCTCGTGGCCAACATCCCGGCACTCCCCCTCACCGACGGCTGCCCCACCTACGAGCGCGAGGGTGTGGAGGCCGACGAGGTACGTGCGCTCCGGGAGATGGACCTGACCGCGGTACTGGAGCCGGAAGGAGATCTGAGCAACTACTTCCTGGACCTGGTGGGCTCTCCCAATGTGGGCTCGAGGCGGTGGATCCACGACCAGTTCGACACCACCGTCCGGACCTCCACCGTGATCCGGCCCGGTGGCGACGCCGGGGTCATCCGCATCGGAAACACCCGTCGCGGAGTGGCGGCCACCACCGACTGCAATGGGCGCTTCTGCTATCTGGATCCACGGGAGGGCGCCCGCGCAGCGGTGGCCGAGGCGGCCCGCAACCTGGTGTGCACCGGAGCCCTCCCCACCGCCGTCACCAACAATCTCAACTTCGGGAACCCACTCAAGCCCCACATCTACCATCAGATGCGGGAGGCCGTGCTGGGAATGGCCGAGGCGTGCAAACTCTTCGAAACGCCGGTCACCGGGGGGAACGTCTCGCTCTACAACGAGACGGACGGTCGCGCCGTCCTCCCCACCCCCGTTATCGGAATGGTGGGTATCATCGACGATGTGGAGCGGGTGGTGGGCTCCACCTTCCAGCAGGAAGGCGATGTGATCGTTCTCCTGGGTGAGAACCGCGAAGAGATCGGCGGTTCCGAATTCCTCTACCACTTCCACGACGGAACGGTGGCGGGCTATCCGCCGGTGGTGGATCTGGTAGCCGAGCGGCGACTCCAGTACGGGGTCCTGGCCCTGGC
>REEG01000148.1 GCA_007695195.1 Gemmatimonadales bacterium | reverse complement strand
ACACCCGCTCCGAGGCCACCAGCCCGGGCTGGATGATGGCCGGCAGCTTCCCCAGGTATTTCACCGGCGAGTAGAGCTTCATGGAAAGGGCCAGGAAACCGATGAACTCCTCCCCACCGATCTCCCCCCCGGTGAGGACCAGCCGCGTCCCGTACCAGAGGAGAACCACCGTCCCCAGCGCCCCCACCATCTCGGTGATGGGGTGGGACAGGGCGCGGAATCGTTCGGTTCGGACGAAGGCCTTGAAGTACGACCAGGTGAGCCCCCTGAACCGCTTCCGCTCATGGGCCTCCGCCGCCGACGACTTCACCAGTCGGATCCCGGAAAGGGTCTCCTGGATGTGACTGTTCACCTCGCCGGCCAGATTCAGGATGGTCCGGTCCCCGCGCCGCACCCGGCGAAGGAGGGGGCCCCAGATGGCGAATACCCCCGGGAGTACGATGAAGGCGGCCAGCGTCAGCTTCCACGAGATGAGGAGCATGAGGGCTACAGCCGCCAGAAGCTCGAAGACCGACGACAGGATCTTCGCCAACTCCTTGGTCACCAGGGTCCGGAGCTGCTCCACGTCGTGGGTGAGACGGGAGATGATCTGCCCCACCCGGGTCCGTCCAAAGAAGACCAGGTCCAGATCCACCAGGTGATCGTAGACCTCGTTCCGGAGATCCCGGGTCACCGCCTGCTCGATCCACGCCACCAGATACTTCCGGAAGAAGTCGAAGACGTTCTTGATCAGAAAGATGGCCAGGAGGAAGATGATGATCCCCTGGATCGCCTGCTCCGGTGGGGCACTCAGGTCCACGAATCGCCCCAGCGTCCCGTCCATGAGGACCTGCAGCAGATCACTTCCACCGGCCATCTCGCCGGTGGGCAGGTCACCTGTGGCCCCTTCTGCCCCTGCCGTGCCCTCTCCGGGATCGGCAAAGAGCGTCCGGAGGAAGGGGATAAGGAGGGCCAGGGAGAAGGCATCCAGCGCCGCAAAGGCAGAGGTGGCCAACACCGCCAGGAGGAATACCGGCAGGTAGGGGCGCAGATACGAGAGGATGCGGAGGTAGAGACTCACCGGTTGGCCGGTCGGGGGACGGAGGGCGGGGGACCCTCAGCGGATCCGTGGTTTCAGCGTGGCCACCGGCACGATCATCTCCTCCGGCGAGATCCCGCCATGGAGAAAAGACTCCCGGTAGCGATTCTGGTACTCCCTGAGCTTCGTGGGATATACCATGTAGTAATCTTCCATACCGATCACGTAGCTCAACCCCAAGCGTCCCGGGGGAAAGCGGAGATCGCCGGGATCGCGGGTGCTGAATACGGTGCGTCCGTCCTCGGCCCGGAGATCCTGGCCGAACTTGTAGCGGAGGTTCGAGGTGGCGTCGCGGCGAGCGAAGACGGTGGTCGGACGGCGACAGAGTATGGAGCCGTGGTCCGTGGTAAGGACCACGGTCAACCCCTCCCGGGCCGCCTCCCTGAGAATCTGTAGTACACCACTGCGCTCGAACCAGGCCCGGGTCAACTCCCGGAGCGACACCTCATCCCGGGCCATCTCCATGAAGACCGGGGAGTCGGATCGGGAGTGGATGAGCATATCCATGAAGTTGAAGACCAGAGCAACGACACCCACGCGGCTTCGAACGGCGGAAAGGACCCTGGCCCGCGTCTGCTCCGCGTCGCGATCCGAGAACACCTTCTCATAATGGACCGGAACGTCGCGGCCCGTAAGCCGGCCGAGTTGCCGGCGCAGGAGCCGATCCTCGAAGTCGTTGAGGCTGCCCTCGTCATCCTGCCGGTCCCACCACCCCCGATTCGTCCGAGCAATCTCGTCGGGAAACTGACCCGAGAAGATGGCGTTTCGAGCATAGGGGGTGGCCGTGGGAAGGATGGAGAAGTGGAGTTCCTCGTCCACGTCGAAGTCGGGAGTCAGCAGAGGAATCAGCACCCGCCACTGGTCCAGGCGCATACAGTCCAGGACCACCAGGAATACCGGATCGTCGCCCAGGTGGGGCAGAACGAAGAGTTCCACAAGATCCGTCGAGAGAACCGGGGGCTCATCATCCCCACGCATCCACCGCGGGTAGAGTCGCTGGATCCAACCTCCGAAATCCCGACGGAGTTCCTGCATGAGGGAATCCACCGTGGCCAGCAGCCCATCTTCGCCTGCGGCACTGAGCCGGACGTGCCAGTCCACCAACTCGCTGTAGAGCGAGGCGAAATCGTCCGGGCGATGGGCATCCTGGCGGAGCCATCCCAGTTGGGGAAACCGCTGGGCAAAATCCTGGGCCACCTGCTGTTGCCGGATGGAGGATCCCTCCAGGATCCGGGTGACCACCGAGAGGAGTTGCATGGGACTGGTGGGTTTCACCAGGTAGTCGTCCACCCGACGTCCGATGGCCTCGGTCATGGTCCGATCCTCTTCGGACTTGGTGATCATGACCACGCGAGCATTGGGGTCACTGCGCCGAAGCTCTTCCAGCACTTCGAGTCCCCGACGTCCCGGCATCTGCTCATCAAGGAGCACCAGGTCGTAGGGACGCTCCGCCAGGAGAGCCAGCGCGTCGTCCCCGTTGGCGATCCCGTCCACTTGGTAGCCCCGCTCCTCCAGAAAGAGACAGTGCGGTCTAAGGAGGTCGATCTCATCGTCGACCCAGAGGATACGTCGGGATGGTCTGCTCATGCCGATCAAGCTACCGGGTGCGTGCCATGGGGCCAAGTAACGCTCTCGGGGCTTCCATGATCCCGTCAGGGTAGGCGGACACGCACCGCTCCGTCCCGGCGCACCTCGACCCGATCCAGGATGTCCTGGAATCCCCCAAGGCGGCCTCGGCTTTCCATGTAGGCCACCAGATCCAGGGCCAACAGCCCGAGCCCCTGGATCACCACGGCGCTCCCGTGCCCCTTCCGCTCATCCCAGTGACCATGGCCCCGCCCCACAGTGGCGAGGGTGGCCCCCACTCCCATGTAGCCCACGTTCAGCCCCAGGTTGACCAGGAGGATGTGAGCGTAGCGGCTCTCAGCCGCCAGGGCGGCGCCCGGGGAGTCGGGCGGGTCACCTCCGCCCCAGCGAAGCCCTCCCACGGCGATAGCCGCATTCACCGCCCCCCAGCCGGCTGTCTGCATGCCGAAGGCCCTACGAAGGCGATCCTCTTCGGGAGACAGGGTCCAGAGAGCCACTCCCGCTGCCAGGTTGGTCGCGCCCCACCACCCGACCCGCCGGAGATGGGCCCGTTCCGCTTCGATCCGGCGATGAACCAGCGCTTCCACGTCAGGGGGCATCCGATAGCCGGGATCCGTCCGGACCCGCTCCAACGCAACGGCCCCCGCCAGTCCGACACCGGCGCCCCCCGAAAGCACCTCCCCCGGCCCACGTGACACCCCTGATTCCTGTGCCCCGGCCTCCCGGGCCACCATCGCCACGGTCAGCGCGGCCACCCCGGCGGCTACCCACTTCCATACTGCCATCGGTCATCCTCCCTGAGTGACGGAGTCCACCTCAACTCGCTGCTGTCTTCCCCTCCGGCGCCCCCACGCCTTCTCCAGTTCCACCACCGTGAACAATCCGAGCCCCACCAGGAGGATGGGACCCCAGCTCACTGCAGCGATGGGCTCCGTACCGAAGAGGAGATGGAAGACCGGCAGGTAGGTGAAGGCCAACTGGAAGAGAATCAGAAGCCCGGCCGCCAGGAGCACGGCCCGATTCCCCACCAGGGCCTGCCACCCCAGCGACGGCTGCCACTGGAAACGGCAGTTGAACAGGTACCACAACTGGGCCGCCACCAGGGCGTTCACCACCACCGTCTGTCCGTAGCCCAGCTCCACCCCCCGCCCCATCTGCCAGTGGAAGAGGAGGAGGCACCCCGTCGCCACCAGCACCGACACGTAGAGCACCCGCCGAAGGAGAAACCGGGAAAGGATCGGTTCATCCGGATCCCGTGGCGGACGCTCCATGATCCCGGCTTCGGTGGGTTCGAAGGCCAGGGCCAGCGCCAGGGTCACCGCGGTGATCATGTTGACCCATAGGATCTGGGCGGGAGTGATGGGAAGATCCGAGAGCGCCAGGGCCACGGCGGCCAGGACGATGAGCGCCTCGGCCCCGTTGGTGGGGAGGATGAAGAGGATGGTCTTCTTCAGGTTGTCGTAGACGGTTCGCCCTTCCTCCACGGCACGGGCGATGGAGGCGAAGTTGTCGTCGGCCAGGACCATCTCCGACGCACCCTTGGCCGCCTCACTCCCCTTGATGCCCATGGCCACCCCGATGTCCGCCTGCTTCAGGGCTGGAGCATCATTCACCCCGTCACCGGTCATGGCACAGACCTGACCCTTGTCCTGGAGGAGCTGGACGATGCGGAGCTTGTGCTCAGGGCTGGCCCGGGCAATAACGTCCTGTCGAACCAGGGCCTCCCGGAGTTCGTCGTCTCCCATCTCCTCGATCTGGTCTCCGGTGAGGGCGTCGCTCCCATCGCCGATCCCCATCCGTTCCCCGATGCTCCGGGCCGTAATGGCATGATCTCCGGTGATCATGATGACCCGGATTCCCGCCTCCCGGCACTGCTGAACCGCCTCCACGGCCTCGGGCCGCGGCGGATCCATGAGGGCGGCTACAGCCACCAGGATCGCCCCCTCGCCAATGTCGTCCTCACCTACCTCGCCGGGCTCCCCATCCACCTCTTTCACAGCCAACGCCAGGAGCCGGTACCCGTTCCCGGCCACTTCCTCCATTCGCTCTTCCCAGGCCTCCCGGTCCAGCGATTCGGTCCCCTCCGCGGTCCGAACCCGGTCGCACATGGCCAGGACTCGCTCCGGTGCTCCCTTCACCAGAATCGCCGATCCCCCGTGGGGTGATCGATGTAGACTGGCCATCCAGCGGCGTTCCGACTCGAAGGGCAGAAGGTCAACGGGGGACCACTCATCCTCCTCGCCACCGCGGGTCATACCGGCCTTCTCGGCCAGAACCAGGAGCGCTCCCTCGGTGGGATCGCCGTGGAGGACGCGCTCCCGGTCACCAGGGGTCTCGTCGGCGTCGTCCCCCTCGTCCCGGTCCTCACCCTCCCCGGTGTCCGGCTCATCGAACTCGGCCTCATTGCAAAGGAGGCCGATGCGGATCGCCTCTTCCACAACGGCGTCCCCACGGGGATCCCGTTCCTCGCCGTCCAGCAGGAAGTGTCCCTTCGGTATGAATCCGGACCCCTCGATTTCCCAGTCCTCATCGGCCAGGAGGAGGCGCTCCACCGACATCTCGTTCCGGGTCAGGGTTCCGGTCTTGTCGGTGCAGATGACGGTAACGGAGCCCAGCGTCTCCACCGCCGGCAGGCGGCGGATGATGGCCTTCCGGCGGGCCATCCGCTGCACTCCCAACGCCAGCGTGATGGTCAGGATGGCGGGAAGACCCTCGGGGATGGCGGCCACGGCCAGCGCCACCACTGCCATGAAGGCCTCGGTGGGCTCGAAGCCCCGGAGGAACCACGCCAGGAAGAAGATTCCCACCGCTGCCGACACGATGGCGACGGAGAGTTGGCGGCCGAACCGGTCGATCTGGCGGAGTAGGGGGGTGGTGACACCCTCCACCCGCGAAACCATCTCACCGATCTGACCGATTTCCGTCTCCGTCCCCGTCTCCACTACCACGCCGGTGATGCGACCCGCCGTCACCAGGGTTCCGGAGAACACCATGGAACTCCGGTCGCCGGCGCCGGCCTTCTCCTCCACAGGATCCGAGCCCTTGGAGACAGGCTCCGATTCTCCGGTGAGCATGGCCTCTTCGGCCCGGGCGTCACGGGACGTCAGGACCCGGAGGTCCGCCGGCACCCGGTCTCCGCTCCCCAGACGCACCAGGTCACCCCGCACCAGCTCCTCGGCGGGGATGGTCCGGCGATTCCCTCCCCGGACGACCTCCGCCTCCGGAGACAGCAGACCACGAATCCCTTCCAGCGCTTCCTCGGCCTTCCCCTCCTGGATGAACCCGATGATGGCATTCACCAGGACCACGGCGGCAATGACCCCCGTGTCGATCCACTCCCCCAGGAAGGCCGTAAAGAGGGCGGCGGCCAGTAGGACGTAGATGAGGACGTTGTGGAATTGCTTGAAGAAGCGCTTCAGCGCCGACTCACGCTTCTGCTCGGGAAGGCGGTTGGGCCCATCCCGCCGGAGCCGCTCCTCAGCCTCCCCCGGCTCGAGCCCGGACTCCCGGTCCGTACCCAGGATCTCGAGGCATTCCTCGGAGGAAAGGGCGTGCCAGAGGCGGCGAGATTCCCCCTTGGCGTCGCCGGATGCCTCCTCACCGTCCGGCGTTACAGATCCGGTCTTCCTTGTCGGAGTCCTGGTGTCGGCCGTTGACGCGTCCTCAGATGGGACCATGGGTTCCGAATTGCTGGAGTCGTTGAAGCGTGCGTGTTCAGAGTCTTGTCGCCCCTCCAAGGCGACGGTAGCATCAAGATACTTGGACCTTCCATCGGTGACACCTTTCCCGGGACCGGTGCACACATGCCCCTCTCGTCCCCACCCCGTTTCGGCGGATGGCTCATACTGGCGCTGGCACCGATGGTTCTGGCCGGGTGCTTGCGCCAGGCTCCCGCCGATCGCCCCCTGGTCCCCCAGGCCTTCTACCAGACGGCTTTTCCTTCCACCGACACCTCGGACGAGTTGGACCAGGTTCTCTCATCTCTCGTCCGTATCAGGGTCTCGTGGAACTATGAGACCCGGATCTTCGACGAAGCCACCGCTCCCCTGGAGGCCCGCCTTGACCTGCCGGAGAGCCTCATGGGGGCCTCTGACACGGTGCAAACGGAACAGACCCGAGCAGCCACCGCCATCCTCCTGGGCCACCAGGACGGCCGCTCAATCATGGTCACCGCCGCCCACGCAGTGAACCTTCCAGATACCATCGTCCAGTTCTACGGCGACGGCCGGGCCGTGCCCGGTGGACTCCGGCGAGTCCGTAGTGTCTCCATCCTGACCCATCGTGCGGACTGGGTCGTGGGGCTGCCTGGACTGGAGCCCTTCCAGGTTCTGGCCACCGACGACGTCAGCGACATTGCCATCATCGGGGTGGAACGGGGCGGGGACCCACTCCCCCCGGGCACCCGTCCCCTCCCGGTCCCCGCCGGGGATCCGGATCGGCTTTCGTGGGGCTCCTTCGTCTACGTTCTGGGCTTCCCGGCCGGCTACCCCATGGTCACACGGGGGATCGTCAGCGACCCGGCGGGAATCCACACCGGAGCCTTCGTAGTGGACGGCCTCTGGAATGAGGGGGTGAGCGGCGGGGTGATCCTGGCCATCCGCGGCGACGGGTCCGGGATGGAGTGGGTGGGCATGGCGCGGGCCGCGGCGGCCCGGACCGAACCGCGTCTGCGACCCACCGAAGACGCCCTGGAGGACCGGGAGCCCTGGGAGCCCTATGAGGGGCCCCTCTTCCTGGAGGAGGCCAGGCACATCCAGTACGGCATTACCCTCGCCATTCCCATGGATGCCGTCCAACGCTTCCTGGATCGGCACCGGAGCCGCCTCCGGGCGGAGGGCTGGACCGTTCCCATACCCTGACCCCCAGGGTGCCCTGGTCCAGCCCATCCGCGCCGGCTGCTCACACCAGGAAGGCGTGGTCCACGTACTCCTGGAGCATCCTGCGACATTGGAAGTGAGCCCCATTCAGTGCGATGCATGACCGCATGACGTGGGCCCAGCCTTCCGGATCGCCGTGGAAGAGGGGGAGGACCGTGTCTTCCAGCTTTCGGACCATGGAGTCGAACTCGTGCTCGTCGTCCACCGGTGAGCGCCAACTCTCGTCCACGGCCCAACCGGTGACGCCCTCCACGTGCCCTTCGATCCACCACCCATCCAGGATACTGAGAGAGGGGATGCCGTTCATGGCTGCCTTCATCCCACTGGTCCCCGACGCCTCCAGGGGCTTTCGCGGCATATTCAGCCAGAGGTCGCTCCCGGCGGTGAGCAGTCCGCCGAGCCTCATGTCGTAGTCTTCCAGGTAGACCAGTGACAGGTCCTCTCCCAGGTCGTGTCCGGTTCGTACCACCTGCCGGATCAACTCCTTGCCGGGCTCGTCCCGGGGGTGGGCCTTGCCTGCATAGATGATCTGCAGCGGTCCGCCGCGTCGGACCACCTCACGGAGGCGATCCGGTCGCGACACCACCAGGGCCGCTCGCTTGTAGGGCGCGGCCCGCCGTGCGAACACCATGGTCAGCCGGTCCGGGCTCAATTCGCGGCCCGTCCGCCGATGCACCTCGCGGAAGAGAGCATCCCGGGACTCGGCGTGGGCGGCTCTCAGTTCGTCGGTGGGGATGGCCACGGCGTGGCGAAGTAGAAACGGATTCTTCCGCCAACCGGACAGATGTCGATCGAAGAGCTCCGCCTGCGCCTCTCCCACCCACGTATTGGCGTGGACTCCGTTGGTGATGGCGTGGATCCGGTGCCCCGGGAACATCTCCCGGGATACGCCACCGTGGCGCAGGGCCACCCCGTTGGTGAACCGGGCAAACCGAAGGGCCAGGTGGGTCATGTTCACCTTCCCATTCTCGACACACCCCAGGGTTTCCAGGAGATCTCCCACCTCTTCGCCCAGGACCGATCGCATCATCCCGATAGTGAAGCGGTCGTGGCCGGCGGCCACCGGGGTGTGAGTGGTGAAGACGCAGAGCTTCTTCACGGCCTCCACTGACTTCTCCACCTCCTCGGCCTTCATGTCTCCGGGAGCCCCGAGCTCTCCGAGCAGTTCCACGGCCAGGAGGGCGGCATGCCCCTCGTTCATGTGGAAGGTGCCCAGCTTGTCCTTCCCGAGGGCCCGGAGCATCCGGACCCCACCGATTCCCAGAATGGCTTCCTGGCGGAGCCTGAGTCGCTCGTCCCCACCATACAGGTGGTTGGTGATGGCCCGGTCGTCATCGCGGTTTCCGGGAACGTCCGTATCCAGGAACAGGACGGGTACCTCATGGTTGTGCACCCCCCGGATGGTGTAGCGCCAGGCCCGGACCTGAATGGTCCGCCCCTCCAGGGTGACCTCCACCGTGGGCTCCACGGCCTCCAGTTTTCGCTCCGGCTCCCATGGGGCCGGCGATTCGGTCTGCCGGCCATCGGACCCGATGGCCTGACGGAAATAGCCCTGCCGATGGGCCAACGTGACGACCGCAAAGGGCAACCCCATGTCGGCGGCCTCCTTTGCCGTATCACCGGCGAGGACGCCCAGGCCCCCACTGTAGGTGGGGATCTCCGACTCAAGGCCGATTTCCATGGTGAAAGCGGCGATTTCAGGCATGTGCTTGGCGGATCCAGACTCCATGATCCAGCGCTCCGGTAAAGGAATCGTGGGTCGCGTTCCGACCGGCGGAATGCGGCCATCCAGGTCAGACGGTCAGGACGGAATCAGGTCAAGACGCTCCGACAGGCAGAGTTACCCCCAAACCCCGACGGTAAGTGCCCCCCACTTCTCTCTCCGGAGAGATCCTTTGAGATTCGATGGGGCAGGGTGCCGGGGCACTTCCCGGCCGGCCTCGACGCCATTGAGCTTCCTCCCAAGAAAAGAGATCCGACGCAGTGAGTCCACCTTCTTCTTCCTCCCCCTCCCGGACACCCAAGCCCCAAGAGGGCCGACTTCGGGTTCGCATCGAGAACATCCAACCACAGGTCGACGCCGGCCGATACCCGTCCAGGGGCGTGGTGGGCGACCGATTCAAGGTCCAGGCCGACGTGTTCACCGACGGACACGATCGCATCGAAGCCCGCCTCCTCTTTCGCCGGAAGGGCTCCCGGCGGTGGAGTGAAATCCCCATGAATCCACTGGGGAACGACCACTGGGTCGGGTTCTTCGACCTGGAGGAATTGGGGGTGTACCAGTACACGGTGGAAGCGTGGGTGGACCCGGTCACGACATGGTGCTCCGAACTGGAGCGGTGGATTGAGGGCGGCGCCGACATTGCCCTGGAGCTCCGGGAAGGCGCGACCCTCCTTCGCCCGGCGGCCGGTCGGGCCCGGGGTGAGGAGGCCCTGGAGCTGGAGGGATGGATCGAGAAGTTGCAGGCCTGGTCCCAGGATTCCGAGATCCTGGCCGACCCCTCCCTTCTTCTCCAGGACCCCATCCGGCTTACCGACACCATTCCCCCCCTCTATCTGCCCCACGCCGACCGTTCCCGGGCCACGCGGCCCCGCCGCAGCCTGTCGGTCAGAGTCGACCGGGAGCGCGCCCGATTCAGCTCGTGGTACGAGTTCTTCCCCCGGTCCACAGCTTCGGAAGAAGGCGAGCACGGCACCTTCAGCGATGCGGCCCGGGCCCTCCCCCGCATCGCCGAAATGGGTTTCGATGTCGTGTATCTTCCCCCCATTCATCCGGTTGGCCGAACCAATCGCAAGGGGCCCAACAACCGGGTCATCGGCGCCCCGGGAGACCCGGGAAGTCCATGGGCCATCGGGGGACCGGAGGGGGGACATACGGCCGTCCACCCGGAACTGGGGACCCTGGACGACTTCCGGGCGTTCCGGACACGGGCCGAGGAGCTGGGATTGGAGGTGGCGCTGGACGTCGCCTTCCAGTGCTCCCCGGATCACCCCTGGGTCACGGAACACCCCCAGTGGTTCCGGCATCGGGCCGACGGCTCCATCCGCTACGCCGAGAACCCACCCAAGAAGTACGAGGACATCTACCCCATCGATTTCGAGACCGACGACTGGGAGGCACTCTGGGACGGCCTTCGAGATGTGTTCCTCTTCTGGATGGGGCAGGGGGTCCGGATCTTCCGGGTCGACAACCCCCACACCAAGGCCTTTCCCTTCTGGGAGTGGGTGATCCAGGAACTGCTGGAAGTGGATCCGGGCGTCATCCTCCTGTCGGAGGCGTTCACCCGCCCGCGCAGAATGTATCATCTGGCCAAGGTCGGATTCCACCAGTCCTACACCTATTTCGCCTGGCGTGACAAGGGACCGGAGCTGGCCCAGTACATGCGCGAACTCCGCGCCCCGGGAGTCCGGGAGTTCTTCCGTCCCAACTTCTGGCCCAATACACCCGACATCCTAACCGAGACGCTGCAGACCGGCGGCCGCCCCGCCTTCATGGTGCGCCTGGTCCTGGCCGCTACCCTCACCGCCAACTACGGGATCTACGGTCCTCCCTTCGAGCTTCTGGAGCACGTCCCCCGGAATCCGGGGAGCGAGGAGTATCTGGATTCGGAGAAGTACCAGGTCCGGACATGGGATCTGGATCGGCCCGGGAATCTGACCGAGTTCATCTCCCGGGTGAACCGGATCCGGAGGGAGAACCCGCCGCTGCAGCGGGATGACGGTCTTCACATCCACCCGTCGGACAACGAGACGCTCCTGGCATTCAGCAAGACCGGCCCGGAGGGAGGAGACCGGATCGTGGTGGTGGTGAATATGGATCACCACCATGTCCAGAGTGGCTGGATCGACCTGGATCTGGCTGCACTGGGGATGGAGGGAACGGGAGAGTACGAGGTTCATGACCTCCTCGCCGGAGGTCGGTACCGGTGGCGGCCCGGCCCCAACTACGTCAGACTGGACCCCGGAGTGTGCCCGGCGCATATCTTCAGGATCGAGGCGCCCAGCCCCGACCCGCTCCGTCCCTCCCGTGGCGGGGAGCCCGTGGCCTGACGTACCGGCAGGACCCGAACCGGAGGCCCGTCATCCGACGGCCCCCATCCAGCAACCCGCCCCGATTTCGGGGCACCTGACCCTGGGAGACCCCCTTCATGCCCCGTAGATTCGGATCCGCCGTCCGGGCCATCGACACAGAAGCCCCCGTCATCGTGGACGACCCCCAGTGGTATCGGGATGCCGTCATCTACGAGTTGCACGTCCGCTCGTTCAAGGATTCCAACGGCGACGGGATCGGAGATTTCAAGGGGCTCACCAGCAAGTTGGATTATCTGGAAGAGCTGGGGGTGACGGCCCTCTGGATCCTGCCCTTCTACCCTTCGCCCCTCCGGGATGACGGGTACGACATCGCCAGCTACCGGGAGGTGAATCCGGACTACGGGACGCTGGAGGATTTCCAGCACTTCCTGGCCGAGGCACACCGCCGCGGACTCCGGGTCATCACCGAGCTGGTCATCAACCACACGTCGGATCAGCACCCGTGGTTCCAGCGGGCCCGCCGGGCTCCGAAGGGCAGCGAGGAACGGAACTTCTACGTCTGGAGCGACGACCCGGAGAAGTACGGGGATACCCGCATCATCTTCCAGGACTTCGAGCCCTCCAACTGGACGTGGGACTCGGTGGCGGGGCAGTACTTCTGGCATCGGTTCTACCACCACCAGCCGGACCTGAACTTCGAGAATCCCAGGGTCCAGGAAGAGCTCTTCTCCATCCTGGACTTCTGGCTCGAGATGGGGGTGGACGGGCTACGCCTGGACGCCATCCCCTACCTCTACGAGCGGGAGGGCACCAACTGCGAGAACCTCCCGGAGACCCACGTCTTCCTGAAGAAGCTCCGGGCCCATGTGGACGCCAACTTCCCCAACCGAATGCTTCTGGCCGAGGCGAACCAGTGGCCGGAAGATGCGGCGGCCTACTTCGGGGACGGGGACGAATGCCACATGAACTTCCACTTCCCCCTCATGCCCCGGCTCTTCATGGCGGCGCGCATGGAAGACCGCTTCCCCATCCGGGACATCCTGGACCAAACGCCGGAGATCCCGGAGGGGTGTCAGTGGGGGCTGTTCCTGCGCAACCACGACGAGTTGACCCTCGAGATGGTGACCGACGAGGAGCGGGACTACATGTACCGGGTGTACGCCGAAGACACCACGGCCCGCATCAACCTGGGGATCCGGCGTCGCCTGGCGCCCCTTCTGCAGAACAACCGGCGGCAGATCGAACTCCTGAACTCCCTCCTCCTCTCCCTGCCGGGTACACCCATCCTGTACTACGGCGACGAGATCGGGATGGGTGACAACTTCTACCTGGGCGACCGGCACGGGGTACGGACGCCCATGCAGTGGGCGGGAGATCGCAATGCGGGCTTCTCATCGGCCAACCCCCAGCGCCTCTTCCTCCCGGTCATCATCGACCCGGAGTATCACTATGAGGCGGTGAATGTGGAGACGCAGCAGCGCAACCCCACATCGCTTCTGTGGTGGACACGGCGCCTCATCGCGCTGCGGAAGCGCCACCAGGCCTTCGGGCGGGGCACGCTGGACTGGGTGGAGCACGACAACGGGAAGGTGGTGGCCTTCATCCGGCAGCATGGGGATGAGACCATCCTGGTGGTGGCGAACCTCTCGCGCTTCGCCCAGCCCGTCTCCCTGGAGCTGGATGAACACGCCGGCCGCATTCCCCTGGAACTCTTCGGGCATACCACCTTCCCGGAGATCGAGGAAGACGAGCCATACTCCCTGACCCTTCCGCCCCATGGATTCCTCTGGTTCTCCCTGGAAACGGAAGAGGCACTCCTGGACCGCCGGGACGTTCGCCCCGCCGCCGAGCGGGATCCCGGCCAACTGGTGGCGGTGCGATCGCGGCACCGCTGGGACGACGTCCTGGACGGACGGCGGCGGCGTAAGGTGGAGCCGCTCCTGGTGGAGTTCCTGCGCAGTCAGCGCTGGTTCGCCGGGAAGGGGCGGGTGGTGCGGAAGGGCGAGATCCTGGATGCCATCCCCCTGGGCGACGACGGTTCGGTGGGTCGACTCGTCCTTCTCGAGGTGGAGTATGTGGCGCAGGATCCCGAGATCTACCTGATCCCCCTGGCCCATGCCACCGGGGAGATGGCGGAGGACGTGATGGAGGAACACCCCGGCGCCGTGGTCTGGCGGACCGCCGTTGGAACAGGCGAGCCTGAGGAGGGGGTGGTATTCGACGGGAGCTTCGACCCCAACCTCTCCCGATTCCTCCTTCGTACCGTGGCTCACGGCGACAGCCTCCGGGGAGACCGGGTCCAACTGAGGGGACTCCCCCTGATCCCGGCGTCCGAACTCCTGGGTGACGAGCCCGGCGAGCGCACGCCCGTTCCCGGTCGGGCCGAGCAGAGCAACACCTCCGTTGTCTTCGATCGTGAGTTGATCCTGAAGCTCTTCCGCCGGATCGAGACCGGAATCAACCCGGACCGTGAAATCGGGCAGCTTCTTCAGGAAGTGGGCTTCGACGGAACCCCTGAGATGGTGGGCACCCTGGAGTTCGAAGGGCGAGAGAGGGCCCGGGCCGCCTGCGCGGTCATCCATCGCTTCGTCCCCAATCAGGGAGATGCCTGGGAGTTCACCCGGGACGCGCTGGGACGCTATTTCGAGACCGCCCTGGCGTCACCGTCGGAGATCGACGAGTTGCCGCTGGCCGGCAACATCCTGGCCCTGGCCCAGCGTCGCGCGGCAAACGGGGAACTCCCGGAGGACGTCCACCTCCTCGTCGGCCCCTACCTGGATTCGGCACGTCGGATCGGCACCCGGACCGCTCAGCTCCATGTGGCGCTGGCCTCGCGGCCGGAGAGCGAGGCGTTCCGGCCCGAACCCTTCTCCACCCTGTACCAGCGCTCCCTCTATCAGTCCATCCGGAACCTCCTGGGCACGTCCATGCAGGGTCTGGCGGCCCGGATCAGCTCGCTGGGCGAGGAAGAGGCGGAGATGGCCTCGGCGATCCTCCGCTCGCGGCCGCAGTTGCTGGAGCGATTCCAGGCCCTCCTGGAGCGGAAGTTCGACGGACGGCGGATCCGGGTCCATGGGGACTATCACCTTGGCCAGGTCCTCTTCACGGGGAAGGACTTCCAGATCATCGACTTCGAGGGGGAACCGGACCGCCCCATCGGCGAACGCCGCATCAAGCGCTCGCCGCTCCGGGATGTGGGCGGGATGATCCGGTCCTTCGATTACGCCGCCTGGGCCATCCTCCGGGATCTCCCGGAACAGGGGCTCATCTCCGACGCCTCGGACCCCCGGGCACGACGCCTCGCCCGATTCTGGAGTGGTTGGGTCTCGGTGGAATTCCTGGCCGGGTACCTGGAGACCCCCGGCATCCAGGCCCTCCTCCCGGTGCGCTCCCGGGCCCGGCGACGCCTCCTGGACCTTTTTGTCCTGGAGAAGGCGCTGTACGAGCTCCGCTACGAATTGAACAACCGACCGGAATGGGCCTGGATCCCGCTCTCGGGCATCGTGGGACTCCTGGAAGACGCCGAAGTGGACGAAGAGGAGGAGATCTAGGTTGGGTCGGGACAGCGGCATGGGAACGCCCGGGAGCGGCGCCCCCGGCGACGCGCTCAGGGCGTTGGCCAGGGCCTGCGGCCTGGAACTCCGGCATCGGGACGGGTTCGAGAAGGAGGTGGAGCCGCCCCTGGAGACCATTCAGGCGCTCCTGGGGGCCATGGGCCATCCGGTGCAGAACGAGGCCGACGCGGCGCTGACCCTTCGCAGAATCGAGGCCGAGCGGGCCGGAACCCTCCTGGAACCAGTGCAGGTGCTCTGGGAGGGTTCCGCTTCGCGGATCAGGGCTGGGGTAGGCCTCGGCGATGGTGAGGTGGTGGAGGTACGTCTCGAGCTCACCGGGGCCGGGGACGCCGAGGCCGTGGAGTTCACCGGGCGCGTTCAGGAGGGAGGGATCGCCCTTCCCCTGGCTCCGGCCATGGGCTACCACCGCATCCGCCTTCGCCGGCCCGGCGGAGGGGGGGCAAAGGGGGAGGGCGAAGGGCTCCTCATCGTGGCTCCTCGCCGGGTATTCGGGGCAGAGGGTGCCGCCCGGCCCGAGTGGAGTGCATTCCTCCCTCTGTATGCCCTGGGCTCCCGGCGGAGTCGGGGCGTGGGCGACCTCACCGATCTGGAGCAGCTCCTCCGATGGGTGGAGGAGGAGGGCGGCGCCTCGGTGGCCACGCTGCCCCTCATGGCAGCCTTTCTGGATGAGCCCCTGGAGCCCAGCCCCTACGCACCGGTGAGCCGGCTCTTCTGGAATGAGCTGTACCTGGATCCCACCCGGGTCCCGGAGTGGGAGGCATCGCCGGAAGCCCGGGACCTCCTGGCGTCCGCGGAGGCCGACGGTCTTCTGGCCCGCATCCGGCAGGGAGATCAGGTTCCCTACCGGGAGGCATGGGATCTCCAGCGCCGGCTCCTGGATCACCTTTCCGCGGTCTGGGCCCGGACGCTCCCGGAGGCTGCCCGCCTGGAAGACCTGGGCGAGACCCACTTCAGGCGGTTTCTTCGCCGATACCCCGATGCGCCCCGCTACGCCGCCTTCCGCGGGGTGGTGGAGGCCGGGGCGGGAGACTGGCGGGGCTGGCCGGAGGGGTGGAGGACCCGGGGGATTCCCGAGAGCGTCCCCGATGCAGTGGCATTCCGCCGCCACCTCTATGCCCAGTTTCGCTTCGTCCATCAGCTGGACGAGGTCCTTCCTCGGTCGAATCAGGAGGCGGGGCTGTACCTGGATCTCCCCCTGGGTGCCCACCCGTCGGGGTACGACCTGTGGGCCAATCCGGGTCTCTTCGCAGAGGGCGCCTCCCTGGGGGCTCCCCCGGACGGGTTCCACGAGGAGGGCCAGGGGTGGGGCCTTCCTCCCATCCTTCCGGAAGCCGCTCGCAGGGAGGGATATGGGCACCTTCGCCGGATTCTGGACCGTCTGCTCCCCCATGCCCGGATCCTTCGCATCGACCATGTCATGGGGCTTCACCGGCTCTACTGGGTACCACCGGGAGAGTCGGCAGCCAGGGGAGCATACGTCCGGTACCCCGCCGAGGAGCTGTACGCCGTCCTGGCGCTGGAATCGCACCGCCACCGGACGATCCTGGTGGGGGAGGATCTCGGTACGGTCCCCCCGGAGATCCGCACAGAGATGGACCGCCGGGGGCTTCGCAGGATGTACGTGGTGCCTTTCGAGTTCTCCCGGCGGCGGCCGGGCGCCATGCGCACGGTTCCTCCGGGGTCGGTGGCCGGTGTGGGGACCCACGATACCCCGCCCTTCGCGGCGCTCTGGCGGGAAGAGGGAATCCGGGCGGGCCTCCGCGCCTTCCATGGAAACACCGCGCCCGGAGCCGACTCGGGGCGGGATCCCCTGGAGGTTTTGCGGCGGGTACTTTCGTGGTTGGGGAAGAGTCCCGCCGGTGTGGTGGTGGTGAATCTGGAAGACCTCTGGTTGGAAGATCGTCCCCAGAATCAGCCGGGGACATCGGGGGACTGGAACTGGAGCCGCAGGGCGCGATTCCCCCTGGAAGCCTTCACCCGGGCGCCGGCGGTTGCTGCGTCCCTCAGAACGCTGGATCGCGCCCGTCGCCTGGCGGGATCCACATCCGGTCTTCCCCGACCCGGTGCTGCACCTTCGGAAGACGTTGTCCCAGAGCAAAGGAGTCCAGACGTGCCCCATCGCCATCCCTCCACGGAACCTACCCCCGACGAACCCGAGGCCTCCTCGGAGACGTCCCTCCTGTCGGACGAGGATCTCTATCTCTTCAATGAGGGGTCCCACCTGAGGCTCTACCGGAAGCTGGGAGCACAGCTCTCCGCGGACCCGGAGCGACCCGGCGTGCACTTCGCCGTATGGGCGCCCAATGCCGAGGAGGTCTCGGTGGTGGGCGACTTCAACGGCTGGTCTCCTGGACAGCATCCCCTGGAGCCCCGGGGAGGCTCGGGGATCTGGGAGGGATTCATTGCCGAGGCCGGTCGGGGAAGCGTCTACAAATACCACATCCGGTCCCGGGTGGCGGGGTACACGGTGCAGAAGGCCGATCCCTACGGCTTCCGCCATGAGGTCCCTCCGGCCACCGCTTCGGTGGTGTGGGATCTGGAGTATGAGTGGAGCGATGGGGAGTGGATGGAGAGCCGGGGGCGCAAGGCCGCCGCCGACGGTCCCATCTCCGTCTACGAGGTGCATCTGGCGTCGTGGCGTCGGGATCCGTCGGAGCCCCGCCGGTTCCGCAGCTACCGTGAACTGGCCCCCGAACTGGCTGGATACGTGAAGGAGCTGGGATTCACCCATGTGGAGCTCCTTCCGGTGATGGAGCATCCCTTCTACGGTTCGTGGGGGTACCAGACCACCGGGTACTTCGCTCCGTCCAGCCGCCAGGGTTCTCCGCAGGACTTCATGTTCCTGGTCGACACCCTGCACCAGGCCGGGATCGGGGTGATCCTGGACTGGGTCCCGTCCCACTTCCCCACCGATGAACATGGCCTGGGCTTCTTCGACGGTACCCACCTCTTCGAGCATTCGGACCCCCGCCAGGGTTTTCACCCGGATTGGGAGAGCGCCATCTTCAACTACGGACGTGACGAGGTCCGATCCTTCCTCCTGAGCAGCGCTCTCTTCTGGCTTGACCACTACCACGTGGACGGGATCCGTGTCGATGCCGTGGCCTCCATGCTCTATCTGGACTACTCCCGGAAGGAGGGCGAGTGGATCCCCAATCGCTACGGCGGGCGGGAGAACCTCGAGGCCATCGACTTCCTCCGCCGCCTCAATACCGAGATCTACGGCGCCTATCCCGACGTCCACACCATCGCTGAGGAGTCCACGGCCTGGCCCATGGTGTCCCGCCCTATCTACCTGGGAGGTTTGGGGTTCGGGATGAAGTGGGACATGGGCTGGATGCACGACTCCCTCGAGTACATCTCCAGAGATCCCATTCACCGCCGACACCATCAGGAAGAACTCACCTTCCGCGGCCTCTACGCCTTCAACGAGAACTTCATGCTTCCGCTCTCCCACGATGAGGTGGTGCATGGCAAGGGGTCGCTCCTGAGGCGGATGCCGGGTAATGACTGGGAGAAGCGGGCCAATCTCCGCCTCCTCCTGAGTTGGCAATTCCTTCAGCCTGGAAAGAAGTTGCTCTTCATGGGATGTGAGATCGGTCAGTGGTCCGAGTGGAATCACGAGGGAGGAATCGACTGGCACCTCCTCGAGGAACCCGGACATCGGGGAATCCAGCGTCTGGTCCGGGACCTCAATGCACTGTACCGTGGAGATCCTTCGCTACACCGAGGAGATTTCCAGCCCGAGGGCTTTGACTGGATCGATGCCAGCGACCGGGAGCAGAGCGTGTTGGCCTTCCTTCGCAGGGATCCGCGAGGAGAGTCGGCACCCCTTCTGGCGGTGTTCAACTTCACGCCGATTCCCAGGGAGAATCACCGGATTGGAGTCCCGGGCGGGGGTCGCTGGGCGGAGATCCTCAACACGGATGCCCATGTCTATGGTGGCGGGGGCTGGGGCAACCTGGGGGGTGTCGATGCAGTACCCATTTCGTTCCACGGACAGGATCATTCGGTGGTTCTGACACTTCCTCCCCTCTCCACGGTGGTTCTCCGGCCCACCGATTGACCCGGACCGGGGTCTGGGGAGCAGGGCTCGAAACGCCATTACCCATGAGTCGGATATCGTGAGCGAACGCTACGTCTGCATCCACGGGCACTTCTATCAGCCGCCGCGGGAGAACCCCTGGCTGGAAGAGATCCTCCGCCAGGAGTCGGCGCACCCCTACCACGACTGGAACGAACGGATCGACAAGGAGTGCTACGCGCACAACGCCTTCTCCCGGATTCTGAATGAGCGGGGACTCATCTCCCGTATCGTGAACAATTACGCCCGCATCAGCTTCAACTTCGGGCCGACCCTCCTTCAGTGGATGGAGAAGGCGGCTCCGGATACTTACCAGGCCATTCTGGATGCGGACCGGATGAGCGCCGAGCACTTCAGTGGACACGGCTCGGCCATGGCGCAGGCCTACAATCACTTGATCCTCCCCCTGGCGAACAGCCGGGACAAGCGGACCCAGATCCTGTGGGGAATCCGGGACTTCGAGGCGCGCTTCGGTCGGTTCCCCCAGGGAATGTGGCTCCCCGAGACCGCGGTGGATGTGGAGTCGCTGGAACTCATGGCCGAAGCGGGCATCCGTTTCACCGTCCTGGCGCCGCGGCAGGCCGAGGCGGTGCGCCCTCCCGACCGGGAGAACTGGATCGATGTACGCGGCGAGCGGGTGGACCCGTCACGGGCCTATCGTGTGCCACTCCCCTCAGGCCGGAGCATCGCGGCCTTCTTCTACGACGGGGGGCTCTCCAGGGCCGTAGCCTTCGAGCGCCTCCTCAGCGATGGCCACACTCTGGCTCGGCGCCTGGTGGACGCCGGGGGCGGGATTCGAGGACCGGGCTCCCTGAGCCATATCGCCACCGACGGCGAGACGTACGGACACCATCATCGGCACGGAGAGATGGCCCTCTCCTACGCCCTCAAGATCATCCAGGAGTCCCCGGACGTCCGTTTGACCAACTACCCGGAATACCTGGAACGGCATCCGCCCACCTGGGAAGCACGGGTACTGGAAGACTCGTCATGGAGCTGTGTCCATGGCGTCGAACGGTGGCGTTCGGACTGTGGCTGCAGCACCGGAACCAACACGGAATGGAGACAGAGTTGGCGAAAGCCCCTCCGGGAAGCGCTTGACCATCTTCGGGACACCCTGGGTCCGGCCTACGAGCGTGGGTGTGCAGACCTTCTGCCGGACCCGTGGGGAAGTCGGGACCGCTACATCGAGGTCGTACTGAATCGGGAATCGGAGAATGTCCATGCGTTCCTGGAACGAGAAGCAGGAAGACCCCTGGATCGGGACGAGACGGTCCAGGCGCTGAAGCTTCTGGAGCTCCAGCGCAACGCCATGCTCATGTATACGAGCTGCGGCTGGTTCTTCGATGATCTGGGTCGGATCGAGACCCTGCAGGTGCTGCGGTACGCGGCCCGGGCCATCCAACTTCATGGCATCCTCTTCGATGACGAGATCGAGGAGAGCTTCCTGCGACTCCTGAGCCGGGCACGGAGCAGCGTCACAGGCCTGGGGTCCGGCGAGGAGCTGTACCGTACCCGGATCATGCCCGAACGCATGGGACTGGACCGGGTTGGGGCCCACCACGTCGTCTCATCCATCTTCAGGAACGGCCGGAACGGCATCGGCACCACCCACCGAATCTACTGCTATACGGTGAAGGTGGATGAGCACCAGCGGCTCACCGCAGGAGGAGTTCGCTTCGATGTGGGGCGCCTGCGGGTGACGTCCGTGATCACCCGTGGAATGGAACGGTACAGCTACGGGGTACTGCACATGGGCGATCATCACCTGGTGGGAGGTGTCCGCCCCTTCCAGGATATGGCGGCTCACAAGGAGCGGGTCACCACCATGGTAGAGGCCTTCGAGAAGGGGTCCAACCTGGACATCATCCGGATGCTGGACCGGGATTTTGATGCCTCGACCTATTCGCTGAACTCCCTCTTCCGGGATGAGCAGGAACGGGTGGTAAACCGGATCCTGCAGGCCTCCCTGGAAGGAGCTGAGCGAACCATGGGAACCCTCTATGAGAACCGGATGCCCCTCATGCGGTTCCTGGCCGATCTGGACATCCCTCAGCCGCGCCCGTTCCGAGCGGCGGGGGAGTTCATTCTGAACACCCGGCTAGAGCGGGCCCTCGGTGAAGCCGAGCCCGATCCGGTTCACTTGGAGAGCCTCTTCCACGAGGCAAAGCTCACCGGTCTTCGGGTCGATCGCGAGGTACTCGGGCTCGCCGCGGGCTCGGCAGTGGAACGTCTTCTCCAACGGGTAGCTGAGGCCCCTGACGATGCGGATCGGATCATCCGGGTCAGACGCGTCATGGACTTCATCCGCTCCCTCCCGTTTGCCACCGACCTCTGGAAAGCCCAGAACATCTATTTTCGCCTTCTGGAATCGGACTACCCCATCCGTGTGCAAAGAGCTGCCGACGGGGACGGGGACTCTCGCTGGTGGGTCCGGGAGTGGAGTGCGCTGGGTAGTGCCCTCGGGGTATCCCTCCCGGCGGCCATTCCTGGCACACCGGCCGCGGCAGGTTCGGATTGAAGGAACCGCCGCCCCCGGCCGAACGGAGCCCTCACGGGTTGACCTCCCGTTGTCGGTGCGTTGTACTCAGAGTCCCGAAGGGAGCCAGGCCATGGGTCATGGCAGCTCCCAACCTCCCAGACCACTTCCTGAAATCGCCATGAGCCAGACGTTCCACTTCGATGCCGCCATCTTCGACATGGACGGGGTCATCACCGACACCGCCAAGGTCCACGCCGTAGCCTGGAAGGAACTGATCGACGAATACCTGGCTCAGTTGCGGGAACGGACCCCCGATGCCGGCGATGGCCTCTCTCCCTTCCGTCTCCCGGAAGACTACCGGGACCACGTGGACGGAAAGCCCCGCTACCAGGGTCTGGGGGCTTTTCTGGAGCACCGGGGCATCCATCTCCCCTTCGGCACCCCCGACGATGAACCCGGCACCGAGACCGTCTGTGGTCTGGCCAATGGGAAGGACCGGATCTTCAACCGGATCCTGGATGAGGAGGGCGCCGAGATCATCCAGGGCACGGTGGAACTGATCGGGGAACTGAAGGGGGCCGGCCTCCGCGTCGCCGTAGCCTCGTCCAGCCGGAATTGTCGAAAGATCCTGGAGCGAGCCGGGCTGTTGGATCTCTTCGAGGCGCGGGTGGATGGCGAGACATTGCGGGAGTTGGGACTCTCCGGTAAACCGGACCCGGATATGTTCGTGGAAGCGGCTCGACGCATCGGTGCCGCCCCGGACCGAAGCATCGTCTTCGAGGACGCCGGATCCGGTATCGAGGCGGGCCGGCGGGGCGAATTCGGGCTGGTGGTGGGGGTTGCCGAGGACCATGCCCACCGAATCGCCCTGCGAGACTCCGGCGCTCACCTGGCCGTGACCCGGGAGGGCATGGGGGAGCTGACGCTGGACCTCCTGGATGCCTGGTTCAGCGCCCGTGATGAGCGGCGCCCATCTGCCCTGGAGCATTGGCCGGCTCTGGCGGAGCGACTCCGCTCGTTCCGTCCGGCCATCTTCCTGGACTACGATGGGACCCTCACCCCCATCGTCTCACGACCGGACCAGGCCGTGATCCCCCCGGACACGCAAGCAGTGGTGCGGGATCTGGCGGACCGGTACCCCACCACGGTGGTGAGTGGGCGGGGCCGGGACGATGTGGCCCGATTGGTGGGCGTGGACGGTCTGAACTACGCCGGGAGCCATGGCTACGATATCGAGACCGCCGGTTCCACGGACGGGGGAACAGACGAGCCCATCCGACATGAGGCAGCGGCCGAGGTCCTTCCCCTTGTGGAGGAATTGACCCGGCATTTCGAAGACGAACTATCGGATGTGGACGGCACCGTGGTGGAGCCCAAGCGGTTCACCGTGGCGGTCCACTACCGCATGGTGGCGGACGACGAGGTGGCCCGGGTCGAGGAGACGGTCCGTTCCGCCGTCTCCAACCACCCCGAGTTACAGGTAGCGGACGGCAAGAAGGTCTTCGAGATCCGACCGGACATGGACTGGGACAAGGGGAAGGCGATCCTGTGGCTGCAGGAGGCGCTGGGTCTGGACGGCGACGACATCCTGCCTCTCTATGTGGGCGACGATACCACCGATGAGGACGCCTTCCGGATCCTTGGCGATCAAGGTCTGGGGGTGGTGGTAACGGAGACGCCGCGGCCTACCCACGCCTCCTACCAACTCCAGGACACGGTGGAGGTCCGGGAGTTCCTGAGGAGGATCGTGGAACTCTAGACCGCGTCTTCGGGCTCTGCCCACCCTCCCTCGCCCACGGGTCGCCGGTCACCGCACAGAACCCGCAAGCGGACCGCCCCCTCGGCGGGTCCCAGGGCCAGGAGGCGGTCACCGGGCTCCAGGATCCTGGGAGGCCGCGGTCGATGGACCCACCGTCCATGGCGATGGATGGCCATGACCTCCATTCCCGCTTCCAGGTGCAGACGAAGCTCCCCCAGCGACCGGTCCACGGCAGCGGAACCCTCCTCCACCCGAGCTTCCACCACCACCTCTTCCGCTTCGGCCAGGGCCCTGGCAATGATGGGGTGGGGGGGGACCTCGACCTCCACCAAGCGGGTCATGGCCCGGGCGGCATCTACGATCCGTTCCGACGCCGCCGAAATGTGAATCAGGCCTCGCAGCTCTTCGGGGTTCTCCAACTCGGCCGCGGCCCGTAGCACCCATCCCTCCAGTTCGTCGTGAAGTCCATCGCTGACTTCTTCCAGCGCTGCCACCTCCTGGGCCAGGCGGCGATCCCGGAGCAGAATGGCGGAATAGGCCAATCCCACCGCCATCTCGCTGGTGTTCTTGAGTTCGACCACGAGATCCACGGCCCGATCCAGATGGGAGAGGATGGTCCGATCCGGAGGGGAGAGAGATGACGGCGTCTTCGGAATCGGTTGATCCCGAGGAGGAAGGCCGGCCAGCCTCCCCACCAGGTCGACTCCCTCACGCGGTCCCTGCACAAAGAGCATGTCGTTCTGCCGGGGGGTCTCCCCTCCACCCGGCCCGAAGATCCATCCCTCACCCCGTCGGATGGCGATGAGCCACATCCCCGTGCCCGCAGGCAGGCCCAGTTCCCGAAGCGGTATCCCTGCCATGGGGCTCCCCTCCCGGACCTCCAGGCGGGCCACCACCTCCTCGGCATGCCACAGATCATCCCGGAGCTGGCTCGGTACCCCCAGGCCCCGCATCACCACCTGAGCGATGTCTTCGGCCGAATCGGCAATGGTCTCGATGGAAGAAGCCAGGGCCAGGACCCCCGCCAGTCCCTCGGCGTCTTGCCGGGTCCGGGCCGCCATCAGACAGATCATCCGCAACTCGTCGATGACCTCCCCGATCCCAACCTCCAATCTGAAGACCTCCGCGGCCAGATCCCCATCGTCGAAGAAGACGGCGGCGTAAGCCAGATCCACGATCAATTCCGCCTCATCCTTCGCCATGACGAGGAGGTCCTTCACAGAGCGTCTCTCCATGGTCATACCATCATCCTCCCCAGAGCAGGATGGAGATTACCACCAGAGTCATGAGTCCCAGAAGATCCATGACGGAGGTCACAATGGGGATCCCTTCATTGTCGGGATCCAGCCCGAAGTGCACCGAGGCGGTGGCCACGGCATAGGCCACCACCGAAAGGAACAGCGTCGAAATCAGGCCCGCCGTAAGGCTCAGGCCCACCACGGCCCCCAGACCCGGCGCCACATAGCCGAATATGCGAGTCGCTCCCCAGGCCGAAATCCCGATAGCCGTGAATGCCGCGAGGGCGAAGAAGAACACCACTCCCACATCCTCCAGGGCTCCGCGCTCCGGAATGAAGCGAGGTCGGATGAGCCCCAGGTGCAGGTGGGACGACAGGCGACTCGAAAGGATACCTCCCAGGGACCCGCAGTTGGCGATGAAGGACGGGATCATGATGAGAAGAACAGGGGTCGAGATCCAGACCTCAAGGCGAAGCTCCAGGACGGTGCCGGCCACTGCCCCCACGCCCACCGCGAACGTCAACGGGATCGTGGACTCCCGGACGATCCGCCGGACCAGCCCATCCGAATGGAGCCACCCCCAGGCCACAGCCCACACGCCCATGCCCGTCAGAGCCAGGCCCAACACGATGGCCAGCGCCTCAAACTCCACGAGCAGCGACGCCAGGAGGAGCGCGGGAATGGTGAGTACATCCCCGAAGACGGTGATGGTGGGCGCCCCCACGTCGTCCATGTTCCAATCTTGACGGCGCGCCACCCACGAAAGGGCGATGGTGACCGCGAGGAGCACCGCCGACGCCAGACCTCCACCGACCGCCGCGATGACCACCAGCTTCCAGATGGGGATGGGATCCAATCCGAAGACGACACCGAAGACCCAGGCGACCAGGGCGATGAGTACAGACGTGGCCAGTGTGAGAAGGGTCGTCGCTTCGGCCTGCCGCCCCAGGAAGCTCCGGCGACGAACGCTGAAGTCGTAGGTGCCCAGATGAAGTGCGGTGGACAGGCGGGAGGCCAGCGCACCGTAGATATTCCCCCGCATGTCGATGGCGGCCGGCACCAGGAGGAGGAGGCCGGGAAGGCGCTCCAGGGTCTCCTGGGCGGCCGCCAGGGAGAGTCCCGCCAGTATGCCGGTGACGGCCGCCAGCAGGACAGCCGCCAGACCCCGACGGAGCCCGGCACCTTCCGTGCGCCATTGGCGCTGGAGAAAAACCGAAACGCCCCCGCGCCCCACAGGCCAGATCGGCGGCTACCTCCGGACCGCCCAGCGCTCCGGGGGAACCGCCTCCTCCGTTCGCATGTGGATGGTCGCCAGGAGAAAGCCGGTCACGGTCTCGAACCGGATGTCTCCAACGTATCCGGGGCCGGTAAAGGCCACCGTGGGGATCCCGGGGCGGGATCCGTCGTGGGTCACGGCCTCGTCGATCTCCCACCCGGCGGCCTTCAGGGCCTCACGGTAGATCCCATGGGCCTCCCGGAGTTCCCGGTCCAGCGCCACACTCACGATGGTGTACGTGCCTTGGATCCGGCCTTCCAGGATGTCGGTGGGAACCTCCATGACGCCGGCAATCCTGCCTCCTGCTGCCAGAATGGGGAAGCTATCGGGAAATCCATCCGGAAGGCCCAGGGTGTCGCCAACGGCCTGTGCCGATACGGGGCCTGTCCATCCAGGGTGATCCGCTACGAAGTCCGCCCGCGTCTCGCTCATGGTGGGCACGGCCTCCGCTGCCGCCGGTCGCTCGGAAGCTCCGACCACGCCCAGCCCCACCATCAGCACCAGCCATGCCTTCATCATCGGGCCTCCTCCAGTGATCGTTCCACCTGCTCCCACTCCTGCATCAGCTTGTCCACCTTCCCCACGAGGCGCTCCCGCTCCGCCTCCAGCGCCCGAACTTCCTCCGGGGGAGTGGTCTGGAAATACTCCGGATCCAGAAAGGTCTCGTCGATCTCACCGAGGCGGGCTTCGGCTTCATCCACGAGCCTCGTGACCTCCCGCGATCGATCCTTCAGGCGACTCCGGTGCGCGGCCTCGTCCCGCCCACGACGACGGGCCTTCCCGGATCCGGTCCCATTGCCGTTGGATGAGGTCCGACGCCGATCCGCTTCCTCCCGCTTCTGCTTGAGAACCACCTTCTCGGCGTCCAGATGGTCGTGCCCCCGGCGCTCCACGTACTCCTCGTAGCTTCCGCGGTAGTCCCTGATTCCGTCGGGGGTGATCTCCAGGATCCGGGAGGCGAGCTGCTCCACGAACCATCGGTCGTGGGACACGAAGATGAGGGTTCCCTCGAACTCGTCCACGCCTTCCACCAACGCCTCGATGGCCTCCATGTCCAGGTGGTTGGTGGGCTCGTCCAGAATCAGGACGTTGGGCCGCTCCAGCGCCAGCCGGCTGAACACCAGGCGCGCCGCCTCCCCACCGGAGAGGGTTCCCACCTTGCGCAGGGCGTCGTCACCTGAAAAGAGCATGAGAGCCATGTGCCCCCGCACGAACCCACGATCCTTGCCGGGGCAGTGACGCCAGATCCAGTCCTCGGCGGTCTGGTTCGGTTCACCGAAACGCTCCCGGATATTCTGGGAAAAGTATCCGGGATGGGTCTCGTATCCCCACTCCACCTCTCCCCCATCGGGATCCAGTTCACCCATCAGGATCTTGAGCAGGGTGGACTTCCCGATCCCGTTGGGCCCCAGGATCGCCAATCGATCCCCTCGGGCCACATCCAGGTCCACCCCCGGTAACACCTCCCGCTCATCAAACGACTTCCGAATGCCCCGTACCTTGAGTACATCCTTCCCACTGGGACGCTGGGGATCGAAGCGGAAGGTGGGGTAGCGCCGGGAGGTCTCCGGAAGATCCTCCAGCTCCCCGGCGCGCTTCTCGATGAGCTTCAGCTTGCTCTGGGCCTGTCGGGCCTTGCTGGCCTTGGCCCGGAACCGGTCCACGAAGCGTCGGTGATGGGCGATCTCCTTCTCCCGGCCCGCCAGCTCCTTCTCCCGTCGCTCCCGCTCATCGGTCTTGGCCGTCACGAAATCGGAATAGCCACCCGGGTAAAGGAGGACCGTCTCGTAATCCACGTCCAGGATATGCGTGGCCACATTGTCCAGGAAGCGGTGATCGTGGGAGATGACCACGAGAGGCCCCCGGGTGTTGGCCAGGAACTCTTCCAACCAGCGGATGGAAAGGATGTCCAGATGGTTGGTGGGCTCGTCCAGGAGGAGGACATCGGGATTCCCCGCCAGCACCTGCGCCAGTAGCACCCGGAGCTTGAAGCCGCCGGAGAGGGTGGAGATGGGGTTCCGGTGCACCTCCGTGGGGATCCCGAGTCCCTCCAGGATGGTGGCGGCCCGGGCCTCGGCGGTATACCCGTCGTGGAGCTGCACCACCTCCTCGACCCGGGCGTAGGCATCGGCGTCGAAGGACTCCTCGGCCCGAGCCAGGATCTGCTCCCGTTCCACCAGGGCATCCCACAACTCCCGGTTCCCCATGAGCGCCACGTCCAGGACGGACTCGTCCTGGAAGGCGAAGTGGTCCTGCTTCAGCGTCCCCACCCGGAGCCGCCCGGGGATGGCCACGGAACCCTCGGACGGTGACGTCTCTCCCGCCAGGATCTTGAGCAGGGTGGTCTTGCCGGAGCCATTGGCCCCCACGAGTCCGTATCGTTCCCCGGGATTCAACTGGAACGAAGCGCCGGAGAAGAGCGTGCGGCCACCGAAACCCATGGCCAGATTGGAAACCGAGATCATGGGATCAGGGCTGGAAGAAGGTCCATGGGGCTGAAGGGGGCTCCGGCGAAGGGGGAATAAGTGACGAGGCTCTCACATCGTGATGGTGTATGGAAACCAGGAAGCCACGGTCTCACTGCCCCTCCGGGCCGGTTGGAAGAGCCACTGGGCCGCCTCCCGGATCAGTTGA
Source organism: Gemmatimonadales bacterium (assembly GCA_007695195.1). Classification (GTDB taxonomy): domain Bacteria; phylum Gemmatimonadota; class Gemmatimonadetes; order Longimicrobiales; family Gaopeijiaceae; genus PWLA01. The sequence goes on along the minus strand of REEG01000148.1, from coordinate 77,739 downwards.
TCGTTGAACCGACGGTCGGATGTGGGCGGCTCCAGCCGCGTGGAGTCCGGAACCACTCGGCCCGCATCGTCCACGAAGACCCAGACCTCCACCTGGGTTCCCCTGAGTCCCCTGTTGGTGGGTGGGATGATCATTCCCCGAGGGGTGGGCGGTATCAGCCGTGTCAATCCCTCGTCGCCGGTGCCGGCATCCCCCGCTCCTGTGGCTCCAGGCAGCCCGGTGGCCTGGTCCTCGTCATCCGATCCCACCGTGGATCCGCCGGCGGGATCAGGGACCTCCGGCTCTTCCAGGGAGATCTCGGGCGTTGCGTCCGGCTCCGTCTCGGGAGGCTCGGGGACGTCCAACTCGAAGGTGGGAACCGGGGGCGGTTGGATGGGATCGGTGGGTGCCGCGCTCATGGCCACGGCCCTCATCATCCCGTCGGCCGGATCCTCGTCCATCTCCCGGGCACCCGCGGCGGAGAAGGGAGAATCCGGGAGCCCGCCTGAAGGCCAGAGGAGGACGACCAGGAGGTGAAGGACCAGCGAGGCCAACCCCGCCTGGATCCAGACCCGCCGTTCCCGGACTCGGCGGGCCCGCAGACCGGGACGCTCCCGGGGACCGGACTCATCCCCCTCGTCCCGCTGCCCCGATGTGGGCTCCCCTGCCATGTGGCCTCACCGCTTGAAGGAAACGGGGGGGCGGAACTGCCACCCCCCCGTCTCTCTAATACGACCGGAAGACCCGTGCGGGTTCCCCCACCCCTCGGCGCCCTCCGTGGCCGGGTTCAGAAGAACCGGTATGGAGGCGAGGTAAAGGCGCCGGGCAGGTACGAGGCGAAGAAGGGCCCGTAGGCAATGAGCACCAGGATCACCGCTGCCACCACCCAGTAGCGGAACCGGTCGAGCTTCACCTCCCAGCCCGTCTCGGCGGGGGCCTCGTGGGTGACGGTGAAGGGAATGTCCTCTTCCCCGTCCGTCTTCTTCCCGAAGAGCACGGTCCCCGCCAGAACCGCGAAGAAGAGCGCCCCTCCAATGAACATGAGGGTTCCACCCAGCCCGGTCAGCAGGCCGGCCAGCTCCCACCCCTCCTTGCTGTAGGGGGCCTCCATGATGAGGGTGCGCCGCGGCATACCGTCCAGGCCGCCGGAGATGAGCCCCCGCGCCATGACCAGAACGCCGATGAAGTACACCCACGACGACAGGATGGCCATCCCCTTCCCCACAAGTTCACGCCGGGTGAGGTACGGCACCAACCAGTAGGCGATGCCGAAGAAGGACATGGTCACTGCCGATCCCACCGTCATGTGGAAGTGCCCGGGCACCCAGGCCGTGTTGTGAATGGCCTGGTTCAGGTTGTACGAGGCGTTGATGAGCCCCGTGGCGCCTCCCAGGGTGAAGCTCAGCATGGCCAGGAGCTGCGCCACCAGAGCCGGGTTCTTCCAGTCGAGCTTGGCGAACCAGTTCACCAACCCGGACCCGCCCCGACGCCGACCACCGATCTCCAGGGCGTACATGACCGAGAAGGCCGTCACGAGCGACGGGAAGAAGACACCGAAGGTAAGCCCGGCGTGAATCGCCTTCATTCCTCCGCTGATCCCGGGATCCGTGTACTGATGGTGGAATCCGGTGGGGATGGAGAGGAGGAGGAACATGATGAAGACGACCCGGGTCAGGGGGTCGCTGAACAGCTTCCCTCCGGCGTGCCGGGGGACCATGACGTACCAGGAGACGTAGGCGGGCAGGAGCCAGAAGTACACGATGGGGTGCCCGCTGAACCAGAAGAGCGTCCGGGTCAGGAGGGGATCCACCGTCTGGGTCAGGCCCAGGGACCAGGGCAGGAGAATGCCCACCGTCGACACGGCGATCCCCAACGAGGCCAGCACCCACATCCCGTACGTGGCCACCGAGATGTAGGCCATCAGCGGAATCCGCTTCCCCGGGTTCTCCTTCCGCCATCCGGCCAGGGCCGCAAAGAGGATTCCTGCCGTCACCCAGGTGCTCACCACCAGGAGTACCAGACCCAGGTAGAAGCTCCAATGAGCCTGAAGCGGAGAGTAGAAGGTGTAGAGAACCGTGGCCCGGCCCGTTCCGATAGAGAAGCCCGCCAGAACGAATCCCGCCACCATGAGGCCGAACACGACCCACAACGCGGCGAGGGAAAGCGGTCGCGCCAGCGCCCTTGACGTGGTAAGGGCCAGGAAGCCGTTGGTGAAGGCGAAGGTGAAGACAATGGCGTTCACCACGCCATGCACGGTGAGGCCCTGGTAGTAGTCCCGCATCCCCGGGAAGTACTGGAGGATGTCCACCCGGGCGTAGTTCAGGGCCTGCCCGAGTCCGTTGATGATCCCGATGGCCAGCGCCGCGAACCCCAGGTAGATCATCCACGCGATGACCCGGCGGTGCCCATCGGAAAGGTGGAAGCCGTCGGGGCTATCCACCACCGGAGCGTTCATTGTGGAGGCGTTCATTCGACGATCACCCTGGCGTACATGAGGTGGTGTCCGGCTCCGCAGTACTCGTGGCAGATGATGAGATGTTCGCCGGGCTCACGGAAGGTATAGGTCTGCCGAGCCACCTGGCCCGGAATGAGCATGAAGTTCACCCGAGTCCCCTCCACATGGAATCCGTGGATCACATCGGTGGCTGTGGCAATGAAGGTCACCTCCGAACCTGCAGGCACCGTGATCTCACGGGGTTGGAAGGCCCACGCCATCCCCAGGAACACGGCTTCGTACTGCCCTTCTCCCACCTCCCGGAGCCCCGGCTCGTCGAAGGGGGCGGTCTGCCGCACCTCCCGCGGATCCAGCGTCCCTTCCACACCCGGCAGGTGCATTCCCATCCCGTACGCCGAGTAGAAGAGCGCCAGGAGGAAGACCAGGAGCATGGAGGCACAGAGGGAGAGAAAGACCATCTCCAACTTCTTCACGCTCATCCCGTCACCTCCCGATGAACTCGAAGTAGATGGACAGCCACATCCCGGCCATGGCCATGATGTAGAGCATGAGGAGGAAGAGGGTCCCGGTGGGTGGTGGGAGCGTCTCGTCCTGCTCCCCCTGTGCCGAAGCGGCGGATGTCGTCTCTTGACTCATGAATTCAAACCGTGGGGATGGAGCGAAGGGAGCGAAGAGGCCGGCTCACTCCCAGGGAACCCGGCTCTGGAGATAACGTGCCATGAGCCAGGCAAAACCAACAAAGACGCCAAGAACTGCCAGGGCGAGGAGAAACAAACCACCCTCCACCGGGCGTCCAGCCATGAAGTCGCTGAGGGTGCCCCAGATGATCAGGCTCATGGCGGAGCCGGCGATGAAGAAGAACGCCAGGGCCAGGCCAAACCCCAGGACCGACGGGGAAGAGCCGCTGGACTTGGAGGAAGTCGCCATTGGTGAGGACCGAGTTCGGAGGAGATCGACTCGGGAGGAGATCCGATTGGGCGGACCACCCCCCGGCAGCGGTGGGAGGGTCGATTACATGACTTTAAGCTCTACCGAAAGTAAGACCGATTCCAGTTCACGCAAGGAACGTTCTTCGAGCTGTATCCGACCCGCTTCCAGCCCTCGGGCTCGCCGACTCCGGCCGGAATCGACGGCTCCGACCGGCTCCGTGGCTGCCACGGTTCCCGTAACGCTTGCGCCCCTCCACCGCTACGGCCAACTTCCCGGGTGATGGGACTATCCTCTGGCTTGTTCCGTCCGCCGAGGCACATTCCTGCCCCCCGCCCCCCGCCGCCTCCGAACCCGCCCCTGATGGCATCGGCCGAAGCCTCTTCCAGCGACGCACCACCTCGTGCCGCAGCCGAAACGGCAGACGTCCGGGCTTCAGGGCCCGCACGGGGCGGTGAGCGGGTCCGGGCGTTCTATGAGTTGACGAAGCCGGGAATCGCCGGGTTCGTCATGATGACGGCCGGTGTGTCCTATTTTGTGGGCGCGGCGGGACAGGCGGCGCTCCTTCCGGTTCTCCATACCCTCCTGGGCACCGTACTGGCCACCGGCGGAGCGCTGGCGCTGAACCAGTATCTGGAACGGGATGTGGATCGCCTCATGTTCCGCACCCGCCGGCGCCCCATCCCCTCGGGCCGGGTGAAGCCGGTGGAGGCGCTTCTCTTTGGAAGCGTTCTCATCGCGGTGGGTACCGGCTACCTCTTTGCCACCCTGGGGTGGCTTCCGGCCGCCCTCACCCTGTTCTCAGCCGCCGCCTACAATCTGGCGTACACTCCGCTCAAATCCCGCTCCTACTCGGCGACCCTGGTGGGGGCGATTCCCGGAGCCATGCCTGCGCTCATCGGGTGGAGCGCAGCCACCGGGACGGTTACGCTGGGTGGCCTGGTGCTCTTTGCCATCGCCTTCCTCTGGCAACTCCCCCATGTCCTGGCGTTGGCCTGGCTCCTCCGGGAAGACTACGCTCGGGCCGGCTTCTACCTTACCCCACCGGCGGACCGGGACGGTGCCATCATCGCGCGGCAGATGGTCCTCTACACCGTAGCGCTCCTTCCCGTCAGCCTGGTCCCCACCCTCATCAACCTTACGGGGTGGATCTACTTCACCGGTGCCCTGGTCCTCGGGGCCGTCCTGCTGGTCTGGACCATTCAGGCGGCACGCTCCATGGAGCGTGTGGCCCTGCGAAAGGTCTTTCTGGGATCGCTGGGCTATCAGCCCCTGCTCCTGGGATTCATGCTCATCGACACGCTCCCCCGGGGCTGACCGGATCGCGCCCGGACATGCCGCTCCGGCTCCGGTGGACCCCCACGCACCGTGCAACCAGATCGGGTCCATGCGCCATTCATCTTCCTCTTCTCGCCCCCGCCCGGAACTTCCGGCCCTGGTCGCCCTCATCCTCCTTCTGGCTCTTCCATGGGGCCACCCCAGGGTCTCCGGTCACCTCCACGGCCAGACCCTGGAGCCGCCGGCCATGACGGAGGAACAGTCATGGGAGGCACCCAGGACGACGGACCGTCCCCGGGCTCGCGACCTGGGCCTGCGGATCGGAATCTTCCCCACCGGCGAGGCCAATGCCATCACCGATGTGGCGGGGGTTCGGGTGGGCCAGACCACGGTGGTGGAAGGCGATTCGGTCCGTACCGGCGTCACCGCCATCCTCCCCCACACCGGAAACCTCTTCCGGGAGCGGGTGCCCGCCGCCATCCATGTGGGGAACGGATTCGGAAAGCTGGTTGGGGTCACGCAGATACGGGAACTGGGCGAACTGGAAACCCCCATCCTCCTCACCTGCACCCTCTGCGTGTGGCGGGCCGCCGACGCCATGGTGGAATGGCTCCTGGCTCGCCCGGGAATGGAAGGGGTTCGCTCCATCAATCCCCTGGTGGGGGAGACCAACGACGGGGCCCTGAATGACATCCGTGCCCGTCCCATTCGCGCCGAGCACGTGGTGGCGGCTCTGGAAGGAGCTTCCGGCGGAGCGGTGGAGGAGGGGTCCGTCGGTGCCGGGACCGGGACTCGGGCGTTCGGGTGGAAGGGTGGAATCGGCACGTCTTCCCGGGTCCTTCCCGCTTCGTTGGGGGGCTACCGGGTCGGTGTCCTGGTCCAGTCCAACTTCGGGGGAATCCTCACCGTGGACGGCGTCCGGGTCGGGGAGGCGCTGGGGCGGTATTCTTTCCAGGGCCAGGTGGAAGCCGATGAGGGAGATGGATCCATCATGATCGTCATCGCCACCGACGCCCCCCTGTCGGACCGCAACCTGGAACGGCTGGCGTCCCGGGCCATGATGGGCCTGGCGCGAACCGGGTCCTTCGCCGGGAACGGATCCGGTGACTACATCGTGGCCTTCTCCACGGCACCGGCGGTACGGCGGGTGGCGGGAGGAGACCTTCCCACCGTGGCGGATCTGCCCAACTCGGCCACGTCCCCCCTCTTCCAGGCTGTGGTGGAAGCTACGGAGGAAGCGGTATTGAACTCGGTCCTGACGGCCGGGACGGTACAGGGCGACGGCGGGACCGTTGCCGAGGCGATCCCGGTGGATGAAGTGGTTCGGCTCCTGAGAGAGGCCGGACGGATCCCCTAGGAACGAAGCCGATCCTCTGGGAATGGAGTTCGACTCCGCCGTCCTAGTCGTGACCCGCGGTTACCGCTGAGTCCAGGAGATCCAGGATCTCCGCCACCGTGCTCCGACCCCGATCCCGCGCGTACCAGCGCCGCACCCGGGCGTAGCGTTCCTCCACATCGAGCTTCAAGCCCTCCTCCTTTACCCAGCGCTGTAGCTCGGTGGGGCGAGGCCCCCACCATCCGGTTTCCCGGAAATCGCTTCCGTAAGCAATAACCACCGGGATGGACCGGGCCACGCCCCCGGTGAGGTGCGCGTCCATGAGGTCGGGATTGTCGTCCCGGGAAAAGACCCGCAGCTCAACCCCCGGCGCCACCTCGGCCAGGCGCGCCACCCAGACCAGGGAATTCACCGCGTCCCCGCACCAGTCCTCGGTAAGCGCCGCCAGGTGCCATCTGCCCTCCACCTCCGACGCCCGCTTCCGGAGATCGTCGGGGAGAGCAGCGCGCTGCCACAAGCCTTGCCAGAGGTCGCGATTCGCCTCCACCTCCTCCAGGTACTCCGCGAAGGTGAGGGCGGCGACGTAGCGTTCGGGGGACATCATACGGAACGTACTCCTCGGTCTACTTGAAATATCGATCGGGGGCGACCCGGTCAGTTGGAGGCGGCCAGCGCCTTCTGGGCCTTCTTGCGGCGATTCGCGTCCAACTCCTTCTTGCGAAGCCGGATGGCATCAGGGGTCACCTCGATGAGTTCGTCATCGTCAATGAACTCCAGTGCCAGCTCCAGGGTCAGGGACCGGGGCGGCTCGAGCCGGATGTTGTCGTCGGATCCGGCGGCCCGCATGTTGGTGAGCTTCTTCCCCTTCCCTACATTCACATCCAGGTCGCCGGGGCGAATATGCTCCCCTACGATCATCCCTGTGTAGACCCGAGCTCCGGGCCCCACGAACATGGTACCACGCTCCTGCAGGTTGAAGAGGGCGTAGGCCAGTGCCTCCGTCTCCCGGTCCGCCACCAAAACCCCCTTCCTGCGGCCCTGAATGGCCCCAGCGTGGGGGGCGTACTCCAGGAAGTGGTGGTTCAGGATCCCCTCACCCCGGGTATCGGTGAGGAATTCGGAGCGGTACCCGAACAGACCTCGCGCCGGGATTCGGAAGACCAGACGGGTCGTTCCCGTGCCGGTGGCCCGCATATCCCGCATCTCGCCGCGACGGGGCCCGAGGCGCTCCATGACGGTCCCCACCATGTCGTCGGGGACGTCGATGAGCACTTCCTCGTAGGGCTCGAGGCGCGTGCCGTCCGGGCCCCTCTTCTCGATGACCCGGGGCCGGGACACCTGGAATTCGTAGCCCTCCCGTCGCATGGTCTCCATGAGAATGGAGAGATGGAGTTCCCCGCGCCCGGAGACGGCGAAGGTGTCGGTCTGCTCCGTCTCCTCGACCCGGAGCGCCACGTTCCGCTCCAGCTCCTTCATGAGGCGGTCGCGAAGCTGGCGGGTGGTGACGAACTTCCCCACCTGGCCGGCAAAGGGAGAGTTGTTCACGGTGAAGTCCACCGAGAGGGTGGGCTCCTCCACCTGGATGCCCCGTAGACGATCCCGGTGTGCCGGATCGGTGAGGGTCTGACCGATATCCACCTCCTCGATCCCCGCAAGGGCCACGATGTCTCCGGCCACGGCCTCTTCCACCTCCACCCGCTCCAGCCCCTGGAACGAGAAGAGCTTGGTCACCCGGGACCTCCGGGCCTCTCCCTCAGCTACAGGGCCCGGCTCGCCGAAGGGGAGGAGGGTCAGCGGGTCTCCCTTCCGGATGCGGCCCCGCTCCACACGACCAATGGCGATGCGGCCTACGTAGGCGGAGTGGTCCAGGGTGGAGACCAGCATCTGGAAGGGGCCCTCGGGATCCGCAGTGGGCGCCGGAACGTGCTCCAGGATGGATTCGAAGAGGGGAGCCAGAGAGTCTCCCCGTGCGCCGGGTTCGGTGGCGGCCCACCCGTCCAGCCCGGAGGCGTAGAGAAACGGGGCGTCCAACTGAGTGTCCGAGGCCTCCAGCTCCATGAAGAGTTCCAGCACCTCGTCATAGACCTCCTTGGGCCGACTGGCGTCACGGTCCACCTTGTTGATGACCACCACCGGCATATGTCCCAACTCCAGCGCCTTCCGGGTCACGAAGCGGGTCTGGGGCATGGGGCCCTCCACCGCATCCACCAGCAGGAGAACGCCGTCCACCATCCGGAGGATACGCTCCACCTCACCCCCGAAGTCGGCGTGACCGGGCGTGTCCACGATGTTGATCTTGACGTCGCGCCAGCGGACCGCCGTGTTCTTGGACAGGATGGTGATGCCCCGTTCCCTCTCCAGGGGGTTCGAGTCCATGATCCGCTCCTGGACCTCCTGATTGTCCCGGAAGACGCCGGCCTGGCGAAGCATTTTGTCCACGAGGGTCGTCTTGCCGTGGTCCACGTGGGCGATGATGGCGATGTTTCGGATGTCCATGGGGCGATGCGGGCGTGTGCGATCCGGGGGTAGAGGACACGGGAGCCGGGAGGCGTCCCATGTGTAGCCGTGTAAGATAACACCAAAGACCCTGAAAAGTGGATCCGGGTACTATGATCCGTCCTCACCGGGGAGTGGCGGGAGTCCCTCCGCCCTGCCCAGACATTGGACTCGGGTCTGAACCTCTATCATCTTTTCGGATGCGACGGGGCTCCGGACGACCCGTTCGCCCCGGGGGTCGTCCCCGGGCCCTTCAGGGTCCAGACTCATCCGTCCGGGCGAGGACGCATCATGGCCATCAGCGACAACCCCATGCCACCTCAGCTCCTGGAGATGGTGGCGGATCGGTTCAAGGCCCTGGCCGAGCCGGCTCGCCTTTGCATCCTTGATACCTTGAGGCGGGGCGAGAGCACCGTGGGCGACCTGGCGGACCGGACCGGACTCCACCCGGCCAACGTCTCCAAACACCTGCAGCTTCTTCACCAGAACGGGTTCGTTGAGCGGCGCAAGGAGGGCCTCTACGTCCACTATCGTCTCTCCGACGAACGCGTCAATGCCCTCTGTGACATGATGTGCGGCAAGATCCAGGAAGAGGCCGAAGCGCAACGGAAGGTATTCGAGGACTGAATCGCCGCAGCCGCTCGCTCTTTCCCGTCCTGCGCCAGGAGCGCAGCCAACGCCAGCAATCGTGGGCTCAGCGCCTCTCCCTCCTGGCGACCAGTCCCACGGACACCGGGGGCGGGCCGGAACCCATCGGCCCGCCCCCCATGGTTCTTCAGGTCACCGTGCCGCGGTCGAGCCCTCGTGTCCCCACGGAGCCGGAGGCTCGGACACGGGCGTGGTGAGGTCGAAGTCGATGCGGTAGTTCCACTCCCCGTCCCGGATGGTGCCATAGGTGTAGCGCTCGCCGGGCACGATCTCGATGGCCCAACCCGACGGGACATCCCCGCCGTTGGCCCGGATGAACTCCTGGCGATTGGCCGTCCCCTCGCCGGGTGTGTGCGCCCCGTACCAGGTGCTGGGTTCGGGAGACCCATCCTCGTGCCGGTGGTCGTGGCGAAGATCGATGCCCGCCGTGGTCCGGGTCAGAAGCCAGGTGCGGGACCGGTTGTCATCCACGTGGAAGGGCAGAGCCAGACGGCTGTCGCCACACCCCCGGAAATGGACCGTCATCACCTCATCCCCCTCGAAGTTGGGATCCGGGTCGGGCCTTTCAATCAGCCGCCCTTCGAAGGCCTGACCGCAGTGGGAGGCCAGATTGTCCCAGAACTCTTGCTGGGCCGGCGCCAAGGAAGCCACCTCACCCACCGGCGGATGCCCCCACGGCTCCAGCGGGTTCTCCACCGGGGTGCTCAGATCAAAGTCGAAGCGGTGGCGCCACTCCCCGTCCCGCTGCGTCCCGTAGGTGTATCGCTCGCCGGGTATGATCTCGACGCGCCATCCCGTGACCATCCCATCATCCCGGACCCGTTGGAAATTGTGGGCGTTGGCCGTGGGAGCCTCCAGCCCGATGGGAGGCTCGGACACGAAGGAGCCGTAGAAGGTATTGGGCTCCGGCGTACCGTCGGGATACCGATGGTCGTGGCGAAGGTCCACTCCGCCACCGGTCCGGGTGAAGATCCAGGTCCGGGAGGCATTGTCTCCGGCGTAGACCGGAACCCGGACCTCCTCCTCCCCGCATTCCCGGAAGGTCAGGACCAGGTCCAGCCCCGGGGAAAAGTAGGGATCCCCCTCGGGGGCCGCGTTCACCACGCCGGGAAAGGATTCCCCGCAGTGGACCGAGAGGTTGGCCAGGAACGCGCCGTGGACATCCTCGTGTTGCGCCTCGGTGCTCCCCGGGGAGCCTACCGTCTCGGCCGCATCCTCGGCCGGATCGCACCCGGCCGCAAGGAAAGCCACTGCCAGAACCCCTGCCATCACGCCACGTCGTTGCTTTTCACCCATCCTGCATCACCTCTCATGCTCGGGAAATGGTTGGGACCCTGGTCAGGATCCGCTCCAGCGGTCCGGTGCCTCATCGCGCCAGTCCCGCGGTGTTCCGAAGGGATAGAAATCGTTCGCCTGGGTGTTTTGGTAATCCAGGGCCTCCAGGCGGGTCGTGCCGAACCAGTCGCCTGGTGCGTCCACGATGATGATGGTGGGCGCGTACCCCGTCTCGTCGAAGCCGCGCCGGAAGTGCACCCGGGTCTTGAGCACGAAGACATCGAAGTCGTCGGGCTCGATGGGGCCGAAGCGCATCTGCCCCGGAGCGGTGTTCTGCTGATACGCAGGCGCCAGGATCAACACACTCCCATCGCCGTGCGCAATGGCAGCGACCCGGTCGTAGCCGAACCGCGCACCACGCCAGATGAGTTCTCCCTGGATGCGGACGGGCTCCCCGGCCTGTTCGCCCGTGTAGCCTCCCACCTCCCGGTCGAAGGGGTCTCCCGGCTGCAGGTCCTGCTCCCAGATCCAGTCCAGCGCCGGCTCATCGGTGAGGGCAGAGTAGAGAACCCGGGGGACATTCCGCTCCACCAGCTCCCGGAGCGTCCAGGTAGCATCGCCGGGGCGATCCCAGTAATCAGCCAGCACCACCGGTACCGCCCCGGCTTCGATGGCATCCTGGGCCATGGCCACGGCCTCCGCCGGCAGCGGGAATTCACCGGTGGCCCAGTCCGATCGGACCCGCCAGATGAACTCCGCCATGTCGTCGGCGATGGCGTCGGCCAGCTCCTGATCGTCATTGGTCATGACGTGGATGGAGGTCCCCAGATTGGGAACATCTGACCAGGGGAAACCCAGGAAGACGTTCACCACGGCGCCGGGCTCCCGATCTTCCCAGCGACGGGCGCGTTCCATGACGTCCATGAGTGGAGACTGACCCGTCCACTGGAGCACGGTGGCGGTAAGGATGGGAGGACGCCGCACGGCGGTGGTGGGCCGATACGTCCCGTGGATCACCGAACGGATGTACCGCGCCGCCCGTTCACCCTGGAGCCAGGCGTCGTAGTGGGGGAAGCGCTTGGTCACGAACGACCCGTCGGCCCAGCGGAGGAATTCCCCGTCCTCGTTCCCGTGCAGGTCGAAGGTCGCCACGATGGGAACATCAGGTCCCACCACCTCCCGGAAGCGCCGGGCCATCTCGGCTTCGGGGCGGGGGATATTCCGCACCGCCATGGCTCCGTGGACCGAGAGGAAGACGCCATCCACAGGCATGGCCGCCTCCAACTCGTCCAGCATGATCCCCACGAAGTGATCGAAGACCTCTTCCTGGTTCCAGGTCCGGGAGGTGCCGCCGAATACGCCCCGGGGCGAGGTCAGCCCCACCACCTCCACATCGCCGAACTCCCTGGCCTGGTGCACGAAGCCACCCACGTATCCGCCGGTCTCCACCAACTCCTCGCCGGTGAGAGGCGGGCCCATGCGGGTCCAGTCCTCGATGCCCGGATCCTCTCCGGGGCAGAAGGTGCAGGTCTCGTGGGAGAACCGGGCGACGGCAATGCGAAGGGGGGCCTCGGACGGACCGGCTCGAGACACGGTCGTGTCACCTGCCTCGGCGGAAGGCTCACATCCCGAGACGACCATACCCAGAAGGAGCAGAGGCGAGGCCAGAAGGGTCACGCGACGACGTAGGTTCATCACGAACTCAGGGTTCTTGGGGAAGCTGGGTTGTGGGTGTTAGTCCCCAATGGACGGTGCCGTCGCCATCCTGGCAAGCTCAGGGCGAAAGCGCCGACCGGATCCACTCCGCCGCCGGGCCCTCCGCCCGGGCCTCCCCGCCATACCCGAGCACATGACGGACCAGCCACTCCCGGCTCACAACGGGGTGTGTGACGCGAAAGCTCCCATCGGGCAGCTCCTCGCCCCGGTAACGTTCCCGGATCCAGCGTGCGATCCGGGAGGAGTAGATAATCGAGACCGCCTCCGGCTCAGCCTCATGGGGGGCCTGGAAGAAGAGACGGGCATCGCGAGCATAGTCCTGAGCCTCGAAGCCGTCAGGGAACTCGAAACGGTCGTCCGTGGGAGCCGCCTCCAGGATCCGGTCCATTCGGAACGCCCGCATCCCGTCGGACTCGGGATCCCGCCCAAGAAGGTACCAGTGGCCCTCGGCATGAATGGTGGCGTAGGGCTCAAGCCGCCGCCACTCGGCCTTCGCCGCCGATGGCTTCAGGTAGGTGAATCGGAGCACTCGCCCCTGAGCCATTGCGTCCAGCGCCTCATCGCGGATCTCCGCATCCGGCTCCGCCAGGGATGCGTCGAAGACGGGTAGGGCATCAGCCCCCTCGTCCCCCTCCTCCGGGGTGGCAAGGGTGGATTGGATCAGTTCGGCCAGTTCCCGGAATCCGACCTCTCCGGGACCACCCAACGACAGGACTCGGCTCCGGAACCCCAGTAGAGCGGCCATGGCCTCTCTCCGGGACAGACGGAGAGGCCTCCGAAACGGTCCCGGACTCCAGATCCGAATGCGGTCCTGGGCCGGCTCCCACTCCACCTGCAGCGACCCGGGCGCCCCTGCGGCGAGGTACATCTCCCTCTCCGCCAGCACCTGCACATCCCGATGAAGGACCTGGGGCTCCACTTCGAGGATCCGGCAAAGTTCCGAGATCCGGGCTCCATCCGGCCGGGTGGCGGCCGGGATCAGGTACAGGAGACGACTGAGGCGATCCAGTGCCCCGCCCTTGCCCGGACTCATCGGTGGATCTCCAGGATCCGTCGGCGCATATCGTCCGCCTCATCGGCAAGCCGGGTGGGGGTGTGGATACGAACCTTTTCGCCGTGGGTCATGAGCCAACGAAGGAAGGGGCCCGAACTTCGAACCCGGAAGCGCCGGACCGTGCCGGAAGACTCTGCGGCGCCCTGCCCATCGGAGGCCACGGCCTGCCCCCACCCATTTCGTTCAGCCAGGAGGGAGAGGGGCGGAAGGAACTCCACATCCACGTCCTCGACGCCCTCCCCTCCCAGCTCCCATGGATCCCTCCGGCGGAGGTGGTCCATGCCATAGTCGGCGGGAATCTCAAAGGCAGCGCCGCCGCTTCCCGCCCCTTCCATCACCACGTCGGACATACGATCGACCCGGAAGAGGCGCTCTCCTCCTCGGGTTGGATCCCAAGCCACCAGATACCACCTGGATCCTTGATAGACGAGACCCCGGGGGTGCACCGAACGTCGTTCCTGTCGGTCGGCACCGATGGCGTAGTAGTCGAATCCCAGTGGCCGTCGACCCAGGATCGCCTCGGTGGCGGACTCCAGGATGTCCTGGATCTCCAGTGGATCGAAGGGAGGCAGGTGCACGATGCGCTGGTCTCCGTCCGCCAGGCCGGTGGCCAGGTCGAAGGTGAGCTTGCGCAGGGCCGAGCGGGCTTCTCGGCGGAGGGGAAACGACGGGAGTTCCATGACATGCTGCAAGCCCTCCACCATCATCTGAAGATTTCGGGGCCCGAGAGGCGCCGCCCTCCGGGAAGCGGACCCGGGGGGTCCGGCATCCCCGAGAAGCCGAAGGACCGGAAGGTAGAACTCCCCATACTTCAGGGAGTAGGAGGCCTCGTCATTCCCGGGCTCGGTCTCTACCCTCAAGGGGATGCCAAGGGCACGCAATTCCTGCTTGTCCCGCTCGAACATGCGCCGCACCGAGTCCCGCTCCATATCGGTACCATGGACCCAGCGCACCCGATATGCGGGCAACTCCGAAAGGAGAGTCTCTCCGGACACGGGGAACCGGCGCGTCGAGAGAAACGCCAGGAGATCCAGCAAACGAACGACCTTGGAGGGCTTGGAGTTCATGGGCCGGGGGTAGTGCGGAACTGTAACGTCGGAGATTCAGGCGAAGTATAGAGTTCTGCCCTCTGTCCGTCACCCCTGGTGTCCTGAGCTTCCGCCGACCCTCCTCTCCCGACACCCATCCACCCCCAATCCACTCCCCCAACCCAGGGACCAACCGTACTTGGGTCACTCCCGCCCGCCCTTTCCGAGACAATATGTCCCAGGAAGGGGACCGGATTTGCCACAGCCGGCGCAGGCGAATATCCTGTTACGCCTTGAGAAATAGAGCGTCGCCTCCCATTATGGGCAGGTGGCGCTCGGAATCGAGAGTCGGGCATGGATCTGGCAGAAGGGTGGGGGTTCATTGGATCGGGCATCGTCCGATCCTGTGGCATGGGCCTTCGGTCCCCTGGGGCTTCCCCTCTCCGAGCCACGCTCCGCTATTCCGAAAAAGTTCACCCCATCCGCCTTCACTATCGAGGTAACCTTCATGTTCGAGCGCGTTCTCGTGGCCATGGACCTCTCTCCCGCGACGGAGGCCCTGGTCTCAACACTTCCGGGTCTCCGGGAGTTTGGAACCCGAGAGATCATTCTCGCCCACGTGGCCCGGCCGATCCGGGAACCGGTGTCCAACTCGCTCCGGGAAATCGGCGAGTTGAGGGAGCGCCTGAACGAGTTGGCCGGGCGTTTGGGTGAGTCGGATTTGAAGGTCACTGTGGAGGTACCCACCGGGAGTCCGGCCAGCGAACTCATCAAGGTCGCTGATTCCAAGGATCCTGACGTCATCGTGGTCGGGTCCCGGAGTCACACCCGGATCCGGGAAGCCTTCGTGGGGAGCGTGGCCTGGGAGCTGGTACGACGTTCGAACCGTCCGGTCATGTTGAAGCGGATCCAGGCTGGCCGTAACGACGCCGATGCGGCGCTGGAGGCGCGCCGCCAGGGGCTACCAGATCGGGTGGTCCACCCCACCGACTTCTCCGTTACGGCCCAACGGGCCCTTCCCTGGCTCCAGGCGCTGGCAGCCCGCGGGGTTCGGACCTTCACGCTGCTCCACGTCCTCCCTGTAGAGGCCAAGGATGGGCGCAATGAAGCCATGGCCCAGCTCGAGAAGCTGGCGGCCGAGATTGACCCCACCGGGAACGCGGAGATTTCCTGCAAGGTTCGGCTGGGGACCCCCCACGAGGAGATCCTCTCCGAGGGTGGGAAGTCGCGGCACAACATGGTGGTAATGGGGACCCACGGTCGTGGCGTACTCCCCGAGATCGTCATGGGGAGCGAGAGCCGGCAGGTGGTGCGGAGAGCCAATGCCACCGTCCTCCTCGTTCCCACCGAGGTGGCCAAGCCACCGGAGCCCGAAGTCTGACCCTCCGACTCGCTGAGCTGGGCTCAGGGGGGCGACCGGGGCAACCCGGTCGCCCCTCTTCTTTCATCTCGCCGGATTCACTTCTGCGGATCCCCATGACCGATCCCCACCCGAAACGCCGTCTCCTCCGCTACCGGGAGATCGTCGACGATTGGCCCGCGTTCTTCGAGTCGAACCACGCTCCCGAGCCCACCACACTGCGCGTCCGGCGGGCGCTGGCGCCGGTGGACGAACTCATGGGCCGCCTGGAACGCCAGGGATTCTCCCTGACGGCGGTGCATGGGCTATCCGACTACCTGAGGGTAGACGGAGGCCCCCACTCCGTGGCCCAGACCATGGAGCACTGGCTGGGACTCCTCCACGTGCAGCAGGCGGTCATGGCCCTCCCGTCCCTGGCTCTGGCTCCCCGGCCCGGAGAGCGGGTCCTGGACCTCTGTGCCGCTCCCGGCGGGAAGACGGCCCACCTGGCCGAACTCATGGACGACCGTGGCCCCCTGGTGGCGGTGGACCCCAAGGAAAAGCGGCTCCGGGGCCTCATGAGCAACCTCTTCCGACTGGGCTGTACCAATGCCCTGGTGGTGGCGGCCGATGGGCGGGAGTTGCCCCACGGGGTGAGCTTCGACCGGGTCCTGGTGGACGCACCATGCTCCGCCGAGGGGAACTACCGGAAGCAGGGAGGCCGACTTCCGGAGCGGACCCGGGAGTTCCAGTTCTACATCACCGAACTCCAGTCCGCCCTCCTGAAACGCGGCATCGAACTGACCCGTCCCGGCGGATCCATCGTCTACTCCACCTGCACCTTCGCTCCCGAAGAGAATGAGTTGGTGGTGCAGCGGATCCTGGAGTCATGTCCCGTCACCCTCGAAGCCATCGATCTCGATCTCCCCCACCAGCCGGGACTGACCCGGTGGGAAGATCGTGATCTGGCCCCGGAGATGGCCCGGACCTGGCGGGTCTATCCCCATCACCTGGACTCGGGAGGGATGTTCATGGCCCGATTCCGGAAGGATCCGTCCGCACCTCTCTCCAGCCCGCCTGGCGGGACCGAGGTTGACCTGGACCCGGACCGTGGCTGGAAACCGGTTCCCGCAGCCTTCCCCGGGGAGGATTCCACCGTGGCCGGGGACCGGATCCGCGAAGCCCTTCGCCTCCTCCGCGTGGAATACGGACTGGCACCGGAGGCCCTGGAAGGACTGGGCTGGATGGTCCGGAAGGAGAACATCTGGGTGCAGACGGCGGCCCAGTGGCCGGTGGGAAGCTGGAAGGACCATGGCGGCTGGCGGGTGGTGTCGCTGGGGCTTCGTGCCTTCCGGTCCGCAGGAGGGGACAAGGAGACCCCGTCCAACCACTTCCTGGGCCGGTTCGCCGCCCACCTCCCCGCTCCAGGAGACCCCGAAGCGAGTCTCCGCCATCGCTCACTCTCCGACCGGGAACTCGAACACCTCCTGGACGGAGGGGCCCTCCAGGATCCCACCCTTCCCCCCGGACCGGTGGTTCTTCACCACAGGGGCAGACTCCTGGGCCGTGGAATGGTGGGAAGGGGCGGCCTTCGCCATGAGATCCCCACAGCTCAGGCCCGGAGGCTGGAGGCCATTCTGGGAGTTGCCAAGGGCGACAACGGGAACAACGCCTGAAGGGCATCCACCGACGCCGTCCCTCCAGTTTCGCCGTCCGTCAATCGCCCAGGACGTATCCGAAGATCAGAGGGGCGACGATGCTGGCGTCGGACTTGATGTGGAATTTGGGCGTATCGGCCGACAGCTTCCCCCAGGTGATCTTCTCGTTGGGGACTGCCCCCGAGTATCCACCGTATGACACATCGGCGTCGGTGATCTGGCAGAAGTAGCCCCAGAAGGGGGTCTCCCGCTGCATATCCTGGATGATGCTGGGAACGGCGCAGATGGCAAAATCCCCGGCAATGCCGCCGCCGATCTGGAAGAAGCCCACCGACGGCTTCCCCTCATCCTCGCCGTTGTTGGCCAGGTACCACTGGATGAGGTGGGCGAACTGCTCCGTACCCGTCTTGCAACACTGATGATGGGGCAGCTTCCCGGTAAGGACGTTGGCGGCGAACATGTTGCCGGTGGTGGAGTCCTCCCATCCCGGTGAGTAGACCGGGATGTCGTGCTCCAGCGCCGCCAGCAACCAGGAATGGGCCGGGTCGATCTGGTAGTACTCGTCCACCTCGCCGGAGCGGAGGATGTCGTAGAGGTACTCGAAGGGGAACTTCCGGACCCCCGCCTCGCAGGCCTTCCTCCACCGCTCCACAAGCCGGGCCTCCAGGTGACGCATGATGTCTTCCGGGATGCAGGTGTCGGTGACCCGGTTCATCCCCCGATCATAGAGAGCCACCTCGTCCTCGGCGGACAGGGCCCGCCAGTTCGGCACCACCTCGTACTCGTTGTGCCCGAGGAGGTTGAAGACATCCTCCTCCAGGTTGGCGCCGGTGCAGGAGATGGCGTGCACCTTCCCCTCCCGGATCATTCGGGCCAGGATGATCCCCAACTCGCCGGTGGACATGGCCCCGGCTAGACTCACCAACATCTTGCCACCGGCCTCCAGATGGGCCTCCCAGGCGCGGGCGGCCGCCACGGCCTCTCGGGCGTTGAAGTGGCGGTAGTGCTTGTCCATGAACTGGCGGACGGAGCTCATCGGCGACTCCTGGTTGGGGATCCGGTGCGGGACCAAAACCTTGAAACTAGAAACGAGCCCCCGATGATTCCAGGGGTGCCCGGGCCCCTCACTCCTCCGACCCGGCCCTCTCCATGGTCAGCACCCGTCCCGCGCGCTCGCCGGTGAACCCTCCATCCCGGATGGCCGGGCGACCGTTGACGAAGACGTGGACCATTCCTTCCGAGAGTTGGTGGGGGTCGGTGAAGGTGGCCCGGTCGTTCACCCGATCCAGATCGAAGACCACCACGTCGGCTACGGCCCCGGCCCGGAGAACGCCCCGGTCGTCCATGCGGTGAACCAATGCCGGGAGGAAGGTCATCTTCCGGATGGCGTCTTCCAGCGTCAGGACGCCATCCTCCTGGACGTACTTCCGGATCACCCGGGGGAAGGCCCCGTAGGACCGGGGGTGCGGCACCCCTTCGCCCCACCGGGGGAAGGAGCCGTCCGATGCGATCATGTTCCAGGGCTGACGCATGAAGGCGTGGATGTCCCCGTCGTCCATGTTGAAGGAAACGATCCCGGGACCACCCTCCCGGAGCAGGTCCAGGGTGGCTGCCACCGGATCCAGCCCCCTGACCCGGGCCACATGGTCCAGGGTACGCCCCTCGATGGACGGATCCTCCGGGTGGTTCCGGAACTGGATCCGATCCGCCCCACCCCGCCGATCCAGGTTCTCCCCGATCTCATCCTGGAGCCTGTCGGTGAGCGCCGGGTCATCGAAGCGCTCCCGCATCCGTTCCGTGCCCCCCTCCTGCGCCCACCTGGGCACAAGTGCCGCCGCCAGCGAGGTGGCCGAGGCGTTGTAGGGATACTGGTCCGTGAAGATCTCGAGCCCCTCGTCCCGGGCCAGCTCCACCCGCCGGATCACGGCGCCTGAGTAGCCCCAGACCCGGGGACCCAGCGCCTTCACATGGGTCACGATGCTCCGGACGCCCGTCTGCCTCGCCACCTCGATGACCTCGTCCACCGCCGCCACCAGGCCGATGGAGTAGTCTCCCTCATCACGGATGTGGGAGGTGTGGATCCCCCCGTATTCGGCGGCGACGGCGGCCAGCGCCGCCAGCTCAGCCGTGTCGGCGAAGCTCCCAGGAGCGTAGAAGGGGCCCGTGGAGAGCCCAAACGCCCCCGCCTCCATCCCTTCCCGGGTGAGGGTAAGCATTCGTTCCAGTTCTTCGGCCGTGGGTGCCCGATCCTCGAGACCCATCACCTGGGCCCGGATCGATCCGTGAGGAACGAGCTGCGCCACATTGATCCCGAGGCCGTGCTCCAGCAGGTCCCCTCGCTGCTCCACCAGATCCACCGGCCCACCCCCGTCGGGATTCACGAAGAGGGTGGTGACCCCTTGAGCCAGTTGAGGCTCGGCGTGGCTCCGGTCCTCTGAAGCCAACCCGTCACCGGCATGGGAGTGGGCATCAATGAAGCCGGGAGCCACGTACAGTCCCGATACGTCCAGCTCCTGGGCACCCACCCAACCGGCCAACCGTCCCACGCCCACGATCCGGTCTCCCCGGATGGCCAGATCCGCCAGCACCCACGGATTCCCGCTCCCATCCAGGAGCCGTCCGCCCCGGAGGATGAGGTCCACCTCCTGTGCCGAACGAGCCCGATCCTCCAGCCCTCGCTCACCACCTTCGGGATTCCCCGGAGCGGACGCGAAAGCCCCGATGGAAAGGGCGGGAAGAAGGGCAACCACAGTGAGGAGCTTACTGGGGAATCCGGGAATCACGGCGGTCCACCTTTGCCTGAGGTTCATGGTCCGAGGGGTCCTGGGTTCAAGGAAGGGGGGCCATCCAACACCACCCCTCCGGCCGGGCCGGGCGGAGTTCGGGGTGGAGCATCTCGACCAGAATACGCAGAGAATCCACGATCCTCGGCCCGGGCCGATTGAAGTAGTGGTGGCCATCGGCCAGGGCGACCCTCCCCTCCCGCACGGCTCGAAGTTCGGCCCACCCCGGCAGCCTCCTCAGCGCCTCCGCCTCTTCCCGGGTTCGCTCCAGCGGGAAGCCGCACGGGACCACGACGATGACATCCGGATCGCTTGCCTTCATCCGGTCCCACTCAACGAAGGGAGAATGGCGGCCCGCCTCTCCCAGGAGGGCCTCCCCACCGGCCATGGCCACCAGTTCGGGAATCCAGTTTCCGCCCACCATGAGGGGCTCCACCCACTCGATGAACAGGACCCTCGGTGCCGGCCGCGGGGAAACCGAACCGACTTCCCGAACCCGGGCCTCCAGCTCGGCCATCTCATCCCGGAGCCGGGCCGTGAGCGCCACGCCACGGGCCGGCACCCCAGCGGCCACGGCCACCCGCTCCATGTCGGCCAGGACGTCGTGGAGGCTTCCCGGAGAGAGGGACACGATGCGGACCCCCTCGCCCAGATGGTCCCGCGCCGCCTCCTCGATGGTGGCCAGGGGCACGGCGCAGACACGGCACTGGTCCTGGGTCACGATCAACTCCGGTGCGACCTCGACCAGGGTCCCTGGATCCACCTCATAGATGGACAGTCCCTGGCGGAGCAACTCCCGGAGATCCCGGTCGATCTCCCCGCCTGACTGCTCGACCCGGATCCTGGGCTGTGTGGCGAAGGGGAGTTCCCCGACCCACTCCGGGTAGTCACACTCGTGGGAGCGGAGGACAAGGCGATCGTCCAGGCCCAGGGCACACACGATCTCAGTGGCCGAAGGGAGGAGACTGGCAATTCGGTGTGGGATCGCCAGGGGATCTTCTCGCCGAATGGAAGACGGAGCGGGGTCCATGGGGAACTGGGATCGAGGAGGTGGGGGTTGAGCCGGCGGGGGTGAATGGATGAGAGTGGTATCGGGCACCGGCCCTTGGCAAGGACACCCCTGCTCCGGGGACACCCCACCCGTGGAACCGGACCCTACCCACCGTCAGGGTTGGCCCGCCCCCACCTTCCACCGATCTCGCCGGACCTGCCGCCATGCACCCACACACCCACATCGCTCCGGCCGAACAGCTCCGGGAGATCCTCCGGCGAATCGACGGCCGCAGCTACAAGGCCTACCAGGACATTCGGGGCTCCTGGCAGCTGGATGACATGACCCTGGTGGTGGACCACGTACAGGGCGATCCCTTCGCCGCCCCCAGCCGTGCCCGGCTCTTCCTCTCCCCCGGTCTGGTGGACTTTCCACCTGATCTCCTGTCGTCTCCATCCCGGATCCTGGGCGTCGAGGCCCGTCTGGCGCGGGAATTCGCCCGACGGGCTGCTTCGACCACTCGCAAGATGGGAAGCGGACGCTCAGGTGAGATCCAGATGGAAGCCCCGGGGCAGGAGGTTCTGGAAGGGACGGCGGTACGGATCGCGGCCGATGGTGGGGTGGAAGCCCGATTTCGGGTCGGCCTCCCGGCCCGTGGGCGTCGGATCCAGGGAAGGCAGGCCGAGGAGCTCCTCCTGGAGGCACTCCCCCTTCTCGCACGGAACTCCCTTTTGGCCCGATCCTTCGAGCCCGGTGACCTCCGCCTCCACGCCGAAACCAATGAGGACGCCGAGGCTCTCCGGACCGGACTCGCCGACGCGGGACTCGTGGCCTTCGTGGCCGATGGCGCCGTCCTCCCCCGTAGCTCCGGGATCGATGACCGTCCCATGGAGGGATCGGCAGTGGTCCCGTTCCGGGCACCGGAGACGCTTCGGACCACCCTCGCCACGCCCAATGGCGGTCCGGTCTCGGGGATGGGAATCCCCCATGGCGTGACCCTCATTGTGGGCGGAGGGTTCCACGGCAAGAGCACCCTTCTACGAGCGCTGGAACGGGGCGTCTACAACCATCGCCCCGGGGACGGCCGGGAACGGGTGGTTACGGCTCCGGGCGCGGTGAAGATCCGGGCCGAGGACGGGCGAAGCGTGGCGGGGGTGAACATCTCCCCCTTCATCGACACCCTCCCCGGGGATCGAGACACCCGGCGCTTTTCCACCTCCGATGCCTCCGGTTCCACCTCCCAGGCAGCCGCCCTGGTGGAGGCACTGGAGGTGGGCGCCTCGGCACTCCTCATGGATGAGGACACCTCGGCCACCAACTTCATGATCCGGGACCGACGGATGCAGGTCCTGGTTCCCCGGGAGGGTGAGCCCATCACTCCGTTCATCGATCGCGTGTGTGAGCTGCATGATGAACTCGGGGTCTCGTCGGTTCTGGTGATGGGAGGGAGCGGCGACTACCTGGATGTGGCCGACACGGTTATTGCCATGCGGGACTACCGTGCCTCCGATGTCACCGAGCGAGCCCGGGCGGTGGCCATGGAGCATCCCACCGGCCGCCTGCGGGAGATTCCGCACCCCCTGGCCGGGGCACTGGATGAAGAGCTCCGTCGTCCGATCCCCGAATCCCTCCGCCCCACCTCGCGGCGGGGGCGGATCAAGTTGAAGGTCCGGGGAGACGATGAGATCGTCTTTGGCACCGAGGCCATCGACCTGGCTGCCGTGGACCAGCTCGTCTCGTGGTCCCAGACGCGGGCGGTGAGCGAGGCCCTCCTCCTCGCATCGAGCCGGGTGGTGGATGGCCATGGAACCGTCGCCCAGGTGGTGGATCGGGTCATGGCGATCCTGGACGAGGAGGGTCTCGATGCCCTGGGACACGGCCACGATGGAGACCTCTCCCGATTCCGCCGGTACGAATTCGCCGCTGCGCTGAACCGGCTCCGCTCCCTCCGGATCAGTTGACCGAAGGGCGGGGAGCAGTGCAGCTTCCGTTCCCCGCCATCGACTGATCGCAGCATGCGCGAGGCGGCCGCCCGGAACGACACACACCCCGGAGGACGCACCATGACCACTGTCCGACCCAACTCCCAGATCCCCGAAGAGCCGGTGGGCGCCGGCTCCGGGACCCGGCGGCAGACCCTCACCTCCCGGGGATCCGGGTCCGGCTTCCACATGCGCCGCTTCATCATGGAGCCGGGTGGGGGAATGCCTCGCCATACGAACCTGGTGGAGCACCAGCAGTACGTCCTGAGGGGACGCGCCCGGATCGGTATCGGCGACCAGACCTTCCAGGTGTCGGCCGGCGACGTGGTCCACATCCCCGGTGGGGTGCCCCACTGGTACCGGTCGGAGGGCGACGAGCCCTTCGAATTCCTTTGCGTGGTACCTGACGACGAGGATCGGATCGAGCTCCTGGAGTGAGCCGACGGAAGACCGGAATGCCCCCTCCATCCACCCATCATCCAATCCAGCCGGACGGGCCGGAGGTCGAGGCACCCGTCGTGAACGGGAGTCTCACCCGCTTCGCCGGCCTGGCGGCGGCGGTGGCCGTGGTGGTCATCTCCCTGAAACTCCTGGCCTGGCATCTCACCGGATCCATCGGGCTTCTCTCCGACGCGGTGGAGTCGCTGGCGAATCTCGCCGGCGCCCTCATGGCCTGGGCCATGCTCTGGTGGGCCTCGCGACCCCCTGACGACGAACACGTCTTCGGGCACAGCAAAGCTGAGTACTTCTCCAGCGGATTCGAGGGGGCGCTGATCCTTGTGGCAGGGGTAGGGATCTTCTGGGCGTCGGTCCCGCGCCTTATTTCGCCTCAGCCGGTGGAGGCAGTGGCCGCGGGGATCGCCGTGGCCGTCGTGGCGTCGGTACTGAACGGCGGAGTGGCGTGGATCCTACTGCGGGCGGGCCGCAAGCACGGCTCCATTACCCTGGAGGCTGGGGGGCAACATCTCCTGGCCGACCTGTGGACCTCTGCCGCCGTCATTGTTGGGGTCGGGTTGGTGGGGCTTACCGGATGGAACCATCTGGATGCCCTCCTGGCCATGGGTGTGGCCGTTCACATCCTGGTGACGGGGTGGCGCCTGCTGCGACGCTCCGCCGCCGGACTCCTGGATGCCGCGCTCCCGGCGACGGACCTGGGGACCATCGACCGGATTCTGGACGACTTCCGGAGGGACGGCATCGAATTCCACGCCATCCGAACCCGGCGAGCCGGTCAACGAAGCTTCGTCTCGCTCCACGTCCTGGTTCCCGGAGAGTGGACTGTGCAGCGGGGCCACGACCTGGCCGAACTCATCGAATGCCGTCTCCGCGACGCAGTACCCGGTAGCCACGTCCTCACCCACCTGGAACCGCTGGAAGATCCGCTGTCCTTCGAGGACGCCCGGATCCCGCCCCTTCCGCCCCTTCCCCGGACCCAGTGACACCTTCGATTCCCCCCGTGCTCCTCCCCATCCCCGAGGGTCCCGGAATGCTCGGCCCGCCCAGGGAGGCGCGCGTCGTCCTACCTCCAGGTTCGCCTCCGGAACCTGTGGGCGGGGGAGGGTGGACGGCCCTGATCGCCCCGGACCGGGGAATCCTGGCCGTCTTCGGTGAGGAAGGCGCACGGCTCTCCACCAAGGTGGTGGTGAGCACCCCCCATGGCGAGGCACGAGGGACCGGCCCCCTGATCCTGGGCGCAGGCGGATGGGAACGCCGGGTTGAAGTCCCCGGCGGTGTGGTCCTGGTGGAGCGGGGGGTCCTTCTGGACTCGGGGCCGGCCCTGGCGGTGGAGTGGAGCCGACCGGACGGGACGCCCCCACCGGCGCTGGAGGTCACCGTGCACCTCCCGGATGGGTCCGGTGTCCCCGTCTCTGCGGCCGGCCCCATGGCCCCCTTGAGACGGTCCATTGGGGGAGGGTCCACGGCTCCCGGAATCCTCCTGCTCTCCCCCGGGACCGACCCCTCCCGGATCCCGGCCAGGGTGCTCCCCATCCGGGCCCGGGAGCGGGCCAGACATGGACGTGACCCGGTTCCGGCTCTTCACCTGCGCACCCCCGAAGGTGGGCTTGCCGAGGCCATCCTCATGCTGGATCGGGTGGCTACCGGTGTGGACGGGAAGCGCGACCCCTCCCCACCCTTCCTGGTGGGCATCCAGGACGGTGTACCGGTGCAGGCCGCCGGACCCGCATTGGCCGAGCTGGCACTGGGTGCCCTCCTGGCCGGGCGCCACCCGTTGGCGTGGAGTCTCTTCCAGGGGCTGGCCCGTTCGCCCACCCCCCCATCCATCCCCCTTCTCCACCTGGCCGGCGAGATGGCGGCATGGACCGGCGACCTGCCCCGCCTGGCGGCTCTTCGTCCGGAGTTGGATGAGGCGGCTGAGCGACTGGTCAGCACACATGGAGCTCGCCGCACGCCCGAAGGATCTGCCTCCCCCGCGCCCCCACCGGCGGCATGGCCAGGCCCCCGGAGTACCCTCCGGCGTCTGGCCCAGGGTGTGGAACGGGCCGGAAGAGGATGGCAGGCCTCCCTCCTCGAACGGCTCGGACGGCTGGAAGCTGCGGATCACCCTGCCCCCCCGGGAGCAGCTCGCCGCAGCCTTCCAGTCCTGGGTGCAAAGCAGGAACCTCCGCCTCTCCCCATCACCGAGCCGCCACCGCAGGTGCCCCACCCCGCCGCCTTCGCCCCCATCCTCGACCCGGGACAGGCGCCCCGCCGGGCTCTCCACGCCGCCCGCCTTGTACGGTCCTGGGTAGAAGGCGTGCTGGGCGCCGCCCCCGACATGACCTACGGACGCCTGGAACTGTCTCCAGACCTGACGGAAGGTCCAAGGCAGCTGGAGATCAGCCATCTGCGCACCGGTGATGCTACAGTGGCCTTCGACTATCGCCTCGACGGCTCCTCCTGTACGTTGCGGCTACTCCAGGACAGCGGGAGCCTTCCCCTGAATCTGGTCCTCCATCTTTCCCTGCCCCTGGAGCCACCTCTGGTGGTGACGCTGGGCGACGAGATGGTGGATCTACCCGGTGAGCCCGTGGAGGGGGGCTCCCGGGTGAGTCTGCAATTCCCTCTGGACCCGGAACGGAGGATCCTGATTGAGCGAGCGTGAGGTGAAGGAGACAAAAAAGGAGAAGGGATCGGGGAGGCCTAAACCGGCGTGGCGGGTCTGGGCGCCCTTCGTACTCACGGGCCTGGCCATCGTCCTGGCCCTCTCACTCTCCCCCTCCCTCACCGTCCCGGTGGCCGAGGGCGGACACTACGGCTTCCTCTCCCTCCTTCCGGCGCTGACCACCCTGATCCTGGTCTTCTTCACCCGGGATGTGGTGAGCTCGCTCTTCCTGGGCATCCTGGTGGCGGGATTCGTCCTGGCTGATCTGGCTCACGCGGAGCGCTTCCTCTCCGATGTGAACATCATCCAGCAGTTCCTCCTCCCCGCCATCGGCACCCAGTCCTTTGCCGTGATCCTCCTGGTGTATCTGTGGGCGCTGGGTGGGCTCATCGGGATCTGGACTCGCACGGGAGGTGCCCGGCACTTCGCCGCCTGGGCGGCGAGGCATATTGTGCGCGGCCCCCGCTCCGCCAAGTTCTTCGCCTGGCTCATGGGGATCACCTTCCACCAGGGTGGGACCATCTCCACCATCCTGGCGGGAACCACGGTGAAGTCGGTAACCGATCAGCAGAAGGTCTCCCACGAGGAACTCACCTACGTGGTGGACTCCACCGCGTCGCCCATCGCCACCGTCATCCCCCTCAATGCCTGGCCCCTCTATGTGGCGGGTCTCCTGGTGGGGACCACACCCCTGTTCATGACGGAGCAGGATGTGGTCACCTTCTTCTTCCGTTCCATCCCCCTGAACTTCTACGGGCTCTTCGCCGTCACCCTGACCCTTCTCTTCGCCCTGGAGGTCCTCCCGTGGGAGGGGAAGCGGATGAAGCGGGCCCGGAAGCGAGCCCGGGAGACGGGTCAGCTCGATCGGCCGGGCTCGGATCCACTCTCGGCGCGGGAACTGAGCCAACTCCGAATCCCCGAGGGGTACCGCACCGGCCTGGAGGATTTTGCCGTCCCCCTTCTGGTCCTGGTGGGGGTGGCCATGACCGGCGTCATCGGCCCCCTCATCCCGGCACTGCAACAGGGAGAGATCGAACTCTTCCTGGCGGGAATCTCCGTGCCCATCGCCGAGGCATTCGGACTGGCCGTGCTCTCGGCCATGGCGCTGGCCATGGTGAAGGGGATGGAACTGAAGGAGGTGGTGGACGGGTTCGTGGACGGCTGCAAGGGAGTCACCATCGGCGCCATCATCCTGGCGTTGGCGGTGACGCTGGGCACCGTCTCGTCGACCCTGGGAACCGCCAATTTCATCGTGGAAATCGCCGCGGAACCATTCCGGGACCTGGCGGTGCTCATCCCTGCGGTCTTCATGCTCATCTGCATGGTGGTGGCCTTCTCCATCGGCTCATCCTGGGGGACGTACGCCGTGGTCTTCCCCCTGGCCATGCCGCTGGCCTACGCCATCAACCCCGATCCCTTCTACATGTCGCTGGCCTTCGGCGCAGTCCTGGGCGGTGCCGTCTTCGGGGACCAGTGCTCCCCCATCTCCGATACCACCATCCTGTCGTCGCTGGCCTGCGGGTGTGATGTGATGGACCACGTCCTGACCCAGCTCCCGCTAGCCCTGGCGGCCGCCACCATCGGCGCCGTCATGGCCACCGTACTGGCCATCATCGCCCTCTGATGGACCCTGACCCCAAAGGCAAGGACCCGTTCTCCCAGGACCGGCGTTTCACAGGGACTAACGCCCTCGCCTCCGCCTCTTCTTGGGAGGGGTGATGGAAGCTGGATCCAGATACCCCCGTTCAACCAACAACTCCTGGAGTCGCTGACCGCGATCCGGCACCTCGATGCGACTCACCAGCCGAGCAAGCTCGATACGCTCCGGATCCTCAATCCCACTCAGCACGGAGATGGGTGCTCCGTACCGGAGGAGGATCCGCTTCGCATCCACCGCCACCGAATCGCTCACATCATCCTCCAGATACCAGGAACGTAACAACGGAGTCATCCGTCGCAGAGGTCTCTGAATATAGGAAGTTGTGAGGAAGCCAGGAACATGCGACCCGACTCGGGAGAAATAGGGAGACGCCCCGGTTCCGGATCCCTTCTTCCGCCGGCGCCGGCCCGGTACATTGCTAGGACCGGTATGGGACGTAACCATCCCGGCACAGCCGCCTCGACACGCCCCCATGCAACCGGTTCGCCCGCCTCCCTTCGTGGAATGCCGAAACGTTCTCTTTCCCGCTCGGTGGAAGACTACCTCAAGGCCATCTACAGCCTGGAGGAGCAAGGGGATGCCGTGAGCACCAGTGGACTGGCCGAAGTCCTGGACCTCCAACCAGGCTCCGTGAGCGGAATGGTGAAGCGCCTCGCCGAAGCAGGGTACGTGGAGCATGAGCGCTACCGGGGCGCCCGACTGACCGGCGACGGGCGTCGGGAAGCGCTGCGCATCATCCGGCGCCACCGGATCCTGGAGACCTACCTGAGTGAACGGCTGGGATTCTCCTGGGATGACGTCCACGAAGAGGCCGAACGCCTGGAACACGCGGCGTCGGACCGCCTCATCGAGCGCATGGCCGCAGCCCTCCAGTACCCCAGCCACGATCCCCACGGTGCCCCCATCCCCACCCCGGGAGGAACCGTGGAACCCAATTCATGGACGAGCCTCTCCCAGGCCGACGTGGGCACCCGCGTGCGAATCTGTGCGGTCCAGGACGATGACTCCGAGCGGCTGCGATACATGGAGGCCCGGGGGCTCCTGCCTGGTGTTCATCTCATCGTCGAGAAGCAGGCCCCTTTCAACGGTCCTGTGACCGTCCGGCTGGATACCTTCCCCGGAACGACCCAGACCATCGGCTACGAACTGGCCCGCCGGATCCTGGTGGATGCGGGAGAGACCCCACCGGCATCCCCTCCGGAGTCCCCTCCAGCCTGAACATCGACCCTTGGCCGGTCACCCCACACGCGCCACCGGCTCCCTGGCCCCGTTACCCGGCACCGGGAAGGCAGGGTGGGAGTTGCCCTTCGTTGTCCACCTCCACCCGCAACTCCCGCACCACCACCGCTCCCAGGACTCCGGTTCCATCGCCGAAAAGGGAGGGGATCCTCACCGGCCCCGACGGATTGAAATTCCCACCCCGGCTCCAGTTCGTGCCATTCCGGTCCAGGGCCGAGATGGTGAACCGGCCCCTAACGCCCTCGGGGGCCCCGTCGCGGAGGGCCAGGAGCACCTCGGCTTCGTCGGAGAAGCGCTGGAAGAGTCCGAATTCGGTGGGGAAGACGATGCTGGTATCCTCTTCCGACAGCGCCAGCCCCAGGAGGATGAGTGGATCCGTTTCCACCGGGATCCCCTCAGGCTCCAGCGCCTCCCGCAGGCCCGAGAGTTCCACCTCCGGGACGTAGGCCCACACGCCCCGGGACGGAGTCCAGTGCATGGGCAGGAGAGTCTGCCCCGGAAGGCCGCACACTCGCCCTTCCACACTCGGTGAAATCAGTTGGAAGTCTCCCGGAACCGTGGTTCGACCTTCCAGGCGCTCGCCTGAGGGGAGGGTCACCACGGCGTCGTATCTCTCCCCCGGGCGGATGAACGCACCGCCCCGTCCCGGAGCCAGCCGGAAACAGGCCAGAAAGAAGTCCTCGGGGAGGATCTCGTCCATGCACTGCTGCAGCCCCACCGACGGCATGGTGACCTCGACGCCGTCTCCGCGACGGAGAAGGATCTCAGCCTGGGTGGTGGGACGAGCCTCACGCCCTCCGGACCAGTGTACGATGGCCAGCGCCTCGCCCCGATCCTCCACCACCCTGAGATAGATCTCCACCACCAGCAGATCCTCCGGCTCGGCCACCGTGATCTCGCCCAGTTCGCACCCTGCGGCCATGCCGCCAAGGAGCAGGACGAGACCCGCCGCAAGCCACCCACCGATCCTCCGCATCAGAAACTCACCTCCACCCCGATGGTGGGGAGGACGGGGAACATGGAGAGGCCCGAGCGTGTGGGCGGGTCGCCCGCGAAGTCATAGAAGTAGAAGAGGACGTTGGGCTGGTTGTAGACGTTCAGGATATCCAGGTACGGGGTCAGCGAGCCCCATGACGGCCTGAACGTCCGCCGGAAGGAGAGATCGAGGCGGTGATAGGCGGGGTAGCGCGCGGAGTTCCGTGGCCCCAGGAAGACGGCACGGGCCAGATCGTCTCCGTCGTCCCCATTGGAGAACCCGCCGCTGGAGCCCTGCCAGCGATAGCGACCATCCCGGGTCTGGCGAGGCTCGAAGAAGGCATACTGGGTCAGGGGTCGGGTATAGGGAAGCCCGGTTCCCACATGCCAACGGAGGCCGCCGGTCCACTCCCGCGGAAGGGGGAAGCTCAGGACCATATCCAGGTCCAGCCGTCGGTCATGGAGGGGAGCGTAGGTGATGGCCGGGCGATCTTCCCGCCCGGAGATGAAGTCGGGGAAGGTCCGGTCCGCCTTCAGCCATGAGACGGACAGGGAGCCGGTCAGCGACCCTTCGATCCGCTCCACGAACATGTCGGCCCCATACCCCCTCCCATCTCCCTGAACGATGTCATCGCCGGGATCGTTGGGATCGCTGGCGGCGTTGGCGGCAATGACACCGCTGAAATCCCGGTAGAAGGCGTCGGCCGAGAAGATCCAGGTATCGCCCACGAAGCGCTCTACCCCAACCTGGATCTGATCGGAGACGATGTGGGGAACCATGTCCGATGCGATGACCCAGACATCGATGCCCAGGGGTAGTTCCTCGTCCCGAAGCGAATGGGCGAACTGGGAGTAGCGGCCTACCGAAGCCTTGAGCGCCCCCTCGCCGTTGGCCACGAATCGACGCACCGCCAGACGGGGTGCAGGGACGGCGAGCCGGGGGCCCTCGTCGGGGAACCAACCGTCGAGCCGAAGACCCGCCTGCACCGTCCATCGACCCGGATTTCTCCATTCGGCCTGCCCGAAGAGTCCCACGGAGGTCCCATCACCGGTCCCGCCGCCGAAGGTGGTCCCGCCGGACTCGGCGAAGTTGTCGAATCGGAAGTGGTCCACATCGGCCCCGGTCTTGAGCCGCCATCCTCCCGTCAGGTAGCGGTCCAGGCTCCCGTGGAGCACCCACTGCTGGATCTCACTGCCGAACTCCGAGTCATCGAAGTCGGTGAAGGCCAGCCGCGAGTCGAATCGGGTGACCCCGGAACGCAATTCAGTACCCCCTCCACCCTCGAAGGGACGCCGGAACCGGGCACCCACCATATCGTTCCCCCAACTCCAGAAGATCCGCAGAGGAAAGTCTTCGGTCTCGATCCGGGACAGGTCCAGCACGTCGCGACCGGTGTATCCGGTGAAGGTCAGCCGTCCGCCCCCGGGAGTCCAGCTATCCAGAATCCCCTGCACGTCCCGGATGGAGTAGGGCAACTCGGTCACGGGGCGCACGACCTGATCCACGTAGGAGCGGCGACCGGACACCCGCCAGCGGGTCGTCTGCAGGCCCAGGGCATTCTCCACCCCCTCCCCCAGTGACCCCGCCAGCGCCACCCGGGCGGCCAGCACCGAGATCCCGCCGTCCACCTGGAACTCCCCCGACCCGGGATCCGTTTCCACCCGTAGCACCGAGGACACCCTTCCCCCGAATTCCGCCGGGAACCCTCCGGACTCCAGTTCTATGCGATCCACCAGATCCGCATTGAACACCGAGAACACACCTCCCAGGTGGAACGGGTTGTACAGGGGGAAGCCGTCCAGGAGGATGAGGTTCTGATCGGCCGAACCTCCCCTGACGTTGTAGCTCCCGCTGAAATCGGTGGGAGAAACCACCCCGGGAAGGATCTCCAGGGCCCGGAGCGGATCCGCCTCGGCGAATCCGGGCAGACCCCGGATCTGATCCATGGTGAGTTCCCGGATGGTAATTCCCGCTCCTTCCTCGAAGCGGACCCTCCGGCGACTCCGCTCCCCCTCCACGGCGATCCCCTCCACCAGGAGTACGGCCGCCTCCAGCTCCACATCCTGCCGCACCCGTTCCCCCTCCGGGATTTCCACGGACACGTCCACCGCCTGGAATCCGATGCGGGAGATGCGCAGGCGATAGGGCCCCGGCTCCAGTCCATCGGCCCGGAAGAAGCCGTTCTCATCGGTCCCCACCGTCCGGGCCGGATCCTCCTCTCCCTCGGCGATGACCTCTACGGTGACACCGCGCAGTGGGGGCCCCTCCACCTCGGTGATCCGACCTTCCACGCCACCGGGCACCGGGCTCTGGGCAGCTGCCGCCGAGGCGCTGCCGAGTACACCCAGGACCACCAGCAGCCGGAGGAAGGTTTGTACCGTCACGTATCGAGCCGCCTACGGGCCGA
Organism: Gemmatimonadales bacterium; assembly: GCA_007695195.1. GTDB lineage: Bacteria > Gemmatimonadota > Gemmatimonadetes > Longimicrobiales > Gaopeijiaceae > PWLA01. The sequence goes on along the minus strand of REEG01000148.1, from coordinate 45,409 downwards.
GCGGGGATGTCCGGAACGGCCGTACCGCTTCACGCACCCGGGTGCCGTCGTCCTGCAGAAGGCGAATGATCTCTTCCACATGATCCCGCCCCCGGGTCTCCAGGTGCATGACGATCTCCACATCCCCCATCGAGATGTCGGCGAAGGCCCGCTGATGAGCGACCTCCAGGACGTTGGCGCCCTGCCCCGCCACCAGCGAGGTCAACCGGGCGAGAGAGCCGGGGCGATCCCGGACCGTCACCACCAGCCTGGCCATGCGCCCGTCATCCACCATCCCCCGATCGATGATCCGGGAAAGGATATTCACGTCGATGTTCCCCCCGCAGAGCACCGCCACCACCGTCTCCCGCGCCGCCACCGGAATCCGGTCCGAGATGAGCGCGGCCAACCCGGCGGCCCCAGCCCCCTCCACCATGCTCTTCTCCCGTTCGAGAAGGAGGAGGATGGCCCTGGCGATCTCCTCTTCCCCCACCAGGACCAGATCGTCCACATAGCGCTGAAGAAGGGGGAAGGTCACCGCACCCGGAGCCTTCACCGCGATCCCATCGGCCAGCGTCTCGCCGGTCTCCACCTGCACGATGTGCCCGGCGTCCAGGGAGCGGTGCGCCGACGGCGCCGCCTCCACCTCCACACCCACGACGCGCACGGAGGGCTTCAGTGCCTTGAGCGTGAGCGCGATCCCGGAGATCAGCCCTCCACCCCCTACCGGTACCACCACAGTATCGACGTCGGGGGTCTGCTCCAGAATCTCCAGCGCCACGGTCCCCTGCCCCGCCACGATCATCTCGTCATCGAAGGCATGGACCATCACCAGGTTCCGTTCGACCTGGAGCCGCCGCGACTCCTCGATGGCCTCACTGAACCGCTGGCCGTGAAGGATCACCTCCGCTCCGTGGCGGCGGGTGTTGCTGACCTTCACCAGAGGCGTGGTCTCGGGCATGAGCACGGTGGCCGGGATCCCCAACTGCCGCGCGTGGAACGCCACCGCCTGGGCGTGGTTGCCGGCACTGGCGGTGATGACCCCGCGCTCCCGCTCCTCGTCGGAGAGGGTGAGGAGGCGGTTCAGCGCACCCCGCTCCTTGAACGAGCCGGTGCGGTGCAGGTTCTCGAACTTGAAGTAGAGGGTCGAAGGGATCAGGTCATCGAAGACCAGCGTGCGGGTGCAGGGAGTGAGGACAATGTGGCCCTGAACGCGCTCTCGGGCGTCACGCACATCCTGGAGGGTGGGCATGGGACTCCGGGACCGGGGGAGTTGGGGAGATCAGGATTCAGCAAGAAGAGAACGATGGAAGTGTCCGATGCGCCACCCTTCCTCGGTCACGACCAACACTACCGTTTCGGTGAGGACCCGGCCATGCAGGGATCGGGTCAACTCATGGGCATCCTCCGAGACCTCCAACCGAAGGCGGGAGAGGACAACCGCCCCATCTCCCGAAAGGTTCACCCTGGACGACTCCTCCTGCAGACTCAGTCCCTCCGCCAGACGGGCCCTGAGCTCCAGGAGCGCCTCACCCCGGGACCCTGCCACATCGGGATCTCCCACCAGATCGTCCACGAAGAACGCCTGACGATCCAGAAAGGCCAGAGCCAGGGCGAGATCCCCCACCGCCACGGCGTCCCGGAAGGCCCGGACGGTAGCGGTGGGGCCGGGAAGGCGGGGCTCGACTGTGGCATCCGATTCCGTCAGCGCCTCGGGCACGGAAGTCGGCATATCGTCGCCGTTCCCGCGCTGCTCGAAGGTGCACCCCATCAGCAACGCCAACAGAACAAGGTTGGTGAGAGCCGGCTTCAACATCTTCGCCCCGTCAACCCTGCATCCCAGGGATGGAGTTCACCGGAGGCCTCCGGATCTCACTTGGAGAACCCCAAGAGACGCTGCAACTCCTCGTCGCTCAGGTCCTTGGCCGAGCGGGTTCCAATGCCGCCGGGACTTCTCGGGTGCTTAGGGCGATCCCTGCCGCTGGCGGCGTGGGACTCGCCGGCATAGTCGAACTCCTCCAGCGATACCCGCTCCAGATTGCGCCCCAGGCGATGCTCGATGGACCGAAGGTACCCGAGCTCCGCCGCGGTAACGAAGGTCACCGCGGTTCCAGCCGATCCGGCCCGACCGGTCCTGCCGATCCGGTGCACATAGTCCTCCGGGTCGGTGGGCACGTCGTAGTTCACCACATGCGAGATCCCCTCCACATCGAGGCCCCGCTGGGCCACATCGGTGGCCACAAGGACCCGCACCGAGCCGGTGGAGAAGCGGTCCAGCGCCCGCACCCGGTGCTGCATCCGGCGATCCGAGTGCATGACCTCGGTCCCCACATTGGCTACCGTGAGGCGGCCACTCACCGAGTCGGCTCCGGACTTGGTCCGGGTGAAGACCAGAACCTGGTCCCACCCCGGTTCATCCAGAAGGTGGAGGAGAAGGTCCGGCTTCTTCCCGGGCTTCACTGTATAGACCCGCTCCTCGATGAGTTCCGCCACTGTCCCGGCGGGCGTCGCCTCGACCCAGAAGGGGTCCTTGGTAATCCGGAGCGCCAGGGCATGCACCCCGTTGGGCATGGTGGCCGAGAAGAGCATGGTCTGCCGATTCTGCGGACTCCGGCGCAGGACGTCCTCGATCTGGGGCCGGAATCCCATGTCCAGCATACGGTCCGCCTCGTCCAGGACCAGCACCTTCAGGCTGGAGAGGTCCACGTTCCGCCGCTCCATGTGGTCGTTGAAGCGGCCGGGCGTGGCGGCGATGACCTCCCACCCGCCCCGGAGCGCTTCGATCTGCTGATCGTAGCTCACCCCTCCCACCACATCGGCGATGCGGAGGGAAGTGCCCCGCGACAGGTGGCGGCTATCCTCGGCCACCTGCTGCGCAAGCTCCCGGGTCGGGCAGAGTACCAGCACCTGCATGCCCTTTCCCGGCTCCACCTTTTCCAGCGATGGAATCATGAAGGCGCCGGTCTTCCCGGTCCCCGTCTGGGCGATCCCCACCACATCCTTTCCCCCGGTCGCTTCGGGAATGGCTCGGCGCTGGATGGGGGTGGGATCGGTCCACCCAAGTGCTTCAATGGCTGCCAGGCGCTCGGGCGAAAGGCCCATGGCCTGAAATGTCGTTACCTCGGTCAAGTTCAACTCCGTTCTGGGTACCCTCGGGACGCCGGCGTGGGACGCTCCCACGCCGGACGTCGGTGTTTATAGTTTACACCCATTCGTCGCGTTCCGCGCTCCCCTTCCTCGTTTCCAGCCCCAAGCCCTCCATGTCCGCCTCCGACACCACCCGCGTTCTCTTCGTCTGCCTCGGCAATATCTGCCGGTCACCCCTCGCCGAGGGGGTCTTCCGCGAGCTGGTTCGGGACGCCTCGCTGGAGGATCGGTACGAGGTGGACTCGGCGGGAACCGGGGCTTGGCATGTGGGGGAACCGGCTGACCCGCGCTCCCGGGCCGTAGCCCGGAAGCACGGCATCGTTCTGGACGGACGGGCCCGCCAGGTATCAGACGAGGACTTCCGCACTTTCCACGTCATCATCGCCATGGACCGGGAGAACCAGGAGAATCTGGAACGTATCCGGAACGGCGGTCGGGCCCGACTCCACCTTCTTCGGGAATTCGACCCCGATGCCGGAGACGACGCGGAGGTGCCGGACCCCTACTATGGAGGCCCCGGAGGATTCGATCAGGTCTTCCACATGGTCCACCGCTCATGTTTGGAGCTTCTGGACGCGTTGGAGGCGGAGCGAAAGTGAGGGGGCATCCTCTGCCCGACCGGATCCGGAGAGCGGTGGAAGCCCGCCTGGGGCCGGTAACGGGGGTGCGCCGGGTGGGCGGTGGATGTATCGACCCGGCAGCCCGGATCGATCTGGCCGACGGCGACCGGGCCTTCCTCAAGTGGGCCGGGGAACCGGGAGTGGATCGGTATGGGGTTGAAGCTCGCGGGCTCCGGGCCCTCTCGGAACGAGGCGGCGTCGCCATCCCCCGGGTGCTGGGCTTCTCAGGCGACGGCGAAGGGCCCAACGACGGCGGAGGCGTCCCCTGGCTCCTCCTGGAGTGGGTCGAGCCCGGACGAACCACGGACCGGTCCGTTCGTTCGCTGGGAGCGGGTCTGGCCCGTCTCCACCGCTCCCTTCCCGTCGGCACCCCCCCGGGCTGGGATGAGGACGGCTGGATCGCCACCCTCCCCCAATCAAACGGAGCCGAGGCCGATTGGCCGACCTTCTGGTTCCGGCAACGGATCCGGCCGCAGTGGGAGCGGGCCCGCCGCACCGGCGCCCTTCCACCTGAATCCGAGTCGGACATGAAGGCGCTGGATGTGGCGTTGCCGGAGGTACTGGAAGGGTGGGAGGCCGACGGGATCTGTCTGGTCCACGGTGACCTCTGGGGGGGCAATGTCCTCACCGCCGACGATGGGACCCCCTATCTGGTGGACCCGGCCGTCTACCGCGGGCACCGGGAGGTGGATCTGGCCATGCTCGACCTGTTCGGGTCCCCGGGCCCGCTCTTTCAGGAGGCCTACAGGGAGGTCCACCCCCTACGGCACGGATACGAGCGGCGGCGCATGGCCTACCAGCTCTACCCGCTTCTGGTCCACGTGAACCTCTTCGGCGGTGGGTATGGGAATCAGGCGCTTCGCTGCCTCCGGGCCGTGCTGGACTGACGCCGGGAGCCGCCTCAGCGACGGCGCGCCACCAGGAGGCCGTCACCCACGGTGAGGATAGTGGCGTCGAAGCCGGAATCCGACGCCACCTGCCGGAGCATCTCCCGAATGGCTTCGGTGGCCTGGTCCTCCACCCCGGGATCCGCCACCTGACCCTTCCAGAGGGCATTGTCCACAAGAAGAAGGCCCCCAGCGAGGAGAAGATCCCGGGCAATGGCCACGTATCGGGGCAGATCCTCCTTGTCGGCGTCCAGGAACACGGCGTCCCAATGGGCCCCCTTTTCCCGCTCGGCCTCCAGGATATCCATGGCTTCCCCGGTGCGGAACTCAAGCCGATCCGACACCTCGGTGCTTGCGGTAAGCCTCCGGGCCAACCCGGTTCGGGAGGGATCCCGGTCGATGGAGACCACCTGGCCGCCGTCCGGCAGGGCACGGGCGATCCAGAGCGCCGAATAGCCCGCCAGCGTTCCGATCTCCAGAACCCGACGGCACCCGGCCAGCGAGAGGAGGAGCTGGAGAGCCCGGGCTGTGGTGGCCGGGAGCTGAATGGCCGGCAGTCCCTCGGCCTCCATGGTGGCCCGCAGTCGCAGGAGGTGGGCATCCTCCGACGCGAACAGTCCCGCCACGAAGGCCTCAGCCGGGCCCATCTCCGATGTTCGGCTCACCCCCGGTCCTCAACCAGACGGCGGAGTGCTTCGGCCAGGAGATCATCGGAGGTGGCGTAGCTGAGCCGCACATAGCGGTCGTCTCCGAAAGCTGCCCCTGGCACCAGCGCCACCCCGGTGGTTTCCAGCACCCGGGAACACCAAGTCTGGGAGTCGGGCACGGCATCGGTGTACTCCCCATCCACCCGGAAGAAGAGGTAGAACGCCCCCTCCGGCTCCACCAGCGTCAAATCGGGAAGGTGCCGGCGGAAGCCCTCCACCATGAGATTTCGGCGGCGGAGGAAGGCGGTGACCATGTTCCCGATACTGTCCTGGGCCCGAACCGGATCACTCAGTGCCCGCAGCGCCGCCCACTGGGACGGCGTCGCCGCGTTGGAGGTGGTGTGACTCTGGAAGGCGGCAAGTTTACGGGCCACCTCCGGGTCGGTGACGGAATAGCCGATCCGCCAGCCGGTCATGGCGAAGCACTTGGACGCGCCGTCCACCAGCACGTGCGGCCCGAGCTTCTCCTGGGGGATGTCCGAGAGACTGGGCGCATCCCCTCCGGATCCGGTGAAGACGATCCGCCGGTAGATCTCGTCCGACATGAGCCAGATCCCCCGCTCCCGGGCCCACTGGGCAACGGCTTCCAGTTCCTTCAACGAGTAGACGGAGCCGGTGGGGTTGCAGGGCGAGCAGAGGATGAGTCCACGGGTGGAGTCCCCGGCCGCCGCCTCCAGATCCTCGGGACGGAGCTTGAACCCCATCTCCTCCGGACCACGGACAGGCACCGGCCGTGCCCCGGAAAGCCCCACCATCTGCGGGTAGCTCGTCCAGTAGGGGCTCGCCACCAGAACATCGTCCCCGGGTCCGAAGAGGGCGAAGCAGGCGTTGTACATGGCCTGTTTGGCCCCTGCCGTGATCACCACGGCCTCGGGAGAACAAGACCAGCCCGCCAGCGAGCGGCGCGACAGATCGTCGGCCACCGCCTTTCGCAACTCGGGGAGTCCGGGCGCCGGAGTATACCGGGTCCGGCCGGCCCGCACCGCATCCATGGCCCCGTCCGAAATCCAGGAGGGGGTGGGAAAGTCCGGCTCTCCCGCACTCAGGTCGATGACATCCCGCCCCTCGGCCCGGAGTTGCTTGGCCAGCGAACTCACAGCCATGGTGGCGGAGGGTTGGAGCGAGGCGATGTTGGAGCTGAATTCCATGGAACGACGCCGTGGGAGTCAAGATTTGAGAGATGGATGGGACGATTTCGTATCCAGAGAGCCGCCCGATCCCAAGAGCCCAGAATATCTCAGCGCCCGAGTGGGGAGCAAGGGCACGGCCAACCTGGGCGGGAGGTTGATCCCGCCCCCCTTCACCGGCGACATTGAAGCCTCCGGAGCGTTCGCCCCCACAGGCGGCAACGTTCCCGATCCCGGCGCCTCCGGCTTGGAGACCCCCCAGGATCGCGTCGGCCACACCCCCAGGTCATGGACGGGATCGCACCACTGCGGTGGTCATCCCCTGCGAGCGCGTTGAGTTCAGATCGAATCTTCTTCTACTTCGACTTCGTGGACCCTGGATCCTACCTGGTCCACGAGATTCTCCGTGGAGCCCTCGCCGACACCGCGGGTCCAGCTCTGGACGTGATCTATCGCCCGCTGGAACTCTGTCCACCCCCCCGGCCCCTGCAGGATCCCCAGTCTCCTCGTTGGCAGGAGATGACGGAAGCTTTGATGGAAGTGGCCAGCACGGTGCACATCCCGTTCCGAACACCGACCCTGATTCCCTGGACCCGCAAGGCCCACGAACTCGCCCTCCATGCTCAGGAACGAACGGGAGGCGACGGGGCCGGCGCCACGACGCTCCACCACCGCCTCTTCCGCGCCCACTTTCAGGAGGGCCTGGACCTGGGTCGTGTGGATGTCCTGGTGACCCTGGCCCAGGAGGCGGGTCTGGACCGATCCGAGGTCCACGCCGTCCTGGGAGTCGACCGATTCGCGCCGGCCGTACAAGAAACCCGATCCCATGCCCTGCGCCAGGGGGTGCGAGGTGTCCCCACCCTGATCGGGAAGGACCGGCGGCTTGAGGGCTTCTCCGGCATTGAAGCCCTCCGCTCCTTCATCCTCACGGCCGGGCCGGGATCGACACCCACCGCTCCCGGCATGCCGCCGGACCATCCCGGGGCGGCCCCCGAACCGTTCCCGTCGTCGCGAAAATCGCCCCCAGCGCAAGGAGAGTAGATTCCATGGCAGGTTACGTACGAAAGACGGCGGCGTCTCCCGCCGAGGTGCTCAAGGAGGCGGAAGGCCTCCTTCCGGACCGCCTCGGTCTCGATCGGACCAAGGCATCGGGTCACGGCGCCACCTATTCGGGGAAGGAGGGCACCGTATCCCTCCATGCCCATCGACACTCCATGTACACGGAGGTCGTCGCCCAGACGGACCAGCTGCGTACGTCCCGGATGGACTACGAGATCCAGTTGTTCCTGAATCGGCTTCCCTACGAGCCCGGCGACCAGGGGGGTCGCGGCTCCGGCGACCCCGAGTGATTTCACACCCCAACCCCTGACGACAGGATTCCGAATGGATTCGTTCGACCAATTGGGCCTCGGCCCCGAGTTGCTGGAGGCCCTCGCCGCCGAGGGCATCGAAGTCCCCTCGGGACTTCAAGCCGATGCCATCCCCGTCCTTGTTCGGGGAAATCCGGCGGTGCTTCGCGCGGGCCCGGGAGCCGGCGCGATGGTGGCCTACGGTACAGCCCTCCTGACTCGCCTTGAAGCCGGCGGAGGCCGGCCGGCGGGGGTGGTCCTTACCAGTACCGCCGAATCGGCCGTGGCCATCGCCCGGTCGCTGGCCCGGCTGGGACTGGCCACCGGTCACCGCTGTGCGGCGCTGGCCCCTGGCTGGGCCCTCCCCGGCCACGCCGACCTTCTGGTGGCGACACCGGAAGACCTGAGCGCCGCGGTCCGGGCCGCCGAGGTCAAGCTGGACGGCCTGGACGCGCTGGTCCTGGATGGTGCCGGTTTCCTTCTTGAAGGGGATGGACCGGCCCGGATCGAACTCATCCTGGAAGCCGCGGAATCCGAGGGCTGGCAGGGAATCGTGGTGGCCGACCCCCTCACCCCGGCCGTGCGAGAATGGGTGGATGCCAACCTTCGCCGCGCCGTTTTCCTGCCCTCGGAGGCCGCCGGAGACGATGCGGCCGCCGCGCCCGTCGAACGGGGGGACATCCATCTCCACGTGGTGGAACGACCCGATATCCTGCGGGATCCGGTGGGGTTGGTGGATCGCCTCCTGGATGAGGAGATCCACCACGTGCTCCTCTTCTGCCGCTCCGAGGACCGAGCCGCCGACGCCGGTGATCTCCTCACGCTCCACGGCTTCGTGGCGGGAATGCCGGGAGATCCGAATACACCGGTCTGGCTGGGACTCGACGCCCTGTCGGACCGGAAGCGAATCGATGAGGCGGGGATCACTCCGGAGCGGGTGGCAACGGTGTCCCTGGACCTTCCCCTGGACACCGACACCCTGGACCGGCGCCATGGGGGCCGTCGGGGACAGGCGGTCTGCGTCGCCGAACCCCGGGAACTCCCCCACCTCCGACGACTCGCTCGCGAGGCCGGCTATCGCCTCCGCCCCCTCCCCTCCCCACAGACTCCGTCCCACAGCGAGATCACCACCTTCCGGGACGGGATTCGGGGGGCCCTGGAGACCCGTGACCTGGCTGCCTATACGACCCTACTCGAGCCCCTCCTCGAGGAGTGGTCCGGGGTGGAGGTGGCGGCGGCCCTGGCCGCACTCCTCAGGGATCGGGGCATCCGTCCCGCCGCCTCGGCCGCAGCCGTTTCATCGGGTACAGCCGAGGGGACGCTGGCGCAGTCACCGTCGGTTCGACCCCGGCCGCCTGCCTTCACCCGACTCTTCCTCAGTGTCGGGAGCCGGGATGGGGTGGGCCCGGGCGATCTCCTGGGAGCCATCACCGGAGAGGCGGGGCTTGAGGGCGAGCAGGTGGGCCGCATCGACATCCGGGACACCTTTGCCCGGGTGGAAGTGGCCGATACGGTCGCCGGAAAGGTCATCCAGGCGCTGAATGGAACCTCCATTCGGGGCCGCAGCGTCCGGGTGGACTTCGACCGTGGCGCAGGTGGTCCCCGGGAGCGGGGTGCCGGGGGTGGCCGGGACCGTGGGCCTGGGGGTGGCCGGGACCGGGGTCCGGGCGGACCCCGCAGGAAGGGCCCACCGAGCCGCTGACCCGCTCTGGCACACGACGCGAAAGGGGCCGCACCCCCACACTCCGGGATGCGGCCCCTTTTCCTTTACTGCGGCCTTACTGCGGCCTCTAGACCGAGACCGAACCGGGGAGAGCCCCGACTTACTTCACCGCGTCCTTCAGCCCCTTGCCCGCCCGGAATCCGGGGGTCTTGGTGGCGGCGATCTCGATGGTCTCACCGGTGCGGGGGTTCCGACCGGTGCGAGCCTTCCGCTCCTTGGTCTCGAAGGTCCCGAATCCGGTGATCTGCACCCGCTTCCCCGCCCCCAGGGCGCCCGCGATGATGCCCTTGTCGGTGTCGAAGAGCGCGTCGATCGCCTCTCCGGCCTGGGCCTTGGTCATGCCGGCGTGTTCGGACAGGGCATCCACGAGCTCGGACTTGTTCATGAGCTTTACTCCTCGGTTGGGTAATGTTCACAGGGACCGCCCGCTCTGGACGGCGCCGATTGCTGGCGAATATTGAAAAACAAAAGCACCTCCGACGCCAAGCATTCGGCGCGGTGCCCGACCCCTTCCCGACAAGCCGTCGGGACTCGCCGGGCAGAGGCTGGAAGAACGCTATAGTCGCCTGCCGAGGGCGTCAAGAGAGATCCCGAGCCGGGATCCCGCCTGATTGCAAGGTTTTCGGTCCATCCGCGAACCCTGTCGGGGGGCTGGACCGGTCTTCAGATCGGTTCCGCGTCCAGGGCTCCCCAGAGCCGAACCACCACCCAGCCCAGTCCCATGACCAACGCCACTGGAACCGCCAGGGCCAGGGCCAGGACCACCAGGACGAAGATGGGAACCAGAATGGGGGCCAGGAGGCCGCCGATGATATTGAGCGCGGCCAGGACGAGGATCCCCACCACCAGGAACTTGAGGAGGGTAAGCATCGTGGGTACTCCATGGGTTGCAGGTTCTCAGGCAAGGGGAGCTGGAAGTCGCTCGCCCCGCCCGTCCTCCCCTACGATGCGGATCGACCGCTGGTTTCACCCATGACGAAACGAAAGATCTTCTCCCGCCTGGAGCTGGCGGCCCTCCGGGAGTCCCTCCCTCGGGACGGCACCCTTCCGTGCCCCCGTTGCCGGGTCCCCATGGAATCCAGCCCCGTCCCCCGTCCCCCCGGCGTTTCCTACGTTCGCCGACGCCGCTGGTACCTGTGCCCATCCTGCGGGCGAAGCGCCGTCCTCGATCTCCCCCGGCCCGAATCCACCGCCGACGAATCCGGGGGCGAATCGTCGCGGAAATGACTATCTTTTCGGTTCCCATCCGGGATCGGCTCCAGGGCCCCTCGAGGTCCGATCCTTCCCCCCCGACCACAGACGAGAGCTCCCAGCGGAATGTCCCGCCACCCATCCGACGAGCCGGCTTCCCACGAAGAACCGGTCCGTCGCCACGAGCCACCCACCCGCGGGGACGGGCGTTCTCGCGATGAACCACTCTGCCGGGTCGGGTGGAGGGAGTGGATCATCCTGCCGGCAGGTCCCACCATCCCCATCAAGGTGAAGGTGGACACAGGGGCGCGCTCGTCGGCTCTCCATGCCACGGGCATCCAGGCGGCCGGCCACGGCCTGATCCGATTCACCGTCCATCCCCATCAGCGGAGAAGCGGCGATGAAGTGGAGATCGTAGCTCCCCTTGTGGACCATCGGGAGGTTCGGAGTTCCTCCGGGATTGCCGAGCCCCGGCCCACGGTGCGTCTCGAGGTGGCGTTGGGTCCCCTCCGCTGGCCGGTAGAAGTCACCCTCACCCGGCGGGACCGCATGGGCTTTCGGATGCTCCTGGGACGAACCGCCCTTCGCGGCCGGTTCCTCGTGGATCCGGGAGCCTCCTTTCTTCACGGACATGGGGATCCAAGGGAACCCCAAACCCTCGGGAACACCCCATGAGAATCGGTATCCTTTCGCGCAAGGCGTCCCTGTATTCCACCGCCCGGCTGGTGGAGGCGGCGCGGGAACGCGGCCACGATGTCCGGGTCGTGAACTACCTCCGCTGCTACATGGACATCACCGCCCGCCGCCCCTCGGTGATCTATCAGGACCTGGTCGCCGACCGGAACGCCACGGAGGAGGAGTTGAAGTTCGACGCCGTGATCCCTCGGATCGGCGCGTCCTACACCTACTATGGTTCGGCTGTGGTCCGGCAGTTCGAGATGATGGGAGTGTTCAGCGTGAACCCATCCGAAGCCATTCTCCGCTCCCGGGACAAGCTCCACTCCATGCAGATCCTCTCCCGGGCCGGGGTCGGCCTTCCCACCTCCACCTTTGCCCACTCCACCCGCCACACCAAGGGCGTACTGGACCGGGTCGGTGGCCCACCGGTCATCGTGAAACTCCTTGAAGGCACCCAGGGGGTGGGCGTCGTACTGGCCGAGACCCGGAAGGCGGCAGAGTCCGTCATCGCCGCCTTCCGCCAACTGGACGCCAACATCCTGGTGCAGGAGTTCATCAAGGAGGCCGGCGGGGAGGACCTGCGCGCCCTGGTCATCGGGAGCCGGGTGGTGGCCGCCATGATCCGCCATGCAGCTCCGGGCGAGTTCCGATCCAACCTCCACCAGGGCGGCACGGCCGAGGCCGTGGAACTCACCCAGGATGAGCGCCGAACCGCCGTCCAGGCCGCCCGCTCCATGGGTCTCTCGGTGGCCGGTGTCGACATGCTCCGCTCCAACCGGGGCCCCGTGGTCCTGGAGGTGAACTCGTCGCCGGGACTGGAGGGGGTGGAAGGCGCCTCCGGCGTGGATGTGGCCGGGCGTGTCATCGAATACATTGAGAGGAAGGCCCGGTGACCGGGCAAGACACCCAGGGGGAGCCGCCCGAAGAAGCCACACCTGTGAAGGTGGCGGGCCAGACCATACACCCCGGAGAACGGCGTCGGATCGAACTTCCCACCGGTGTCCTGGCCACCGGCAGCGCCCTTCCACTTCCCCTGGAGGTTCTCCACGGTACCCGGCCGGGCCCCAGGATCTGGATGAGCGCCGCCATCCATGGCGATGAACTGAACGGGGTTGAGATCATCCGGAAGCTCCTCTCGGAACTGCACCCCCAGCGCCTGGCTGGAACGATCCTGGCGGTCCCCATCGTCAATGTGCAGGGCTTTCTCCTGGAGTCCCGCTACCTCCCGGACCGGCGCGACCTGAACCGCTCCTTCCCGGGCTCCCCGCGGGGGTCCATGGCCTCGCGCCTGGCCCACCTCTTCATGCAGGAGGTGGTGCGGGGATGCTCCCTGGGACTCGACCTCCACACCGGATCCGACCAGCGGACGAACCTTCCCCAGATTCGGGCCGACCTGTCCGATCCCGAAACCGCCCGTCTCGCCCGGGCCTTTGGGGCCCCCATCCTCATTCACGCAGGCCTGCGGGATGGCTCGCTGCGAGCGGCGGCCACGGCCCGGGGTACCCGCGTCCTGGTCTTCGAAGGGGGAGAGGCTCGCCGCTTCGATCGCACCGTCATCGAGGCGGGGACGTCCGGGATCCTCCGCGTACTCCGGGAGTTGGGAATGCGGGGAGGTGGACCCATCCCTCCTGCCCAACCTTCCCTGGAATCCAGGGACACGTCCTGGATCCGGGCGGGCCGGGGAGGCCTCCTCCGGCTGGACGTGGATCTGGGCGAACGGGTGGAGAAGGGGCGGCGGATCGGAGTCATCCGCGACGCATTCGGCGAACACGCCCTCCCGGTCCGGAGCAACCGGTCCGGTGTGGTGGTGGGACTCACCCGGAGCCCCACGGTGAATCGTGGAGACGCCCTGGCGCATCTGGCCGTGCTGGAGGGATCGGTGAATCCGTCAGCGCCACCGCCAACTACTGGAAGGTCCCACCAGGATCCCTGAGCGGGTTCAGTCCTGGCCCCCCTCCTCCCACGCCATCCGGTCCCAGGCCCGCGTTCCGTCCCCTGAGCCGGTCAACTCGCGGTAGGCGGCAAAGTGGAGCCTCGCCTCCGCTCCCTGTCCGGCTTCAAGGGCCGCCCGTCCTGCCAGGAAGGTAGTGCGGGCGCGGTGGGGCTCCCGCTCCAGAACCCGCCTGAAGGAGGCCAGCGCCTCACCGGGACCTCCCGATTCCAGGAGGAGTTCGCCGTGCATCTCCCGGGCGGGGAGGAGGGGACCCGGCGTCACCGGATGCTTCTCCACCTCCTCCTCCAGGGCGGCGGCCCTGTCCAGGAGCGCAAGCGCCGTATCGAGATCTCCTTCGCCCCGATGGATCCAGGCCTCTACCCCCAGCATCTGGGCCTCCACGATGCGGGCCCAGTACACCTCTCCCGCCGCGGACAAGCCGGTGCGGATGGTATCCAGGCGACCGGCCTCCCCGGCTGCCCCTTCCAGGTCGCCGGCCCGGGCCATCCCGATACCGCGGGCAAAGTGGCGGATGGCCACGGCCGGACTCGTCCCTTCCCCCGCCAGGGGCAGCGCCGCCGCTTCGTCCCAACTCTCCAGCTCCAGGACCAGCCGGGCCGCCATTGCCTGCCAGTTGAACGTTCCGTGGGCCTGGGCAGGGGAGGGGAGCTCGTCCGCCGCCGCCAATGCGAGCCGCACCAACTCCTCCGCCTCCCGGTCGCGCCCCTGCTGCAGGTAGGCATAGACCAGGTAGTCCCAGGCGTGAATCCGCTCCCAGTCCCCACCCGACGCCTCCGCCGAACGGAGATTCGCCTCCACGGACCGATCCCACATCCCCAGACGGGTGAAGATGTGGGAGGGCATATGGAGGGCGTGTGGGGCGTCGGGGGCGATGTCGGCGTAGCGGAGCGCCGCCTCGAGCCCCCGCTCGGCCAGGGCGGGTACGTCGTATGCATGAATGATGTAGTGGGCCAACCCCGGGTGCTCCGGTCGGTCCCGGAAGAGTTCTTCCAGGATTTCGGCGGCCCGAAGCTGCCGGGCGAAGGTGGTATCCTCCGGAGGCGCCGCCGCCAGGAGCGCCAGCCCCAGGAAGACGCGGGTCTCCAGGTCGTCCGGATGACGCTCGGCCATCTCCTGCATGGCCGCCTCCCACGCCAACCGGCGCTCCCGCTCCGTCTCGCCACCCTCCTGGCCAAAGAGCTGTCGGAAGGCCGCCACCCACTCCCGCTCCCGAGCCGTGGGAAGTCCCGCCGCCTCGGCCCGGTCCAGCGCCGCCAGCGCCTCGGTCCGCCGCGCCTCGGGGATGGACCCGGCGTAGGGGTTCCCCATCCGGGTGATGGCCCGGCCCCATTCCGCCATCCCACAGGTGGGATCATGCTCCAGCGCCTCGCGGAAGGCCCCGTCCGCCTGCGGGAACCAGAACGAGTGGAACATGGCGAGCCCTACCTCCACACGCTCCACCGCCTCCGGCTCGCAGCTCGCGGCGAAGGAAACCCGTCCCACATCCTCCCCGCTTGACGATGCCACGCCGTGGTGCCCCGAATGGTCCTCCGCCGGGACCATCACCGTGGCACCGTCGCCGGGCGAGTGGTCGCCCGAGGGGTGGGAGTGGTCGTTATCACAGCCGGAAAGGAAGAAGGCCACCGAGAAGACGACGGAGACCCCGGCGAAAACGGAACCCTTGCAGATCACTGTGCCTCCCGGGCCACGGTATCCAGATCAAGCCGTCCCCGAGCTCCTGGACGCCGCAGCCAGGCCTCGTCGGCCGGTGAGGGTTCAGGGGGTCGGCGCCGATGCCAGTCGGTGCGGGCCTGCACCGCCGTCCCCACCGCAAGGAGGCGCTCCTCGCCGAAGGGGGCGCCCCCCAGCAATACCCCGTCCGGGAGTTCCACACCACCCATCTCCCGGATCCCCACCGGCAGTGCCAGGAGGGGAAGACCGATCATGTCGAAGGGGATGTGGCTCTCCAACGCCACCACATCACACCGATCCAGGACCCCTTCCAGCGTCAGGCGGAGAAGTGCCAACTTCGCCCGCTGCCCCTTCAGGTATTCATCTCCCGAAACGAAGAGACCCGACAGGAACGAGGTGAGGGTCACCCCCATGAGTCGGACGTCATCCTTCATGTACGGGAGGAAGGGCTCGGCTCGCTCCACCAGGCGGATGGCGTTGAAAGCGCCGGAGGTGAGTTCGTCCCACCCGTCCGGGACCGGTATCTCCACCACATCGACCCCTACCGATTCGGCCTCCCGAAGGAAGGCTCGGCGGTTCTGACCCCCGTCCCCACCCCCATCGGCCCAGTCGGGGAAGATCCCCAGTCGGGTATCCCAGCGAACCCGGGCTCGCCCCCCTTCCTCCACCGGCGTGGCGGCGGTGAGATAGTCCGGAACCGGGGGAAGGCCCAGGGTCCGCGGGTCACGGTGATCCTCTCCCGCCATGGCCTGAAGCACCAGCGCGGCGTCTCGCACGTCCCGGGCCAGGGGGCCCACATGATCTCGGGTGTAACTCAGCGGAATTACCCCGTCCAGGGAAACGCGACCGAAGGTGGGCTTCAGACCGGTGGTCCCCTGGGCCCGGGAGGGCATGGTAATGGAGCCTCCGGTCTGGGTCCCCAGCGACGACGCGGCGAGACGCGCCATGACGGCGGTGGCCGACCCGGACGAGGACCCACCCGGACTCACATCGGGGTTCCCAGGCGTCCAGGCGTTCACGGTGGTCACCTCACCGTCCGGTGTCAGCGCACGGGTGGTGGCCAGGGGGCCGAGTTGACTCTTTCCCACCATCACGAAGCCGGCCCCTCGGAGCGCGCTCACCAGGGTGGCGTCCCGGTCCGGGATGAAGTCCCGGAAGATGTGGGAGTTGGCGGTGGTTCGGACGCCGGCGGTGTGGATGTTGTCCTTGACGGCCAGCGGGATCCCATGGAGGATCCCCTCCGCCGCACCCCCGTCCAGCGCACGGGCCCGAGCTCGCGCGGCCTCTGCCGTGACCTCGTTGAAGGCCTGGTAGACGCCGTCCCAGCGACGGATCCGCGCCAGGTAGGCCTCGGTGTGCTCCAGGGCTCCCAACCGCCCATCCCGGAGGAGCGCTCCCGCCTCCCAGGCGGTGAACTCGGCCGAATCCGTCGGCGCCGCCCCGGAGAGGTCCGGACGGGGGAGCTCCCGGAAGAAGGATTCAGCGGCCCGCGGATCAACCCCGGCGCCGGCCCCCGTCGCGGTGCCCACATCCGCCGGGGATCCATCCACCGGCACGTCGCCCCTCCCCGGCGCAGGTCCCGCCCCCGAGCCGGATCCCACTGGCGTGCACCCCACGGCGGCGGCGGCGGAGAGGGCTCCCATCCGAACCAGGAAGCTCCGCCGGTCCACCAGGGCGTCCTGGGGCTGCCTGGAACCGTCACCCATGAAGCCTCCCGGAGAGTGCGCTGGTGTAGAGCACCGGCGGAACCGAGATGGGATCCAGTGGGAAGTCCGAAACCACCGGCATCTGATCCCGCAGCAGCCGGCGGACCGCAGCCACGACCCGGGCCTGATCGGCCGGAGCGTCGGCATCCTCCTCCGGGAGAACCGAAAGGTCGATTCCCAGGAGTTGGAGTCGCGTGCGGATGAAACGATCAAGTTCGGCGTCGGATGGGTAGTTCATGATGTCCGAATTTCGGGGAGGGGAGAAGAGACCCTTCCTCAGGTAAGCCTGGGGTGTGCCTGCCGGGGCGCGGCCAGCTATCGTATCGGACTGACACGCGACACGACAGATCCCTTCACCCGAACCTCGCCCGGTATGTTTGCCCCCCTTGTCGCCCTCCTCATCGCCGCACAGGGCCCCGCCATGGCCCCCGCCCCTGGGCTCTCCACCGGAGCGGACGTCCGCACCGTAGAGGTCTCCCGGGTCACGTCGGATTCCCTCCGCCTCGCCGCTTTCGACACGGCGTGGGTGCGAATCCGGGACACCCACTACGATCCCGACCTGGGCGGGCTGGACTGGGACGCCATCCGCGCCGAATTCCGACCGCGGGTCGAGGCGGCCACCTCTTCGGCGGACTTCCACCGGATCATGGATGAGATGCTGGACCGCCTGGGCGAGTCCCACTTTGTCCTGATCCCCGCCACCGCCGCGGATCCATCGACGGCGGCGGCCGGTCGTGGCGATCCCGGAATGCGGGTCCGGTGGATCGACGGAGCAGCGCTGGTGACGTCGGTGGAGCCGGGAGGCGGGGCGGCCCGGGCGGGGCTCAGGCCCGGCTACGAGGTGCGCACCGTTGGAGACCAGGACCTGGCCGATCTGGTGGCCGGGCTTGAGCTTGCCGGTGACGACGCCGCCGCGCTCTGGATCGATGCCGTCCTGGCTGCCCGCATCCGGGGCATCCCCGGAGAGACCCTCTCCCTGCGCATCCTGGACGCCGACGGCCGGGTCCGGCAGAAGGAGGTAGCGCTGGACGAACCCGCCGGGGAGTTGGTGCAGTTCGGACTCCTCCCTCCCTTCAGGCTGGAGGTGGACGACCGTGAGATCCACCCCGGTGGACCGGACGGACCCCGCATCGGGCTCATCCGATTCAACGGGTGGTTCCCTTCTGCGGCCCCGCTCCTGGCTGAGGCCGTGGACCGCCACCGCGGCGCCGACGGCATCGTCCTGGACCTGCGGGGCAATCCCGGTGGTGTGGGCGGGCTGGCCATGGGAGTGGCCGGCCATTTCCTGGATGAGCGCCTCGACCTGGGCGAGATGCGCACCCGTGACACGACCCTGCGATTCGTGGTGAACCCTCAGCGGATCGGACCGGACGGCTCCCGCGTACAACCCTTCGACGGTCCCCTGGTGCTCCTGGTGGACGGCCTCTCGGCCAGCACCAGCGAGATTTTCGCCGGAGGGCTCAAGGCGCTGGATCGGGCTCATCTGGTAGGCGAGACCACGGCGGGCCAGGCGCTCCCGGCCCACCTCGCAGTGCTGGCCACCGGAGACCGGCTCATGCACGCCGTGGCCGATTTCACCGCCTCCGACGGAAGCCGTCTCGAAGGCGCCGGGGTCCGTCCCCATACTCCGGTCCACCTCTCCCGGGAACTACTCCTGGCCGAGGCGGACCCCTTCCTCAATCGAGCCCTGGAGTGGATCACCGCCCAGCGCCGGCTGCTCCTGGAGACCTCCCCATGACCATCACCCGCATTCTGTCCCTGGCGACCGTCCTGGCCCTCCCGGCCCTGGCGGGTGCACTGGTGGCCCCTCTTCCCGCCACTGCCCAGGACCTTCCCGACGCCGACGTGCTCATTGAACGGTATGTGGAGGCCATCGGAGGTCGTGATGCCCACCTGACCCCCGCCTCCATCCGGTTCTCGGGAACCCTTTCCATCCCGGCCATGGGACTCGACGGCACCTTCGAACTCCTCCAGATCCCCGACGTGGGTTCCCGCATGAGTTCGACCCTACCGGGGATCGGTGACCTCATGGTTGGGTTCGACGGTGAGGTGGGATGGTCCGTGGATATGCTCACCGGTCCCCAGCTCATGGAAGGGGACGAACTCGAGCATATGCGGGAGCGTGCCCTGGCCGCCGCCAGCTTCCGGGACCGGGAGCTGGTCCCGGAGCGCGAAACGGTGGGGAGGGTGGAGTTGGACGAAGGCGTCTGCTACCGGGTGCGGCTCCTCTGGGTCTCCGGCCGCGAGACCTTCGACTGCTATGCCCCGGAAACCGGCCTCCTCCTCCGATCCGAAGATGTGCAGGTCACCGAGATGGGTGAGATCCCCAGCGTGACCAGGTATTCAGGCTATCAGGAGTTCCACGGGATGATCCTGCCGACCCGGATGATCCAGTCCACCATGGGAATCGAGCAGATCCTGGAGATCCTGGACGTGACGGTGGACGACGCCGATCCCGACGCACTGGAGCCCCCTGCCGCCATCCGGACGCTCCTGGAGGGGAGCTGAGTCGGGCCTTGTCCTGACCCGCCGCCCATCGCCCCGTGTCCAGCGCCTGGCTTCACCGTCATGTCCACGGTCTGACCACCTTCGCCGCCCGGACCTACTACCGCATCAATGTGGCGGGCTCGGAGGTCCCCCGGACCGGTCCCCTCCTGCTGGTGGCCAACCACCCCAACTCCCTCCTGGACCCGGCGCTTGTGGCCATCGCCGCTCAGCGACCGGTGCGGTGGCTGGCCCGGGCCGGACTGTTCGAACAACGCAGTATCGGGTGGCTGATCCGGGGTTCCGGGGCCATCCCGGTGCATCGCCGTGGCGACCCGGCCCCGGCAGGCGTCAGCGATGAACTCCGCCAGGTCAACCTCCGTATGTTCGGGGCGGTTCGGGAAGCCCTCCGGGGAGGTGACGCTATCGGGGTATTTCCGGAAGGCCTGTCCCACTCGGCCCCGGCCCTGGCACCCCTCAAGACCGGGGCCGCGCGGATCGCCCTGGGGGCCGCTGCCGAGGGTCTCGGCGAATTCCCGGTTCTTCCCGTGGGCCTCACCTTCCGGGGGGGGAAGGAACGCTTCCGCTCCGACGCCCTCCTCCTTGTGGGCCGCCCCATTCGCTGGGCCGATCTGGCCGAGGCTGGAGAAGGAGATGTGGAGGCGGTACGGGACCTCACGCAGCGGATCCACGCCGGACTGTCCCGGGTCACGGTGAATCTGGAGAGCTGGGACGACTTTCCCATTGTGGAAGGCGCCGAGGCCATCCATCATGCCGAGTATGGCCGGTCCCGCTCGTCCAACCCGGTCCGGTGGCTGGCCCGCATGCGCCGGACCGCCACACTACTCCAGACGGCCCGAACCCTGGGCGACGCTGAGCAGCAAGCGGAGTTGGAGGCCGATGTGCTCCGGCACAAGCGGGTGCTGGATTCGGTGGGGCTGGAGCCCCGCGACCTCCACCACGTCCCCTCGGCTTCGGTGGCCGTCCGTTGGACCCTGAAGAACCTTCTCTTCTTCGGCGTGGCCGCGCCCCTGGCCCTCCTGGGCGCTGTGGTCTTCTTCTTCCCATACCGCCTGGTGGGATGGGCCGAACCCAAGTACCACCTTCCGCCGGACAAGCGCGCCACCTACAAGGTCCTGGGAGGCGCCACGGCTTGCGGCGGGTGGATTCTGGCCCTGTCCGCCCTCCTCCGGGAACTGGCGGGATGGCAACCAGCGTTGGCGGCCCTTCTGGTGCTGCCCCTGCTGGGAATCATGACGCTGGCCATCCGCGATCGGTGGCAGACCGCCGCCACCGACCTGCGCCGCATCCTGCTCCTCAAGGGCCGTCAGGACCTCCGCCGAAAGCTCCTGGAGCGGCAAGCCGACCTGGCCCGGCGCCTGCGCTCGCTGGGAAGCGTGGAGACCGAGACTACGGCACGAACTCCATAGGCGCCCCGGGCCCCAGGGGAAGCCCGAACACGATCCAGAGGATCAGCATGGGGATGGAGGTCAGGGCAAAGACGATGGAGTAGGGCAGCATGGCCGAGATCAGGGTCCCGAGGCCGATGTCCTTCTCGTACTTCTGGGCGAAGATGATGACCAGGGGATAGTAGGGGAGAAGCGGCGTGAGGATGTTCGTGAACGAGTCACCGATCCGGTACGCCGCCTGGGTCAACTCCGGCGAGTACCCCAGAAGCATGAGCATGGGAACGAACACCGGCGCCATGATGGCCCACTTCGCCGAGGCACTCCCGATAAAGAGGTTGATGGTGGCCGACACCAGGACGAAGGCCACCACCAGGGGGACCCCGGTGAACCCCACCGCCTGGAGTCCGTTGGCCCCGCTGATGGCCACGATGAGTCCCAGATTCGACCAGTTGAAGAAGGCGATGAAGTGGGCGGCCACGAAGGCCAACACGATGTAGGCGCCCATGGACGACATGGTCTCCGACGTCATGGCCGCCACATCCCGATCGTTCTTCACCTTCCCCGTCACGATCCCGTAGACCAGCCCGGGCAGGAAGAAGACGAAGAGCATGAGGGCCACGATGGACGACAGGAAGGGTGCGATGTCCCCCCCTTCCCCGCGCAGCGCTCCGTCGGCGGGCACGGCCATCCACGCGATCACCGCCAGTGTGGCCAGGACGGTAAGCCCGGCGGCCCAGAGTCCCCGGCGCTCCTGAACGGTGAGATCTTCCTGTTCCTCCACCTCCACGCCCCCGGTGTACTCGCCCAGGCGCGGCTCCAGGATCCGCTCCGTGACGAAGGTGGCCCCGAGTGTGAACACCGGCACCAGCGCCGCCATGAGGTAGTAGTTCGCCGTGGGATCCACCCGGTAGTTGGGATCCAGAAGCTGGGCGGCGGGCTCGGTGAAGCCGGCAAGGAGCGGATCGAGCGCCGTAAGGAAGAGGTTCGAGGAAAACCCGCCGGACACCCCGGCGAACGCCGCCGCCAGTCCGGCAATGGGATGGCGGCCCATCCCGTGGAAGATGACAGCGCCCAGAGGGATCAGAACCACGTACCCGGCGTCCACCGCCAGCGACGATAGAAGCCCGCCCAGCACGATGGCCGACGTCACGAGCCAGTTGGGGACACTCCGAACGAAGGCCTTGAGCGCCGTCTCGATGAGGCCGGTGCGTTCGGCCACCCCGATCCCGATCATGACCACCAGCACCAATCCCAGGGGCGGGAAGTCGGTGAAGGTCCGGGGCATCTCCACGAGGATCCGCTGGATACTCTCGCCGGTGAGGAGATTCACCGCTTCGATCTCACCCTGATCCGGTCCAGGGTGGAGGGCCGAAACGCCCAGGGTGGCGGCAAACCAGGACGCCACCAGAACCAGGCCCATGAAGAGGACGAAGAGGGTAATGGGGTCAGGGAGCCGGTTTCCGGTGCGCTCCACGAAGTTCAGGGCCCGGTCGGCCAGACTCGCCGCCGGTGCCCTTCCGCCGTTCGTCCGATTTCGCTCTGTCACCCCACTCCCCTCCGCATATGGTCGAAGATCCCACCTCCCCGAACCCAACGAGAGTTGCAGATCCATCGCATAAGTGCAATGCCGGGCAGAGCCCCAAACGCCCCCAACGCCGGGTCTGGCAAAGAACCTGCTGTACATATCGAGGGGGGCAGTGTACGTTCAAAGGAGTGAGCAGATGGCAGCCACACCTTTTCCGCTGAAAAATAGTAGACCAGAAGGGAGGTGAAATGACGACAATGCTGAACGGGAGATCCGATACCGGCGTAAAGCGCCGCTGGCGGATCCCGCCCCCCATCCTCAGGGATGCGAAGGCTCCGGGTCCGGAGGGCCTCGCGGTACTGGAAGAGTTTCGGAGCGAGTTGGGGGGGGTTCTCTGGAAATCCCTCCGCTCGGTTCTACTCTGGGCCCAGGCCAGACCCAGCGAACGGAAGAGCCTGTTCGCTCCGGACGCGGCCAAGCGACGGGCGCTGGACCTTCTTGCCCTGGCCCTGGAAGAAGACGACGTCCGCGAGCCTCTGGAGATGCTCACAGAGGTCCTCGCCATACCGGCGCGGGTCGATCCGGAGTTGGTGGGCCTGGCATGTCGGCGCCTCGCGGGCTGGGCCGAAGGGGCCGACGCCCCCCTGACATCACTGGAGTTCCTCCAAGCCGCCGCGCTGGCCTGTCCGGCCAACGCCCACTTTGCTCTCGCCGTTGGGCGGGCGACGAGAGACCTGGCGCAGTATTCCCGATCCGAGTCGTGGCTGCAACGATCCGTGGGACTGGCCCGACAAGCCGGAGACTGGGAGACCTACATCCGAGCCTACCTGGGGCACGGAAAGATGATGCTCCGCCGAGGCGTCCTCCCGGCAGCGCGTCGGAGTTACGTGAAGGCTCTCCGGCGCTCGGTGAGGCAGGGTCTGCAGGAACTGGAGGCCATGACCCTCCAGGATCTCTTCATCCTGGAAGACAAGGCCGGCAACGTGACACGCGCAGTGACCTATGCCACCAGGGCCGTGGCCACCTTCCCGACCCGACACCGAAACCTCCCCCATCTGGCTCACGACATCGCCGTCTTCTGGATGCAGCGCGGAGATGTGGAGCACGCCTTCCCGGTTCTCCGAGAAACGGTGGACCGGGTTCAGGAGCGCTATCGGGGCATTGCCATCGGCTCGCTGGCTCGAGCAGGCGGCCATCTTGGCGATGAGGCCGCCTTCGATTGGGCCGTCGGGGAACTGGAACGCTGGTGGGATGGACCGGGCATCGCGGACGCATGGGCCGAGGTGGCCCGCGGCGCCGTTGCCATGGCCCGCTTCGATGACGCCCGGGACTTCGCCCAACGGGCCGAGACCATGGCTCGCCACAGGGGTGAGAGTCTGGTCCGGTTTGAAGCCGAGGCGCTCATCCAATCCATCCAGGCGGAGCAGGCGGCGCTGGAAAGTCGATCATCAGACCGACCCTCCAGCGCCCAACCGGAAACCGACCAGCTTGCCCGCGAACTGCTCAAGTCGCTTCAGGCCCAGCCGGTCAACGCATGAGCCCCGTCCTGGATTCCCCACCGACTCAGGTATCGGAGCCGATGTACCCGCACTGTACGAGAGTCGCCTCGGTGCAATCGTCGGCCAGCTCGATTCCGGTGGGACCCAGGTCGCTGCAGGCGGCGAGGAGAGCGAAGGCGGCGATGGCGGCAAAGAAACGGAAGGGGCGCATGTTGATGACTCCGGTCAGAAATGGATGTTTCTCGATAGGACTTGACTGCCCTCGCCTTTCAGTATCGGCCAGCCCTTGCACCTTCCCACACTCCGGTTCCGCTCAAAACCACACGTATTCCGTCTAATTATGAAGACTGCACCCCGTCCTCTCATCGTTTTGCACCCGGATCGCCTCCTTCGGGATCGGCTGGAACGGATCTCAAAGACCCGTTTCCGATTGGCAACTGTGGATGAATGGGACGACCTCAGAAACGCGGTGGCCGAAGCCCCACCCGCGGCGGTTATCCTGGTGGATCCATACCATGGACAGGAGCGGAGTGGAGGCCCATCTCCTCATCTGTACAACGTCCTGAAGGCGTTTCCATCGGCAACGGTCATCGCAGCGCTCGACGCCGATCCCGCCCGATATCGGGACCTGTGGCTCCTTGGGGATTGGGGCGTGGCCGAGATCCTCCAGACCGAAGAGGATGTGACGCCCGAGTCCATTCGACGGCGGCTGCTGACCGCCCGGGCACAGCATATGCGCCGCCTGCTGACCCACGACCGAAGCGCCCCGCTCACCGGTCGGGCCCGGTCCCTCATTGACGCGGCGGTGGAAACGGTCATGTCGGGCGGTCACCCCAAGGATCTGGCCAAAACGTTGGGCTTCTCGCCGTCCACCCTTCTGCGCTGGTGTCAACGGTCCCAGCTTCCCAATCCTCGGCGGCTCCTTCTCTGGATGCGAGTACTCTTTGCGTCGGCCCTTCTGGACGACCCTGGCCACACCGTGTTCAGCGTGGGGCTCGCCTGCGGCTATTCCGGAGATCAGGCTCTTCGCCGCGCCATCCGGTCGGCTGTGCCCTACACACCCACTCAACTCCGGCGCATGGGGGCCTTCGAGACTGTTTCGGAAGCCTTCTTCCGGGAGCTGGCGGAACTCCGTGACGACCGGGCGGACAAACGATGACCGGGCAGGCGTGGGAACCCGGCCGGGACCGGACGGAGATGGAGGGAGCGGAGGAATCCGCACTCGAAGGGACGGCGAGCCTCCGAGCCCGGGAGTTGGAGTCGCTGGGCCTTATCTCGTCTGAGCTGCTTCATGATCTGGGGGGTCTTCTTGCGGTGGTGGAGGGACGTCTGGCCGTGGCCCGGTCCGAAGCGGCCATGGGACGGAGCAACTCCTCAGATCTGGCCCGGGTGCAGGACGACACCCGGGAACTCCGGCGCATGATTCGTGACATCCTGGCCCGGGTGCGCAAATTGGAGACCCCGGGAGAGCCGGCGTGGCCCGCCGCGCCACTGATGGAAGAGACCCTTCAGCGCTGGCTTTCGTCGGCTCCGCGGGTTCAGGTTTCGCTGGAAATGCACCTTCCCCGGGGAAGCAGGGTGGCGGGACCTCGCACCTTTTTCACCCGAGCCCTGGGAAATCTGGTACGGAACGCCTCCCGCTATGCCGAGCGGAAGATCCGGGTATCGGCGCGAACCTCGGACGGCGGGGCCACCCTGGAGATTATTGTGGAGGATGACGGCTCAGGGGTCGCCGAATCTCTGAAGACCGCCCTTTTCGACCCGTTCACCTCGGGGCGGAATGGCCGTATGGGCCTCGGGCTTTCCTTCTCCCGCTGGGCGTGTGAGCAGTTGGGGGGTGGTCTGGAACTCCTCGCTGTGAAGGGTCATCTGGGGGGAGCGGTCTTCCGGATGTGGATGCCGCTACTCCCCCCACGACAGGAGACCCCATCCCACAATGATGCGCCGGGGGAAGCCTGCGGTAAGCTTCCTGCAGGGGTCCGAATCGCCGTGGTGGACGATGACGCGGCGCTTCGCCGGGTGCTGCGTCGACGGCTGCAGCGCGAGGGGGCTCGGGTATTCCTCCCCACCATCCCGCCACGGGACCAGTGTGGGAATCTGTTGGAAGATCTGGCACGATGGGACCCCGAAATCATCCTCCTGGACCTGCATCTCGGATCCGTTTCCGGGGAACACCTCTTCCATACCCTCTCTCGGCGGCATCCCCACCTGGCTAACCGGGTCCTCATCCTCACCGGTGGAGCACCGCCCGAGGACGAGTTGGGTGTGCCCGTCCTCAACAAGTTACAGGACTGGGACGAGCTGATCCGCCAAGTGACGGACGTCCTGGAGAGTCCGGGGGGCTCCTGGTGACCCGGCGGTGACATCGGTTTACCCGGTCACCGCCGGGTAGTTGACAGGACCACCGCCGGGCGAGAGGCTTTCCCCCTGGCGGCTCGGTCCGAGCCCCACCTGTCCGGCCTCGCCCTTGGCCGAGTCGGGATCCCCATCGGCTTCCAGCCCCAGGAGACGGGCTCGTGGACCCCATCGTTCACAACTTCGACCCCTTCCTGTTCCGAATCGGCGAAGGGTTCGGAGTCCGCTGGTATTCGCTCCCCTACATGCTGGGGATGCTCTTCACCTGGTGGTCCCTCCGGAATGCGGCCAGGCAGAAACGCATCCGCAACCTCACCGAGGTGGACGCGGAGAACTTCGTCCTCATCGCCATCGTTGCGGCGCTGGTGGGGGCCCGATTCTTCCACGTCTTCGTCTTCGAGTTCGACCGGTACGGCTTTGACCCGGCCGCATGGATCGCTGTCTGGCGTGGCGGTCTCGCCTTCCACGGGGGACTGGTGGGGATCGTCCTGGCCGTCTTCTGGTTCGCCCGGAGCCGGGGAATCGGAGTCTACCGCATCACCGATCGCATCGCGGTACCGGTGGCGCTGGCATTGGCTTTCGGCCGAATCGCCAACTTCATCAACGCGGAGATGTACGGAACTCCCTACGACGGCCCCTTCTGCGTGGACTACTCCCAGAACCAGTACATGGCGGCTCCGCCCCAGGAGTGCCGGCACCCCACCCAGCTCTACCAGATGCTCAAGAACTTCGGGTTGGCCGGCGGCCTCCTCCTCCTCCGGGAAGGACTCAGGCCCCGTCCGGGGGTGATCACCTGGTCCTTCATTGCCCTCTACGGATGGATCCGCTTCGGCCTCATGTTCGTCCGGGACGAGCGGACCGTGGCCCTGGAGCTGACGCTTTCGCAGATCTTCTCGGGCCTCATGGGCGTCCTTGGCGTCATCATGTTGGTGTGGGTCCTCACCCACGATCCGGTGGAGGACCCGCCGGCCCGTAGCGAGGGTCGCAGCGGGCAAAGGGCCGGAACCCGGCGGCGGGAGCGGCGGTAGCGCACACAGCGCACATCTCCCCAAGCCCGTAGGTCCACCATGTCCGACGATTCGGGAATCGGTCCAGCCGCATCCCCAGGCGACGCCAGGGAGCCCGCCCGCCCCCGGACCCACAAGGGTCAGGGCCCCACCGCGCTCCTTGTGGTCGATGTGCAGCCCGACTTTCTCCCCGGTGGTCGGTTGGCCGTGGCGGAGGGCGACCGGATCCTCCCCGGGATCCGTCACCTTATGAAGTCCGGAACCTTCGACGTTCAGGTGGCCACCCAGGACTGGCATCCGCCCGCCCACGCATCCTTCGCCTCGGCCCACCCGGGACGCGAACCCTTCGAGGTCATCCAACTCCACGGGCACGAGCAGGTTCTGTGGCCGGACCACTGCATCCAGGGGTCACCCGGTGCCGAACTCCACAGCGCCCTTCCCTGGACCCGGGTGGACGCCGTCATCCGCAAGGGCACCGATCCGACCGTGGACTCCTATTCGGGCTTTCGGAACAACTGGGGCCCCGGGGGCCGGCGCCCGCTCACCGGACTCGAGGGCTACCTGAGGGAGCGGGGAATCCAGCGAGTGGTGGTCTGTGGGCTGGCCAGGGACTACTGTGTCCGCTGGACGGCCGAGGACGCGGCCGCCGCCGGCTTCGACACGGTCATGGTGTGGGACCTGACCCGCTCCGTGGACCCCTCCGGAGACGAGGCGCTCCGGAGTGAACTGGAAGGGGCCGGCGTTCACATCGTGAATTCCGACACCCTGGAGATCGCCCCATGAAGAGCTCGCCCTTCCGTCGAATCCCACTCCTTGCCGGGACCCTGGCTCTGACCTTCGCCGCAGTGGCCTGCGCCGACCCCGCTCCTGACCGGGAACTGGTGGGAGAAGGGGAGGGAGGAGCGCGCTGGCTCTCCGGGACTATAGACGAGCGCTTCCAGCAGGTAGGCGACCAGATGGCGGGTTTCAGCGCCGCCATGTGGGAGGTAGCCCATCGCTACCGCGAACTCCATTGGGCCATTGAGGACGAGAACTGGGCCTACGCCGACTACCAGGTGGACAAGATCTCCGGCGCCGTGGAGCTGGGGATCATCCGGCGGCCAGGGCGAGCCGAGTCGGCCCGGGAGCACTTCCTGGGTGAGCCGGTGGACCGGTTCCGGGCCGCCCTGGATGCCGGAAACGCCGACGACATCCTCCGGGAGTACGACGCCTTCACCACTGCCTGCAACGACTGCCACGCCGCCGAGTACATGTGGTTCATCGAGGTGGGCCCGCCGGCGGAGCGTAGCACGGTGGTGCAGCCGGGAGACGGGCTCCGCTGACGGACTCCGGCGGAACCGGGGGGCTCCTCCGGGAGGTCGGCCTGCCGGGCGCCGTGGCCATGGGCCTCGGGTCCATCGTGGGAACCGGGCTCTTCGTCTCGTTGGGGATCGCCTCCGGGGTCGCCGGCACCGGAATCCTACTGGCTCTCCCCCTGGCGGCCCTCCTGGCACTGGCCAACGGCCTCTCCTCGGCTCAGTTGGCCGCCGCTCATCCCGTGAGCGGGGGCACCTATGAGTACGGATACCGTGTCCTCTCCCCCGGCCTCGGCTTCACCGCCGGATGGATGTTCCTGCTGGCGAAGGGAGCCTCCGCCGCCACGGCGGCATTGGGGGTTGCCGGTGCCCTCCTCCTCCTCACCGGTGAGGGTGCGGCCCGGGGGTGGCTTCTGGTGGCGCTGGGGGCAATCACCCTGATCCTCGTCACCGTTCTGGTGGCCGGGGGCATTCGCCGCTCAAATCGGGTCAACCTGGCAGTGGTGGGCGTCACCCTGGTCCTCTTCGCCTGGTTCCTGGCGGCGGGAATGCCGGCAGTGCTGGGGCCCGCAGAGGCACCCACCTCCACGGGTGACGTCCCCGGCTCCGGCGCCCACCTCCCTGACCAGGGTGCCCTGTCCGGACTCTTCAGCGGGCTCATCGACGCCGAACCGGGCGCCCTCTTCCACGCCACGGCGCTCCTCTTCGTGGCCTTCACCGGGTACGGACGCATCGCCACCCTGGGGGAAGAGGTGAAGGATCCCCGGCGCACCATCCCACGGGCCATATGGGTCACCCTGGGCGTGGTGACCCTCCTCTACATGGGAGTGGCCGCCGTGGCGCTGGCGGCCCTGGGTCCCGACGGCTTCGCCCGGGCCACCGACGAGACGGCGGCGCCCCTGCAGGTGGTGGCGGCGGCCCTGGATACGCCCTTCCTTGCAGTGGCCATGGGTGTTGCCGCCGTCACTGCCATGGTCGGCGTCCTCCTGAACCTCATCCTGGGGCTCTCCCGGGTGGCGCTGGCCATGGGCCGGCGAGGAGATCTTCCCGGCATCGTCGGTCGGGTCCACCCCCGAAGCGGAAGCCCGCGCGTTGCGGTGGGTCTGGTGGGGGTCGCCGTTCTCACCATGGTCCTGCTGGGCGATGTACGAGCCACCTGGTCCTTCTCCGCTTTCACCGTTCTGGTGTACTACGGAATCACCAACCTGGCGGCGCTGCGCCTCTCGCCGGCCCAGCGGCTCTACCCTCGGTGGGTTGCCGTCATGGGCCTTGTGGGTTGCGCCTTCCTGGCCTTCCAGGTGGAGTCGCGCTACTGGGCACTGGGACTTGGCCTCCTGGTCGCCGGGCATCTAGGCCGTCTGGCATTCCGCCGCTTAGCCGGAAACTGAGTGATCTTCTACCGCCCCGACCACGGAACCATCATGAACGGCCACCGCAGCCGCAACGCCTCTTCCGGAAAGGAGCCGGAGGAGACAGCCCTCACTTCGCCGAACCTCGACCCCGAGTCCGATACCCTTCCGGACCTGGATGAACTCCCTCGGCCACCCCTACGGGAGCTCATGGAGCGCACACCCAGCCGTCTCGCGCTGGAAGCGGTGGTGGGGGCGGGAGGTGGCGCCGCTCTGTCGCTGGCTCTGCCGGACTGGGGGATGGGCACCGCGGGCTTCGCGGTGGCGGGCGCAATGGCCGCGCCCATTGCCCTCCTCCTGACGCCGGTCCACGGCTCCCTCCCCTACCGCGCCATTCGGTACGGGTTCGGCCTGGCGCTCCCCGTCACCCTGGTCATCTCCTTCGTAGCCGGAGCGGACGGACTCCTCCTGGAAGATCTCCTGGTTCTGGGCCTCTTCCTCTTCTGCATCGGGGCGGTGGGCCACGGTGCCGTGGCCGCAGCCCTGGACCGCTTCGACGAATAGCCGTGATCCCTGATTGCGAACCACCCCATCCGGATCCCACCGCATGGACAGAAGACCGGGTGGGCGGTTAGACTGATTCTGATTGGGGAGGAAGGTGTCGCGCCGACTCCCTCCTCCCGGGAACTACCTCTTTGAAGGAATGGTGGGACATGATTCGGAAGATTTTTCTCGGCCTGACAGCCCTGCTCGTGGCGCTGGCGTTCACTGCATGCGACACCGTCACCGATCTGGGCGAAGTCTCCCTGGCCGGGAGCTGGGACAGCATGGGGGCACTGCAGGCGGAGACCGGCGGCCTGAGCGTCTTCTTTGAGCACCCGAGCCCCGACGGAACCTTCGGAGGCAGTTGGCGGGAGCGGGGAACCACCGGCCAGATCACCGGCACGGTCACCGGAGGAGCGAACAACGACGGTCAGGTCACCTTCACCTTCCAGAACTACCGGGGTCAGGACCGCCAGTTCACGGGCCGCCTCACGAATCGGTTCGAGATGCACGGGGATGTGACCGGATTTACCCTGGACCGCCCGGCGGTCTTCCGGTTCTACAGCACCCGCACCACGGCTAACTGACCACCCCTGTCACTGACCCCTATCGATGACATCGTCCCGCCCCCTCCACCGCCGGAGTTGGGGCGTCGTCCTGCTGGCGGCGCTCCTCCTCCCGGCGGCAGCGCCGACCCATGCCCAGGCACCTCCCCTCCAGGGTCTGGACGACTTCATCGAGGCGGGCATGGCGGAGTGGGGCATCCCCGGCCTGGCGGTGGCGGTGGTCCACCGGGATGAGGTGGTGCACAGCCGCGGGTACGGCGTGCTCCGGAGCGGAGAGGAGCGGCCGGTGGATGAGCACACCCTCTTCGGCATCGCTTCCGTCTCCAAGGCCTTCACCGCCGCAGCTCTGGGAATCCTGGTGGATGAAGGGCGGCTGGACTGGGACGACCCCGTGATCCGGCACCTCCCCGAGTTTCGCCTCTACGATCCGTACGTCACCGAGACGGTGACGGTGCGGGATCTCCTGGCCCACCGGGTCGGTGTCGGGCGCATGACCGGGAACCGGATCCAGTGGCTCCCGGCCCGGGAGCGAACGGAGCTCATGGCGCGTATCCGCCACCTGGGGCCGGAGCAAACCTTCCGGAACGGGTACGTCTACTCCAATGTCATGTACATGGTGGCCGGCGAGGTGGTGCGCGCCGTCTCCGGCCAGAGCTGGGACGAGTTCGTGGAAGAGCGCATCTTCCGCCCCCTGGGGATGGACCGGAGCAACACCTCGGTCACCCGCATCGTCGACGGCGAGAACGCCGCCTGGCCCCACCAGGAGATCGAGGGTGAGGTGGTCCCCATCCCCCGGCGGAACTTCGATAACGTGGGCGCCTCCGCCTCCATCAACTCGTCGGTGGACCAGCTCACCACCTGGATGCGCCTGCACCTGGGGAGCCCCGGTGAGGTGGACGGGATCCGCCTCCTCTCGCCGGGGGTGGTGCGGGAGATGCACCGTGCCCAGAACGCCCTCGGCGACGCCGGCCTCTCAGGGGGCCTCGCCAGCTACGGTCTGGGGTGGCGCGTCAGCCACTACGAGGGCCGCCGCATGTCCCAGCACGGCGGTGCCACCGACGGAATGAACACCACCCTGGTGCTTCTTCCCGAAGAGGAGCTGGGCCTGGTGGTTGTGACCAACACCTTCAACTCGTTCACCGGCGCGCTGGCCAACCGGATCATGGACCGCTTCCTGGGCGTCGAGGACCGGCCCTGGGACCGGAACTTCCGGGACTCCTACCTGGCATCGTACGAGCGGGCCATGGCGGCCCGGGACTCGGTCCATGGGGCACGGGAGGAAGGCACCACCCCTTCCGGCCCCCTCGCCGACTTCACCGGCGCCTTCTACGACTCCCTCTACGCCGACGTGGAGGTAACGCTGGAGGAGGACGAACTGGTCATCACCTTCTGGGGTGACGACGATCAGGTGCTGACGCTGGAGCACTGGCACCGGGACACCTTCCGGGGCCACTGGCGAAATCCCGCCCAGCGCAATGAGTTCGTATGGTTCACCCGGGACGACAGCGGAGACGTGAACCAGCTCCACATCCGGTGGACGCTGCGCCCCCTCCTGCTCCAGGCCGGCACCTACCCGGCCAACTACACCCGGACCGTCACCCTCCATCGGACCGACGGATCCTGACCCTGGGGTTCCGTCGGTGGGGTTCCGGTAGCGCCCCGCCCGTGCTCCTTCTCCACGGCTTCACCGGTTCGTCCGGAAGCTGGCCCCCACCCATCGTCGACGCGTTGGCCCGGCGTGGACCGGTGCTGGCGGTGGACCTGCCCGGACACGGCGGGACGCCTTCGCTCCCCTCCGTCGCGGCCCCCTCCTCCCCTGTATCCTCGGTCGCCGTTCCTCCTGCCTCCGCCCCCGCCTCCGGGTTCACCTCGGTCCTGGACGCGGTGGTGCGGCTCCTGGACCAGGAAGGCATCGCCGCCGCAGACTGGATCGGCTACTCCATGGGGGGCCGGATCGCCCTGGCCGGCGCCGTCACCCACCCCCATCGGGTCCGTCGCCTGGTGCTGGAGAGCGCGTCGCCGGGGCTCGACACCCCCCGGGCCAGGGAACTCCGCCGCACCCGGGACGAGACCCTCGCCCGTCGCCTGGAGGAGCGGGGAATCGCCTCCTTTGTGGACTTCTGGATGGAGCTTGCCCTGTTCGCTTCCCAGAAGCGTCTCCCGGAACCGGTGCAGAGCGGAGCCCGGGCTGCCCGCCTGCGGCAGGATGCCCACGCCCTGGCACAGGCCCTCCGCACCATGGGAACGGGCACCCAACCCTCCTACTGGCCCCAACTTCCCCGGTTGGACCTGCCTGTGCTCCTCCTCACCGGAGGGCTCGACCGGAAGTTCGAAGAGCTGGCCAATCGCATGGCTGACGCACTCTCCAGAGCTCGACGCCACAGTGTGCCTGATGTGGGCCACGCCGTCCACCTGGAAGCCCCTGGTGCCTGGATCTCCGCCGTCTCCGCGTTCCTGGATGACCCGGGGCACTCAGGATCCTGAGGCCGCCGGCTCTGCGGCCCCTACAGCCCCCACGACAGAGAATCCAGCCGAGATGGCGGGGCTTCTCCGAAAAGCTCGAAGAAGATGGTGGACCCGGCCCTCCCCAGCGGATCGGCCTTCTCGATGACCTCCAGATACGTCTCGTAGCAGTGAAGGGCCCGATACGCCCGCTCCATGTCCTCGGGCGAGGCCTCCACCGCCACGGCAATGGCCTCCTCCGGCGAGGTCTTGAGGGTGAAGATCCCGTCGTCGGCCTCGGACTCGGCCAGGGTGAAGAAGGCCAACCGCTTGGGCGCCACCTCAGGGAAGAGGTCCCGGAGTTCGCAAAACACCCGCTTCACCACAGCATGGGTGACCAGGTGGTCGGGAAAACCGCTAATCCCGTGGACGGCGTACGTCACCACCACATGGGGCCGCACCCGCCGGATCTCCGCCTCCACCGCCTCTTCCAGACGCCGGGGATCTTCCTTCGCCAACTGTCCATCGGGGAACTGGAGCACCGTCATTCCGTTCAGATCCAGCGCCCGCTCCACTGCCAGCATCTCCGCCAGGCGCACCCGCCCCATCTCCCGCTTGGAAAGCCCGAGCCGGTGCCGCTGTTTGGTTGCCTCGCCCCGGGTGAGGGTCAGGAGGAAGACCTCCTCGCCGTCACGGCGCTGCCGGGCAATGGCGGGAGCCGGCCCGAAACACTCGTCATCGGGGTGGGGAAAGATGTAGAGAATGCGCACGGCAACGGCTCCTGAAGATGGTCCCGGTGGTACTACCGTAGAATGGCCGGCCAGGAAGGGAAACTCCATCCCGACCCTTCACGGGAAGTTCTGTTCCGGTCCAGCTTTGACCATATCCGCGGGTTCCGCGATCATGTGAGGATCCCATGGTGTGTCCCCTACCCCCGACTTCGGTCGCGTTGTGCTCAGGCGGGGCCGGCCAAGGGAACCCCTGAGCACCGATCCGGCCTCCACCTCGAACAGCGAGCTTCAGCCCATGCTTCGTCGTCCCTTCCTCGTCTCAGCCACCGTCATGGCCGCCTTCAGCCTCATGGCGTGCGACCCCGGGGAAACCGATGCCTCTCCGGACCGGACCCCTGGCCTGGGGGCTGCGGAGTACGGCATCGTCATCCACGGCGGCGCCGGTACCATTGTCCGGGAGAACCTCACCGAAGAGCTGGAAGCCGCCTACCACGAGGCACTCCGTGCGGCGCTGGAGGCCGGGAACGAAGTTCTGGAGGCAGGAGGCTCGGCCATGGACGCGGTGGTGGCCGCGGTGGTGATCCTGGAAGACGAGCCCCTTTTCAACGCCGGGCGCGGCTCCGTCTTCACCAGCGAGGGAACCAACGAACTGGATGCCGCCGTCATGGACGGCCGGGACCTGGACGCCGGCGCCGTGGCCGGCGTCACCACCCTCCGCAACCCCATCCTCCTGGCCCGTCTGGTCATGGAGGAGTCGCCCCACGTCCTCTTCACCGGCGACGGGGCCGAGACCTTCGCCGATCAGTTCGAGCTGGAGCGGGTAGGACCTGATTGGTTCTATACCGACGCCCGCTGGGAAGCGCTGGAGCGGGCCCGGGAGCGGGAAGAGATCACCCTGAGCTGGCACATGGAAGAAGATCGCATGATCGGCACCGTTGGGGCCGTGGCCCGGGACCGCAGCGGCAACCTGGCCGCCGCCACCTCCACCGGCGGGATGACCAACAAGCGCTTCGGTCGGGTAGGCGACGTGCCCATCATCGGCGCCGGCACCTACGCCTCCAACGCCTCGTGCGCCATTTCAGCCACCGGGCACGGCGAGTACTTCATCCGGAATGTGGTGGCCCGGGAAATCTGCGCCCGCATGGAGCACCGCGGCGAAACCCTCCAAGAGGCCGCCGACGCCGTGGTCATGGTACAACTCCTGGACCATGGCGGGACCGGCGGCGTGGTGGGAATCGACCGGGACGGGCACATCGCCCTCACCATGAACACGCCGGGAATGTACCGGGGACACTTCCTGGCTGGAGGTGAGCCGTTCACCGCCATCTACGCCGATGAAGGCGACGGGCGCTGACCCCCAACCCCAATCCTCTCCGCCAAAGACGCCATGCTCACCCTACTGGTGGCTGCCCTGACCCTCTTCACCCCCCTCCCGGGAGGCGATGACGTGCGTCCCTTCTCGTTTCGCGCGGCACCGGTGGACGATCCGCGGCTGCAGCAGGCCGACTCCATCTTCGAGGCGGGGGAACCGGCCGAGGCGCTCCGCTTGACGCTCCGGGTATTGGAAGAGGGCGGTGAGGACTATGACGCCCTCTGGCGCGCCGCCTCCTTCGCCCTGGCGGTGGGCGTGGTGGAGGAAGCGGACCGGGGCCACACCGACTACTACGGTCGTGCAGTGGAGTACGCTACCCGTGCCCAGGCGCTGGAGCCCCGGGGAATCGAAGGCCTCTACTGGGAGGTCGCTGCGGTGGGTCGGCTGGCCATGGGGGCCGGCCCCCGCGAGGCGTCGGCCTACGCCGACCGCATCCGGGAAGGGGCCATAGCCATCCTGGATCAGGAACCGGAGCACGCCGGCGCCCACCACGCCCTGGGGAAGCTCTACGCTGAGATCATGAGCGTCTCGGGCATCTCCCGCTTCTTCGGCCGAACTTTCGTGCGAAGCGCCGCCCTGGACGAAGCAAGTTGGACGCTGGCCGAGGACCATCTGGAGCGGGCCGCCACCCTGGCCCCGGAGATGATCCTCTTCCAGTTGGACCTGGCCCGACTCTACCGTGATCGTCGCCGGACCGACGAGGCAAGGCGGGTCCTGGAGGCCGCGGCCCAGGCGCCCATCCGCCAACCCGGCGACCGCATCTTCCAGGAGGAGGCCCGGGCCCTGCTCCGCGAGATCTCCTGACCCCGCCAATGGAAGAGGGCTTCGACCGCGCCGCACTGGACCGGGTGATCCGCCGGGCCTCGGAGCTTCAGTTCTCGGCTGACGGCGAGGCAGACCGCCCCCGTCTCTCTGAAGACGAAATCCTGCGCATCGGCGGCGAGGTGGGGCTCGACCCCGAGCACCTCCGCCGGGCCATGGGCGAGGTTCGCGCCGAGTCGCTCCTCCCCGCCTCCCAGGACGAGGGGAAGGGGTTTGTGGATCGTATGGTGGGTCCAGCCATCGTCCGGGCCTCCCGGGTCGTGGCCCGTGAGCCCGAGCCGCTCCTCCGCACCATGGAAGAGTATCTGGACGTGGGTGAGAGCCTGCGCCGGATCCGCAAGCAGGGAAACCGCTCGCGGTGGGCACCGGCGGAGGGGATGCTGGCGTCGCTTCAGCGGGGGCTCAACTGGGGCGGACGCACCTACGAGCTGGCCCGGTGTTCATCGGTGGAGATGAGCATCGAAGGGCTGGGAGACGGCCGCTCGGTGGTGGCTCTGGTGGCGGACCATTCCAAGCGGCGCGCCGAGGCCACCTTCGGGTGGACGGCGGGTCTTGGGCTGGGCGGCGGCCTTGGACTCGGCCTGGGGCTGGGCCTGGTCACCGGGATCGGGCCCCTGCTGGTGGCGCCCGGCCTCCTCCTGGGCGTGGGTACCGGAGCGGCTGCCGCCCGGGCCGATTACGGGAAGGAGTCGGCCCGCATCCGCCTGGCGCTGGAGGGCATCCTGGACCGTCTCGAGGCCGGCGAACCCCTCCTGGGCGGGACGGCGTCCTGGCGGGATCGGCTCATCCAGGGGTAGACCTACCGCACCAGCTTCCGGTACCGGATCCGCTTGGGCTGCATGGCGTCGGGGCCCAGGCGCCGCTTCCGATCCTCTTCGTATTCCTGGTAGTTCCCCTCGAACCAGACCACCTGGCTGTCGCCCTCGAAGGCCAGCATGTGGGTGGCTACCCGGTCCAGGAACCAGCGGTCGTGGGAGATGACCACCGCGCACCCGGGGAAGCTCAGGAGCGCTTCCTCCAGCGCCCGCAGCGTGTCCACATCCAGGTCGTTGGTGGGCTCGTCCAGGAGGATCACATTCCCGCCGTCCTTCAGGAGCTTGGCCAGGTGGAGGCGGTTGCGCTCCCCGCCTGAGAGGACCCCCACCTTCTTCTGCTGCTCCCCGCCCCGGAAATTGAAGGTGGAGAGGTAGGCCCGGGAGTTCACCTCGCGCCACCCGAAGTCCAGGATGTCGTGGCCGCCCGACACCTCTTCCCACACCGTGTTCTCGGGGTTCAGCGACTCCCGGCTCTGGTCCACGTGCGAGAGGCGCACAGTGGAGCCGATGGTGACGTCACCGGCGTCGGGCTCCTCCTCGCCCACGATCATGCGAAAGAGGGTGCTCTTTCCCGCCCCGTTGGGCCCGATGATCCCCACGATGCCGCCCCGGGGAAGGCGGAAGGAGAGGTCCTCCATGAGGAGCTTGTCGTCGTACCCCTTGGTGACTCCGTCGAAGAT
Source organism: Gemmatimonadales bacterium (assembly GCA_007695195.1). Taxonomy (GTDB): domain Bacteria; phylum Gemmatimonadota; class Gemmatimonadetes; order Longimicrobiales; family Gaopeijiaceae; genus PWLA01. The sequence goes on along the minus strand of REEG01000148.1, from coordinate 7,776 downwards.
CACCACATCCTCGCCCAGACGCTCGGGCCGGGGGATGATGATCTCGGCGGTGCGGATCTCATCCTTCCCCTGCTGGCTCATGAGCTCTTCGTACGAGCGGAGGCGGGCCTTCCCCTTGGACTGGCGCGCCTTGGGCGACATGCGGACCCACTCCAGCTCCCGCTCCAGCGTCCGGCGCCGCGCCGACTCGGACTTCTCTTCCCGGGCCAGTCGCTCCTGCTTCTGCTCGAGCCACGACGAGTAGTTGCCCTCGTACGGGTAGCCCTCGCCCCGATCCAGCTCCAGGATCCACCCCGCCACATTGTCCAGGAAGTACCGGTCGTGGGTGATGGCCACGATGGTCCCCGGAAAGCGCTCCAGGTGATGCTCCAGCCACGCCACCGACTCTGCGTCCAGGTGGTTGGTGGGCTCGTCCAGGAGGAGGAGGTCCGGCTCTTCCAGGAGCACCCGGCAGAGCGCCACCCGGCGCCGCTCTCCGCCGGAGAGGGTGGTGACGTCGGCGTCGGGGGGGGGAAGCCGGAGGGCGTCCATGGCGATCTCCAGCTTCCGGTCCAGCTCCCACGCTCCGGCCGCGTCGATCTTCTCCTGGAGCTTGGCCTGCTCGTCGATGAGGGCGTTCATCTCTTCGTCGGTGGAGATGTCGGCGAAGGCGGCGTTCACCTCCTCGTAGCGGCGGAGGAGGTCGCGGGTCTCCTTCACCCCCAGCTCCACATTCCCCTTCACATCCAGGGTGGGGTCCAGCTCCGGCTCCTGCGGGAGGTAGCCCACCTTGGTGCCCTTGGCCGCCCACGCCTCGCCCTGGAAGTCCTTGTCCACGCCCGCCATGATGCGAAGGAGCGTGCTCTTGCCCGAACCGTTGGGGCCCACGACGCCGATCTTCGCCCCCGGGTAGAACGAGAGCCAGATCCCCTTCAGGATCTGCTTCTTGGGGGGAACGACCTTGCGGAGGTCCTTCATGACGTAGATGAACTGGGGTCCGGCCATGGGTCTATCACTGGATGGAAGGAAGAAGAGCGGATGGGGCGGAGGGCACTCGCCGGCGCCGCCGTTCCGGAACGTTCCCGGTCCGGGAATCGAATCTATCGTCGGGCCGGGCCGGCGTCATGGGGCGGCGACGTTGGGAGGCGGCGGCGGGGCCACCAGGGCACACCCTCCGGCGTCGGGACCCTGCCGCCGCCTCGGGGGTCCTCTACCCCGGATCCCTTCCCCGCACCCTGGAGTCCGGATCATGGCCCCACCTTCTGCCGCCGACCGCTCGCCCGAATCGGTCTGGGACTACCCACGTCCCCCGCGAATCGAAGCCAACACTCTGCCGCTCCGGGTCGAGCACGACGGCGCGGTGCTGGCTGAGACCAGTGCCGGGTACCGGGTGCTGGAGACGAGCCACCCACCCACCTACTACCTTCCCCCGGACGCTGTGGACTGGGAGCGCCTGGTCCCGAGCCGGACCCGCACCCTGTGCGAGTGGAAGGGGCAGGCCCGGTACTGGTCGCTCAAGACGCCGCATGGCCTGGTCACGGACGTGTGCTGGGCGTACCCGCACCCTCGAGATGAGCGGCTCAAGGACCACGTGTCGTTCTATGCCGGGAAGGTGGACGCCTGTTTCGTGGACGACGAGCAGGTGCAGGCACAGGAGGGGTCGTTCTATGGCGGCTGGATCAATTCATGGATCACGGGCCCCTTCAAGGGAGGCCCCGGTACCCGGGGGTGGTGAGATGAGCGATGAGATCCAACATGAAACGGGCGAGCCCATGCGCCGCCTCCCCCTCTTTCCGCTCCCGGTGGTGCTCTTCCCCGGCGCCGCCATGCCGCTCCACATCTTTGAGCCCCGCTACCGCCAGATGGTTGCCCGGTGCATCGAGTACGACCGGAAGTTCGGCCTCGTCTACCACGACCCCGACCGCATGGGCCCCTTCGGCATGGAGCCGGACCGGGTGGGAACCATCGCCGAGATCGGGGAATTCCAGATCCTCCCGGACGGCCGTTCCCTCCTGGTGGCCACCGGGGGTCCCCGCTTCCGCATCGTGGACGGGATCGAGTCCGACACCCTCTACTACGAGGCGCTGGTGGAGCCCTTCCACGACGACACGGAGGAAGAGGAGGAATTGATGCCTCGTCGGCAGCGGTCGCTGACCCTCTTCGAGGCCTTGGTGGAGCGGATCCACGATGACGAAGACGCAGGAGAGGCGACCTCGGGGGCGGACGCGGACCCCAGGGAGGGCTCTGAGGCCGAAGGTGGTGACGAGACCCCAGGTGACGCCGGGCCGGAAGCCGCTCCCCCAGGGGTGGCTCCCACGGAAGCGGAGGAAGGCTTCGCCGGGGAGAGGCGGAACGGCACCGCCGACTCGGTCCCCCGTCCCGAGAGCGGGCTGGATCCGGCGGAAGAGATTTCCTTTCAGCTCGCCGCCCGGATCCGCATCGACCCCCTCTGGCAGCAGTCCCTTCTGGAGATCCGCCACGAGTCGGAGCGGCTGAGCCGCCTCGACGCCCTCCTGAGTCGGGTGCTGGACGCCTCTTCGGGCGGGGAGAACGGCTGGTGAACCGACGTCGGGTGAACGGATATCGGGTGAACGGACGTCGGGTGAACGCATGGGCCGACGGGACCGCTGCCCGTTCATGGGCCATTGCCCCCCTTCGGATGTTTTCAGGCATCGTTCTGGTGGGGAGTATGGCGGTTCTTCCCGGGTGTGGGGAGAGTCCGCCCGACGTAGCCGGTCCCACCCTCCACCCCCTCTCCTCTCCCCTCCCCTCGGCGGCGGGGGCCGGGATGCCCTTCGTGGCGGGGACCCCCGACGGATTCCTGGTGAGTTGGACCGAGCCCACCGGCCGAGTCGGTGAGAACGGGAACCAGGAGTTCGCCGTCCGATGGGCCGCGCTGGATGGTGAGGGCAACTGGTCCGAGCCCGGCACCCTGGCCGCCTCTGACGACTTCTTCGTGAACTGGGCCGACTTCCCTTCCATCGCCTACGGGGGCGACGGACGGATGGCGGCTCACTGGCTGGCCCGGAGCGGGGAGGGGACCTTCGACTACGACGTGGTGGTGAGCGCGTCCACCAACGGGGGCGCCTCCTGGTCCGAGCCCCGGATCCTCCACGCTGACGGGGTGCGGGCCGAGCACGGCTTCGTCTCCTTCTTCCCCCAGGCCGACGGATTCGGCGCCGTCTGGCTCGATGGTCGGGAGATGCCCGGCGGCGGGCCCATGACCCTTCGGGCCGGGCTGGTGGAGTGGGACGGCACCCCCCGGGACCAGCACCTCCTGGATCCCCGCATCTGCGAGTGCTGCCAGACCGGCGCCGCCCTCACCGACGAGGGGGTCGTGGTGGTCTACCGGGGCCGGAGCGCAGGCGAGATCCGGGACATCCACGCCGTGCGCCAGGTCAATGGCCGGTGGGAAGCCCCGAGCCCCATCCACGCCGACGGCTGGAACATCGCCGCCTGCCCTGTGAATGGACCCGCCGTCTCGGCCCGAGGCAGGGATGTGGTCGCTGGGTGGTTCACCGGCGCCGACGATGTCTCCCGGGTGCGAGTGGCCTTCTCAGGCGACGCCGGCGCTACCTGGAGTGAGCCCGTGCAGGTGGACGACGGGGCTCCCATGGGTCGGGTGGATGTGGAGCTCCTCCCCGACGGAAGCGCCCTGGTGGTGTGGCTGGAGGCCGGCGGGGACAATGCCGTGCTCCTGGCGCGGCGGGTGTGGGCCGACGGCCGATCAGGTCCCACGGGAACCCTCGCCGGTACCAGCGGCGCCCGGGCATCGGGCTTTCCGCGGATGGCGGTGTCCGAAGCGGGCCGGATCCTCCTGGCCTGGACCGAACCCGGCGGGGCCGGCGACGGAGAGTCCGCCGTCCGGGCCGGGTGGCTGGAGGTGGAGGGTACCCAACGCTGAACGCTACCTCCGTCAGGGTTCAGCGAATGGAATCGCCGCCGCCCCGCTCCAGAAGGTCAAGCGGAACCCGGGTCCCGTACTCGGTCACCCCGGCCAGGCGGGAGAAGTACCCCCAGGCGGCCGTGGACACCTGCCGGATGAAGGCGCCGCCGTCGCCTCCGTAGCTGGACATGACCACCAGAACGTAGGGCCGGCCTGGGAGCTCCACCGCCCCCCAGGCGGTGGCCACGCCTGTGATCCCCCCAGGCTTCCAGGGTACGGCCACGCCCCCGGGGATGGGATCCATGTACGCCCCACCCTTGGGGATGGCCAGAATCTCCTTCACACGCCGGCACGACGCCTCGCTCATGGGCAGATCACACTCCATGATCCGCTCCATGATGACGGCGGCGTCCCGGGGGGTGGAGAGGTTCTCGTTCCCCCTCGCCGATTGCTCCGGTCGGATCATCTTCCGCTGGAGCCGGGTCTCAGGGGCGCCCAGTGAAGCCGAAAGGGCATTCACCGCGTCCATCCCCAGCTCGTCGATGAGGACGTTGGTGGAGGTGTTGTCCGAGTAGAGGATCATGTAGATGGCGTGGTCTTCCAGCGACAGGGCGCTTCCGCCGTCGGTAAGATGCTGCAGGACGCCACTCCCGGCCGTCCGCACCTGATCCGTCACCTCGACCCTCCGCTCCCGCAGGCCAGGCTCGTCCTCGGCTTGGCGGAAGAGCTCCACGAGGATGGGAATCTTGATGGCGGACGCCTGCGGGAAGATGAGATGGTCGCGGACCGCGAAGCGGGTCCCATCGGTGAGGTCCACCACATGGACCCCGCCCACCCCCTCGTAGGCTGAGACCAGGGCCTCGAGCTCCTGCTGGAACTGGGTCCGTAGGATTTCCCGGTGGGCCTCCTGGGCGTGGACGGCGGTGGCGGGGGCCAGGGCGAAGAGAGCCAGAATGCTCAGAGCCAGGGCAGGCAGGGCGCACGCCTTCCACCCAGGACGACGGGCCGCGGGGGGGTGGCAGGCTTCGGGCGAACGGGCTCCGGACGAATGGCGCGTCCAGTATGCCGGGGGGCGGGGAGCGGGCATGGAACCTCCTCCGGAATGTGAATGGGCCGAAGCCGCCAAGCTAGAGCCCATCTCAGGATCCGGCTACCAGGGATCCGACGAAGCCCCACCCCCGCCCGTCGACCGGCTATGATCAATACCGGACCAGAGCCTCCACCTCCACCCCCACGGATCCGGTCAAAGGCGCCGAAGAAACTGGGCGACCAGGTCCCCGGTTCGGGCCGGGTGCTCCTCGAAAGGGTAGTGCCCCGCCCCTCCCATCCGCTCAAGGTGGGCCGCCGGGAACAGCTCTTCCCAATGCGTAAGGTACCTGGAGGGAAAGGCCGGGTCGGCCATGCCCCACACCACCAGCGCCGGAAGATCCTGAATGACGTGCCGGCGGTCCCAGAGTCCGCCGACCCAGGAGTCGGCGGTGTGGGTCGAGCGCACGAGACTCAGGAGACCCACCCGGTCCACCGGGTTCCGGAAAGGCCCGTGGAAATGGGTCCGGCTGGCAGGGGACAGGGCCCGCCCATGGCCGGCGGCGAGTGGGGGAAAGACCCGGGCCGTGAGGGCGAAGCGGGAATCCAGGGCGCGGTATAGGCCCGAGGCCAGGAGGCGAGTGGTGGCTCGGGTCCGGAAGTCACCCTTCGCCGACCACATCCACGAGTTGAAGACCACCACACCCACCACGTTGTCGGGCCGCTCCAGAGCGTAGCTCAACCCCAGCGGTCCGCCCCAGTCATGCACCACCAGGACCACATCTTCCAGTTCCAGCTCGTCGATCAGCCCCCAGACGTTCCCGGCAAGTACCTCAGGAGGGTAGTCCCAGTCACGGGGCTTGTCCGAGAGCCCGAAGCCCAGGTGATCCGGCGCGACGCACCGGTGGCCGGCGGACAGATGGCGAATGAGGTGGCGGAAATGGAAGGACCAACCGGGGACGCCGTGGACGAACACTACCGGGTCGCCTTCCCCTTCGTCCACGTAGTGCATGGTCCCGTTCCGCGTGTTCCACCACCGGGGCTGGAAGGGGAACTGGGAGCGATCCAGCCAGTGTGGGTCAGGGATCATGGGAAGGCTCAATTCAGGGCATGGGCCCGACAGGTTCCCCTGGCCCACGCCTGAACAGGGAACCGCCCCGGTCGGGCTGCGTGTTTCCAACTGGGAGCCGGAAACCTATCCGGGCTCCTTCCTATTTCACTCCCACCACACCCTGGAGGCAAGCCCTATGAAGGTCTCCGTCGTTCTGCTGGCCGGTACCGAAGCCCACGCCGATCTCGCCCGCGTCCTCAACGCCCTGGAGCTCGTTCGCGAGTGCATGGAAGGCGGAGACGAGGTGGAGCTCGTCTTTGACGGCGCCGCCGTGGCCTGGATCCCCATCCTGGCCGACCCGGACCACAGTCTCCACAAGGTCTTCCATTCCGTCCGTCCCCACATCGCAGGCGCGTGCGAGTTCTGCGCTGGAGCCTTCGATGTGAAGGGGCAGATCCGGGGCGCCCAGGTGGCGTTCCTGAGCGAGTTCGAGGGGCACCCCAGCCTCCGCACCCGACTTGTGGAGGACTGGAAGGTGGTGACGTTCTGACATCCCCGCACCCTCTCGCGCCCTCGGTACCCTCCGCTCACTCCTCGGCCCCTTTCCCGAACCCTTCCTTGCGGAGGGATTGACGGACGCGGTCCCCCAGGTCCGACGGCGCCCGAACAGGGTGCGCTCCAACCCGCTGCAGCGCCCTGCGGAAGGCATCCTCGAACTGGAGAAACGGGTAGCAGTGGGCGCAGGTGGTGAGGTGTTCTCCCACCCGATCGTGCATGTCAGCATCCAACTCGCCGTCGAGCCACTCATAGACCCGTGCCGCCGCCTCCTGGCACGTGAGCCCCCCGGGCTCTCCTTGCGCCGTCCCGGGTTCGGGTCCCGGCGCGGGCTCCGATTCACGGGCTCGCCGGATCAGGCGCCGAAGCTCATCCATCCAGTTCATGCGGACTCCGGGTCGGTTGAGGGCGGGGTGGAGGTCCGGGGCGTCGGTCCCGGGATGATGCCTCGCGAGATGGCATAGTCGTAGAGTTGCTCCTGCATCATCCGGCGAGCGCGAAAGATCCGACTCTTCACCGTACCCACAGCCACATCGAGGACGGTGGCGATTTCGTCGTACGGAAGGGATTCGAGATCGGCCAGGATCAACGCTTCCCTGAAGGGAGGAGGGAGTGCGTCCAGGGCGCGAAGAACCTCAACATCCAGGATCCGGTCCCAGAAGGCGCCCTGTGGGTCGTGGGAACGGGTGGCACGGTATACGACGGCGTCCATGGCCACCGACGCCGGTTCCTCCTCAGCGATCTGCTTCACGATCTCGTGGTGTCGCCTGGAGCGCTGCTCCCTTCGGTAGAACAGGTTTCGGCAGATGGTGAAGAGCCAGCTCCGAATGCGGGTCCCCGGGGTGTAGCGGTCCCAACTCCTCCAGGCCCGGAGGTAGGTCTCCTGCACCAGATCCTGGGCCTGGTCGCGCCCACCGGACAGCCGCAGCGCGAACCCGAACACCGCCTCCATCTCGGGAAGCGCCTCCCGCTCGAACGCGGCCTCGGCCCCCTCCGTTGTGGAGGGGACACCTGGTTCACTCATGGAGGGTTCACTCACCCACTTCCCCCGGGTTCAGGTGATGTTTCGCGGCGGGATCCTTGGGGCGTCCCCGCGCCTGCCGTCGTCCCCGTCGTCCCCGAAAACACGTGGTGAGGGAGATCGGTTCCCGTGCCCGGAGGCAGGCAGGTTCCCGTGGCCAGGGAGATGGGGCTCTGCGGTGACGGGGGAGGCGGGTTCCCTCGGCCGCAGGCAGGTGAGCTCCTGCGGTGACGGGGAAGGCGGGTTCCCTCGGCCGAA
>REEG01000203.1 GCA_007695195.1 Gemmatimonadales bacterium | reverse complement strand
CTACACATGACGATGACCTCCAGGCAGTTCGATCCTCATCCGAGCCCGACCCCGAATCCCTGCGGGGTGGACGGAACATTCTTTTGATCCCCTACCCCGGATGCGGCGCGAAGACTCGGTGACCTTGGTGGACCAGGTCGTCATGCGCACCGGTGGGGGTTCAGGAGAGCGAGTGGAGTCAAAATGGGATGCCGGAGTGGGTTCGCAAGGGTGGGCACCGAGGAGACGCACGGATACGTCCCTTCAACTCCACCCGCCGTCCTGAGCTTGTCCCGCCTGCGACGGCCCTCCCCCATCGGATTCGCGGGGACGGCTTCGTATATTGACCGTGTGGGAAGTCGACTGGAGATACTGCGAGGAGGACGGCGGATGGGTCCGTTGGCACTGTGGGTGGCAGGGATTCTGAGCCTGATCTATGCTCTTGCCGCTCCCCTGGGAGATCGGGTGCTGTGGGTAGCCACCTGGGCTACCGCGACCCTCACCCCCGAGGAACAGCCGGGGAGTGCCAAGGAGGCGGCGGTCTACGAGGGGATCACCCGGGGCTGGACCTCCTTCCTGCGAGGAGACCTCTGGATCCTCCTTCTCCTCGGTACCGTCATCGCCCTGTTCACGCTCTGGTGGGTGGCCTTCCTACTGCCGGTGCTCGCTCTCTCAACCCGGCTGGCGCTGCGATTCCGGGGTCCGTACCCGAAGAAGGCGGGGTGGTATCTGGAGCGCTTCCGGAAGGGGGCCCTGGGACACGCCGAGGTCATGCGGAAGGAGGAGGATGCGGAGGGAGAGGCATGGGCCCTGGAGTTGGCCCGGGCGCTGGAAGAACTCCGGGACCGTCACGGCGAGGAGCGGGTCCCGGATCCCGGACTGGGCCGGAAGCAGCGTTCCGCGAAGGAAGCGCCCGGCTCGGCCCAGTCCGGGAAACCGGTATAGGTCAGTCGCCGGAAGCCGGGATCGCCTGAACCTCGAGGCTGATCCGGACCTCATCACCCACCAGTACACCGCCGGTCTCCAGCGCCTGGTTCCACGTCAGCCCGAAGTCCTTACGGCTGATGATGGTGTCGGCCTGAAAGGCCACACGGGGATTCCCCCACGGATCCGTACCGCGCCCCAGTTCACGGCCCTGGAGCACCACCGCCCGGGACTCTCCCCGGATCTCCAGCGTTCCCTGGACCCGGAAGTCACCTGGCTCTCCTTCCACACTCGTGCTCCGGAAGGTGATGAGGGGGAAGGACTCTACGTCAAGGAAGTCTGCGCTCTTCAGATGCCCGTCCCGGTCGGCATTGCCGGTGCTGATGCTGGCGACCTGGATGTCCACATTCACCGCCGACGATCCGAAGTCGTCTTCCTTCAGGTGAATGGTGCCCTCAACCTGCGAAAACGACCCCTTCACGGTTGAGATCATCATGTGGCGAACCCCGAACTCCACCTCGGAGTGGGAAGCGTCCAGCGTCCAGGTCCCGATGTTCGATGTGGCGTTGCTCATGTGTCTTCTTGTTTCCTGTGCGTTCTACGCTGAGAGGTGACAAGGCGAGTCTTCTGCGAAGGCAAAAGCTCGTCGTGTTAATGAATCAAGCTAAAAGTAATAGGGGACACGGATCTGTCAACGGGAATCTGCAAAGGGATCTGCGAGATCTTCGACCGGTCGATCTCACCGTCCGGCTCAAGGCTAGCGAGCGTGGGGTGGAATCCTGAACTCGATGGTATCGCCGGGACTCACGGTCACGGGTTCCGACACGAACCCTCCAGCAGCCAGGAAGTCCACCTCTACCCTCAGATTGCCCGCGCGCCAGGGGAGGGTGAAGGTCTGGCTACGGTTTCCTCCCACCGATCCCAGGCGTCGTCGATCGCCGTTCCACCGCGCGTAGATCCGCGCCTCGTTGAAGCTCTGGTTGTCCACTACCAGCGTAAAGTCGTCTTCGCCCGATCGCTCGGCATCCCACGCTCCTGCCCCTGCCCCCGTCAGGCTTGCGCATGCGGACATGGATAGCAGCAACAGAAATATCCCCAGGAGCGTGGTTCCACGGGCGCTTGGACGGGCTCCGGAGAATCGGGATCGACCGGTGACGCGGGATCGCTGACTCACTTCGTCTCCTTTTCGGGTCCACCGGAACATGGTGTTCCTTCCCTTGATACAGCGGGGTGGGCCGGCGGGTCCGTCGGACGCGACCTTCGGGCTCTCCTCCGCTTCCAGCCCACACTGGAAACGGCGCCAAAGTCCCGGCTCTCCTCCGTCGGCCACCACGGCAGAACCCCTCACACCTTCCTTCATCAAAGGAAGAGGTCCTACCTTACCAGCATGATTCGTGTTCTCTGGATACTCGCCGGCGCTGTGGTCCTCACCTCCCTGGTGACGGGGGCCGTGTCCATTGTGGGGCAGATGGTGGACAATTCCATCCGGGCCCAGGCTGAGGAGCTCAGGGACTCGGTGAGGGAAGCGCGAGCCGATCTGAACGGGTGTCTCGACGGACTGGACGGGAAGGAGCGGCGATTCCGGTCCCATGAGCGAGCCACGAACTTCCTGCGGCATCGCGTGGACGAACTGGAAGCTCTGGACGACAGAGGTGTGCCCCGGGACCGGTACGACGAGTATCTGGACGTCTTCGATCGGTACAACGAAGCCGTGCCGGAATGGGAACGCCTGGGCGACTCGCTGCAGGTCCTCTCAGCCACCTGCCGTTCCCTGGCCCAGGAGCACAACGAACGTGTCGAAACCCTGTCTCGGTTTCTGGAAGAGGAAAACCTCTGGGACGCCGATTGGAGTCCGGCTCGCCCGGGACCGACCCCCGAGGCGGACCCGGACCCGGACGAATCCACTGAGGCGCTTCCGGACGAATCCCCTGAGGCGGACCGGGACCAACCCTGAACCAGGTTGATCCCGGCCATTGACTCAATCGGAGCCAGGGACGCTCTTCCCACCCCGGAGCGCCTTCCCCAGCGGTCAGGGCGCGGCGGGAACGGAGATGTGGCGGCCGAAGAAGATGGCGTTCAGGAAGAGGCGGTTGGTGCCGTACCAGTAGCCCCGGAAATTGGGATTATCCAGGAGGAGCACCACGGTGCCGCTCCCGATTCCGTCGGTAAGGGCCGACGCCGAGCCCCGGATGCGGTCCAGGTTCCTGGGCGAGATGTAGCCGCTCAGGTGGGGGTCCTCGGTGAGCTGCACCGGTGTCGAGAACGGATTCGCGCTGGGCGGAACGATGAACTCGTGATCTCGCCATACCGCCAACTCCCTGGAGTGGTACCCGAAGCCCAGGGGGTGGGTGGAGTCCAGATCCGCCCGGTAGATGGATCCCCGGATCCTCTGGGCCCCGGTGAGGGCGGCGGCATCCGCGTAGTCGGTCCGACCCACCTCCATCCCGGCCTCTGCCTCCACCTGGGCCAGGGCCTGGTTCACCCGTGGCGCAAAGCCCTGGGCCAGGGCCCACTGTGCTCCGCCCCGGATTCCCACCAGCGTCCCTCCGCGCTGGACGAAGCGACGGAGTTCGGCCTGCTGCCCCTCGCCCATGAAGCCGTAATTCCCACTCACCAGGACCACCACATCGTACCGGGAGAGATCGGCTCGTCCCAGGTTGTCCCGGTCCACCTTGGTTACCGGAAGATCGACCCTCGTGTCCAGGAGGTGCCATACCTGTCCCGCCTCGTTTGCCTGGATCCCCGAACCCACCACCATGAGAACCCGGGGCATATGCCCGAGGGGGCGGAAGTTGCCGCTGCCCAGGTCCACCCCGTCGGTGGAGAGGCTCGTGTCCGTGGCGAAGAAGGGCACACCCGTGTGGGTCTCCGCCTCCCTGACCAGTCGGTGGACTTCGCCGGGGTCCAGGTGCTGGATCTGGACCGGGATGGAGATGGACCCCCGGGGAAAGCTCCGTGTCGCTCCAGCCGGCCCGGCCTCGCCTCCCCGTACCCGGGCCGAGAAGGGTTGGAAGGCGCCCTCGGCCCGAACCCCCCTGGCCATGAGATACTGGAGGGCCCGAGGGGCGTAGGTGTCGCTCCAGTCCAGCAGGTACGCCACCTGCGCCGTCGGGACGTCTCCCGTGCCCCGGGGCGCCGGAACCTCCACCACCGGATCGCCCAGGGGGAGTCCGCCGGAGCGTATTTCACCGTGGGGGATTCCGTAGGCCAGGCTCATGGTCCAGGTGGAGGCGTCGTAGAACACGCTGTCCGCATAGGTATCGGTGCGTTCGAACATGGAGCGAACCAGACGGTACTCCGGCTGCTCCACCGGCACGATCCACGACTCGCCCGCCTGGAACTCCCCTCCATCCAGGCTCCGGTCTTCGGCCAACTGGAACACCTCGATACGGTGGCGGAGGAGAAGGTCCAGGAATTCCCGGTTCAGCGAATGGTCGTGGGGACTTCCGAACACCCAGGCGCGTACCGGGAAGGCCGCCCCCTCGGTGAGGGCACTCTCGTAGAAGTCACGCTGATACTCCAGCATCCGCTCCCGTTCAGCCACCGCCGACTCGACGGTGGAGATGACGGTGCGGAACTGGTTGCGAATGGCGTAGGCGAAGGTCAGCACCCCGTGGTGGGTGCTCTCCTGGATATGCCCACGAGCGCTGGCCTGTTCGAACACCAATCCGAGCCCCCCGAGGAAGTTGGGGTAGGTGGAGCCGTAGCCGGGGTAGGTGTTGTCGAACACCTCCTTGGTGAAGTAGAGGCTTCCGATCTCGTCCAGCGACCCTGCCCACCGGTCGGCGAAGCGCAGGGTGATGTCCGTGTAGAGTTCCTCCGGGAGGAGGGGATTCCAGGATCCCTCCGGCTTGGTGGGCTCGAAGAAGTAGGTGCTGTTGGTCCCCATCTCGTGATAGTCCGCCACCACATTGGGCTTCCAGCTGTGGTGGAAGTCGATGCGGGCCCGGCTGCTGGGATCCTGGAGCGGGAGCCAGTCCCGGTTCAGATCGAACCAGTAGTGGTTCGTCCGTCCACCGGGCCACACCTCGGTGTGTTCACGGTCCAGGGGGTCGGCCACGAACGGCGAACTCCGGTGCATATTGGCCCAGGTGGAATGGCGATCCCGTCCGTCGGGATTCAGGACCGGCTCCACATGCCAGACCCCCTGCTCCAGGGCATTCACCACCTCCGGGTTCTCGCCGGCCACGAGCCAGTAGGCCGCCAGGAGCGCCGCGTCGCTGGCAGACGGCTCGTTCCCATGCACACCGAACCCCAGGTGCACCACGATGGGCCGATCCGCCCCGGCCACCCGCGGTTCCCGAGGATCCGCCGCTAGCAGGTGTTCCGTGCGGATCTCCTCCAGCCGGGCGTGGTTGGCCGGCGAGGTGATGGTCAGGACCGGGAGCTCCCGCAGGCCGATGCTGCGTCCGAGGCTCTGGTAGGTGGCGCGATCGGACCTCCGGGCCAACTCTTCCATGTACGCCACGAACATGTCGTGGCGAGTGTGGTAGGTCCCCAGTTCGTAACCCAGGAACTCCTGGGGAGAGGGGATGTCCGGGTTGAAGGTCTGGCCCTCGGGGAAGAAGTAGTCCAGGGGCTGGACCGCCGCCTCCCACGCCGCCGCCGGGGTCTGGGCCGCCGACTCGGTGACCGGCCCCAACACCAGCGCCGCCAGGAATGCGGCCCCCCCGCATCGTACCAGGACATGGCGGAGGCCAACGGTGGACATCTGGATCACGCGTCCTCTCCGTTCAGGGTTCCGTCGGCGATGGCGCGCACCAGGTCCGAGGTGGTGATGATCCCCACCAGCGTATCGTTTTCGGTGACCAGGAGGCGATGGATCCCCTGATTGGACATGATCCCGGCCGCTTCCTTGAGCGGGGTAACCGGCCGCACCGTGAGCACCTTCCGGGTCATGATCTCTCCCACGGTGTACTTGGCCAGGAGGTCCCAACTCCGCTGCTCCTCGCCTTCGAATCGCTGGTAGAGGTCCGATTCCGAGTCGCCCCAGTAATCCACAAAGAAGGAACTGGGGTTCTCCTGGGCATCCTCGTCGGATCGCGGCGGCCCTCCCAACTCCTCCCGGAGGTCTTCGTCTTCTCTCCCCGGACGCTCCATGGCGGGGTTCGCTCCCTGGAATTCAACGATGTCCGAAGCGGAGACGACTCCGACGAGGCGTCCGTTGACGACCACCGGTGCGCCGGTGACTCGCTCGTTGCCCAGCGCCTCCACGGCGGTGCGCAGGCTCATATCCGGACCAAGGGTCAGGATATCGGTGGTCATGATGTCGGCGACGGTGGGCATGGAGCGGAATCTCCCTGGGGAACGGCTCCCCGGTTCAAGTGTCACGGTTCAATTGACTTCGCCTCTCCGGGAACAGTCCGAGGAAGGCGCGGCGATCTTCCGGTTCGTTTTCCGGGGGGCCGGCGCGCGTCCATGGACGGTACCGAGCCTCCCGGTAGAATCTACAGCCCTGGTCGGTCCACGCGCATGGGGCCCATGAGGGCATCCTCCGGAGTTATCTTGGGTTTATGATGGAGCATTTTACCTCTCCTGTCATCCTGGGGTTCGACCAGGTGTCCGCCCGGGTTGCGGATCTCCTCCGGGATGAGTCCAATCTCGCCGGCTCAGCGGTGGACCGGGTCTATCTGCCCGAGAACACCCGACAGGTGGCCGATGCGGTGCGTCAGGCAGATCTGGAATCTGCCCCCCTCACCGTCGGGGGAGCCCGGACCGGAATCACGGGGGGTGCGGTTCCCACCGCTGGGGACTGGGTTCTTTCCCTCTCCCGTATGACCCGGATCCTGGCGTCCGGGGTCGATCCGGCGTCGGGACAGGGTTGGATCCGGGTGGAGGCGGGGCTCTCGCTGGCCGATCTGGATCGACTCCTGGCCGAGTCCCCACCGGAAACCCTTCCGCCCCCGGCGGCCGGGGGCGGGACAGGGTGGGCGTATCCGGTGGATCCTACGGAATGGAGCGCCTCGGTGGGTGGGACGGTGGCCACCAACGCGTCCGGTGCCCGGAGCTTTCGCTTCGGTCCCACCGGTTCCTGGGTCAGGGCGCTCACGGTGGTTCTCCCCGACGGACGGATCCGGGACGTCAGAAGGGGCCAGGTGCGGGCCCGGGATGGGCTTCTGGACTGGCCCGAGGGAGTGGGGCGTCTGCGCATCCCCTCACTCCGTCGTCCCCGTTCCAAGTCCGTTGCAGGGTACGATGTGCGACCCGACGTGGACCTGGTGGACCTCCTGGTGGGCTCCGAGGGCACGCTGGCGGTGATCACTGAGGTGGAGCTGGCCCTCATTCCCCGCCCCCAGAACCTCCTTGCCCTCTTCACCTTCCTCCCGCCGGGTGCCCAGGGGCTGGCCCTGGCCCGGCACCTTCGGGATGACGCGGGGCTCTCGCCTCTGACGTTGGAGTATCTCGGGGCCGAGTCATTGACCCTTCTGCGGGCGGAACGGGACCACGGTGTTCAGGGGATTCCCTCCTTCCCCGACGACGCCGACTCCGGCGTCTTCATGGAGTTCGCCCCGGACGATGACGAAGCGCTGGGCGCCCTGGTTGAGACGCTGGATGGAGCGCTCCGCGCCTTCGGCGGAGATCTGGACTCGACGTGGGCCGGCGACGACGCCGACGAAGCACGCCGCATGCGGACCCTTCGCCATGCGGTCCCCGATGCGGTCAACCGGCGCATCGCCATGGCCCGCCGTGCGGTGCCGGGGCTGCACAAGGTGGGAACGGATCTTTCCGTGCCCGACGACGCGGCCGAAGAGATGGAGGGAATCTACCGGGATCGCCTCGCCTCGGCCGGGATGCCCTTCGTCCTCTTCGGCCATGCCGCCGAGAACCATCTGCACGCCAATCTCATCCCCGGCAGCATCCAGGAGCTGGCCAGGGCCAAGGCCCTTCACCTGGAGTTGGCTCGGGAAGCCGTGCGCCTGGGTGGAGCGGTTACCGCCGAGCACGGGATCGGTCGTCTCAAGCGGGAGCTCCTCCCCATCCAGTTCGGCGACGACGGAGTCCGGGAGCTCCAGGCCGTCAAGTCCGCTTTCGATCCCAGGTGGATCCTGGGTCCCGGCGTCCTCTTCGACTCGCGCCCTTGAGTCTGCCACGGGTGCTCCGTCCCCTGCGCCGGCTGGCGAGGCGTCTGGTTCCGCCCATGGCCGGACCCTTCCGTCGGCTGGGGGTGGTTCACCATCCGGAGTACCGCATGGGTATCCCCGGCATCCCCATGGATCCCCTCCGGGGCGAGCGGATCCTGACCGCACTGCTGGAGGAAGGGTGGATCGGGAGCCGGTCGGTGCAGCGTCCCCGGGAAGCGCCAGTTGAGCACCTTCGCCGGATACATGCGGGCCCGTACCTCCGGTCGCTGGACGATTCGGAAGCGGTGTCCCGGATCATGGGAGTTCCGTTGTCGGTGGAAGAGGCCACAGCCGCCCTGGAGCTTCAGCGTCGGATGGTGGGCGGGACCATTCTGGCTACCCATATGGCCCTTCGTTCGCGGGAATCCGTCATCCATCTCGGAGGTGGGCTTCACCACGCGGCCCCGGACCGGGGCACGGGCTTCTGCCTACTGAACGACGTGGCCGTGGCCATTGCCCGCCTCAGGGTGCGAAAGTTCTCGCGTCCCATCCTCGTGGTCGACCTGGACCTCCACGATGGCAATGGAACCCGCATCGCCTTCGCCCGGGACGAGAGCGTCCACACCTACTCCCTTCACAACGAGACGTGGGACCACGTCCCCGACGCCGTGGCCGATACCTGCCTCGAGTTCGGCTCGGGCGTTCGGGACGAGACGGTCCTGGACCTCCTGCGCGACACCCTTCCCCCCATTCTCCGGGATCATCGGCCCGGGCTCGTCATCTATCTGGCCGGGGCCGACGTGGCCGCCGATGATGCGCTGGGCGACGGCGCCATGACGCTGGAGGGGCTGGGGCGTCGGGACCGATTCGTGGCGGAGTCGGTGCGCACCGAGTGCGGTCGTATCCCCTTCGTCACTCTCCTGGCGGGCGGATACGGGGCCGGAGCCTGGAAGTCCATGGCGCGGTTCGCCACCTGGATGGTGAGCGGGCGAATGCCGGACCCGCCGGACGATCTGACGGTGGCGTTGGAGCGGGTTCGTCGTCAGGAGCCTCGTCCTCGTCCCTTCCGGGATCTTCGCCGGCGCCTTCAGCGCGGCGACGGAGCGGCGGACGGCCAGGAGGAGGGAGGCGATGCGGGAGCGGAGGGCTGGAGCCTTGAGCCGGAGGACCTGGCGGCGCTGGGCGCCGGCCCCTCCACCCCATCCCTCCTCCTGGGGCGATACTCCCGCCGGGATATCGAGGAGGGGCTGGAGCGCTTCGGAATCCTGGGGCAGGCCCGGGCGCGAGGGTACCGCGATCCCACCGTGGTGATCCTACCTTCGTCGGGGTTCGGCCCCACCATCCGGCTCTTCGGCGACGCCGCCGGGACGCTTCTGCTCATGGAGGTTCGGTTGGACCTGGATCCGGTGAGCATTCCCCCCATGGAACTCCTCAAGGTGGAATGGCTCCTGCTCCAGGACCCGGGGATCGAATTCCACGCCGGATACCGCCCCCTTCCGGGTCAGGCCCACCCCGGCCTGGGAGCCCTGGCCGACGTTGTGGCCTGGCTGGTGACGCTGTGCCGTGAGGCGGAACTGGATGGCCTGTCGTTCCGGTCCTCGCACTATCACATTGCGGCCCTGGCCAGGCGCCGTCTGCGTTTTCCGGACCCGGAGGATGGTCGCCGGTTCGGGGCCATCCAACGCGCCACCCGTGGCATGAGCCTGTCCGAGGCCACCCGCGCCGTGGACGAAGGTCGGGTGGTGGACCGCCGAACGCGGCAGCCCATCCCCTGGGCCGAGGTGCTCATGGTGCTCCCGGTGAGTGAGCGCCTGGAGACGCATCTGACCCGGGGGACCGATGGCGTTGCGGGCAGAGACCCCACGGGTGCCGGCGGAGACGGTGCGGCCGATCCGGAGATGGAGGCCGTGGTTCTGGACTCTCGGGAACACTGAGGACCCATGTCTGTGCGCCGCGACGATGCCGACCGATCGCTGGCCATCGGGCTCTCCCTCATCCCCACCGTGCTCCTCGTGGGAGCGGCTGCGGTGTTCTTCGTGCAGCACCCCGACGCACGGGAGCAGGCCGTGGTGGCGTGGGACCTCCTCTGGGACGGTGAGCCCGAGCCCCTCAGGGACTGGCTCCTCTCCTTCGGTGTGTGGGCGCCGGTGATCTCGGCGCTCCTGCAGGTGGCCACCTCCATCTTCCCCCCCGGACCCTCCTTCATCCTGGGGATCGTCAACGCCATGATCTTCGGTCTGGTTCCAGGGGCGCTCCTGACCTTCGGGACGGCCATGGGAGCGGCGGCCCTCTGTTTCGGCATCGCCAGGGTGGTGGGGCGCCCCGGCGTGGTTCGCCTGGTCTCCGAAGAGCGGCTCGAGCAGGTGGACGGCTTCATGCAGCGGCACGGAATCCTGGCCGTCTTCGTGGCCCGGCTGATCCCCTTCTTCAATCCGGATGTGGTGAGCTACGCCGCCGGCGTCACCGGCCTCCGGTGGTTCCCCTTCCTGCTGGGGGTTGGTGCCGGCTCCGTGCCGGCCGTGCTCTTCTACTCCGTCATCGGCGCCACGGCTGTGGAGGCCTCCGGGTGGGTCATCGTCATGGTGATGGCGGCGTCCTTCCTCCCCCTCCTCCTGGTGGCGATCCTGGGCCAGCGGTTCTGGAAGCGCCGGATGGGCCTCAAGGATGCCGAGGATTCGTGACCACTCCGTCCTGCAGGAGGATGTCATGGAGCTGCTCCACCCGCCGGAGGTTCACACCCAGGTCCGACCGACCCAGACGTGAAGCGGACCGGACCACGAGTCGGTCCCCTTCTGCGGTCAGGTGGACCTCCACATCGTCCACGAATCGGAAGATGCGGCTGGTGGCCTCCGCCCGGAGGTAGCGGTCCGTCTCCTCCACAATCCGGGTTCGGGGGAGGGAGGCCACCGCCTCGGACACCCGATGGATGAGGTCTTCGCTAGGGGCTTCCCGCCAGCGAGGGGCGACGATGAACTCAGGCACGCCCCGAGGTTCTCCGGCCCCGGTGTGCACGCAGTTCGGGGTCGTGGGGCAGGGGGCCAGGCCACCGGCCACCGGTCCCAGGGAGGCAGGAGGGCTCCCGGAACACCCGGCCAGAAGGACGATGAGGGTAGTGACGAGGATAGGAGTGGTACGAGCGGTCCGGGGATGCATGGCTGGGTTGGCGTCCGGTGATGGGTGAGGGGGCCCCACTCCCGACCCTCCGAGATGGTGAACGGTTCCCAAGGGGTTCCGCCACTCCGGATGGGGGAGGGGACTGCGGGCAAAGGGCGACCTCCCAGGTGGTCATGGAGTGGTACGGGGTGGTACGGGGGATCTGGAGGGCGGGGAGCCGGGAAGCCCCCGTGTTTGACAGGAAGGC
>REEG01000298.1 GCA_007695195.1 Gemmatimonadales bacterium | reverse complement strand
ACGTGGACATCTTCTCGCCGCCCCGGGCCGACTGGCTCGATGGGAGCGACGACTATTTCAAGCGAGGTGGCGGGGCAGGGGATGACTGAAAATTAGAATGTGGATTCTAATTTTGGGGCGTACGGAGGGGGTTGAGGGTGCCGAGGAGAAATTCGGACACGGACCCTCAGTGCCGGAAATGGATGAAGAGACGGCCCCAGTTCTTCGAATCCTTCTCGACCCGGTGGTAGAGCTGCTTGATGCGCTTCTGATCCAGGAAGCGAATGACCCGCTTCTTGAGCTGCCCGCTCCCCTTGCCGGGGATGATCTCCACGGTCTTGATGCGGCGCTCCACCGCCTCCCGGATCACCCGCTCCAGTTCGTCATCAATGCGCCGGCCGCGGTTGTAGATGTCGTGGAGATCGAGCTTGAGTTTGGCCATGGTGCAGTCTGCGAGGTGTCAGGGTCCGGAAATGAGGTTTCCCAGGCGGAGTCCCAGGAACCCCAGGAGGCCCAGGCAGAAGGGGTAGCCTGCCAGGAGCCAGAGGTAGTCCCGGATCCGGGTCGCCCCCAATCCGGCGGCTCCGTCTTCCTGCAGCCGGCTCAGGAACTCGTACCATCCCACGAGACCCATGCCCCGGGCCATGACGTTCAGCCCGATGGCGCCGGCCAGGATGACGAGGCCCGCAAGGTAGATCTTCAGCATGGGGCTCCTTTCCACAGCATGGGGCTCCTCTCGGCAGATGGTGCTTCTTCAGCGATCCGCCGCCGGGCAGGTCGCGGCAACGCCGGGCCGGGTGCGCTTCCCAGGGTTCAGGGACGCCGGGCCCGCGGGCGCCTGGACCTTGGCGGTAACGGTCCCGGATCCCTAGTTTGGGAGGCTAACTCCAGCCCAGACAACCCGAACAACGGTCACGTCGCCCTATGCGCACCCCCGTGGACCCCGGCACGTTCCGCTCCTTCGCCGCTGCCCGGATAGGGACCCTGTTCCCTCATCCGTCCACCCTTTCCGCCGCCCTGGCGCTGATTCTTTCGCTGACCGTCATCCCGGCCCACGGCCTGGAAGCGGCGTCGCCCGTCGAGACCTCGGTGCCGTCCGGTCATCCGGCGGTGGAGTCGGTGCGGTGGGATGCGGCGGCTCCGGCGGATACGGTCCTGGCGACCCCCGCCGAGGCCCGGGAGTACCGGACCATCGCCACCCCCGACGAGGTGGCGGATTTCTACCGGACGCTGGCGGCCCTTTCGGACGAGGTCCGGGTGCGGGAGTTCGGCCGGAGCGCCGAGGGACGGACCCTTCAGGAGGTGGTCATGGCCCGGCCCGCCATCTCGGATCCATGGGAGGCCCACGCCTCCGGGCGGCCCATCGTGCTACTGAACGCCATGGTGCACGGCGATGAGCCGGCGGGCCGCGACGCCCTCATGGCCTTCGCCCGGGACGTGGCACTGGGTGAGTTGTCGGAGCTTCTGGACGACATGGTCTTCGTCCTCTCGCCCGAGCTGAACCCGGACGGCACGGTGCGCGGGGAGTGGGGCGCCCGGAACAACACCTTCCAGCGGAATGTGAATCGGGACTACCTGCGGCTGGTGAACCCCGAGACCCGGGCCTTCGTGCCCGACGTCCTGGCGGCGTGGCGCCCCCACGTCATCGTGGACCTCCACGAGCTCATCGGCCCCCCCCGGGTCTACGACTTCTACACGAGCTTCCCCTTCGATGTAGCCGGGCCGCACCACAACTGGCGCATGACCCGGGATGAGCTGGTCCCCGCCATCGTGGCGGCGCTGGAGGCGGATGGTCACACCCACTTCCCCTACCACCGGGTGCCGGCGGGCCTGGTGGACGATCCGTCCCAGGGCGTGTCGGCGGGGAGCTACGGCGCCCGGGCGCTCTCGTCCTACGGCGGAGCGGCCGCGGCGCTGACCGTCCTCTACGAGACCCGGCGTCCCCGGGATGCGCGGCTCGAACTGGACGACCGGGTGCGCCGCCAGGAGGTGGCCCTTCACGGGATGGCCCGCTGGGTGGCCGAGAACCGGGAACGGGTCCTGGAGACGGTGGCCCGGGAGCGGGCCGAGCTGGCCTCCCGGGGCGCCCGCTGGGACGAGGCGGACTCGGTGGCGGTGCGAGTGGAGCAGGTCCCGAGCCGGACCCTCCCGTATCAACTGCTGGTGGACGGCGACACGGTGCGGCTGGAGGTGCCGGTCCTGGACTCCACCCGCATCACCCTGGGGCGGATCCGGCCGGTGGCCTACCTCATCGAGCCCCATCGCCGGGAGGTGGCGGAGCACCTGGCCCTCCACGGGCTGCAGGTGGACCGGCTCCTGGCCCCGGCGGCCGTGGCCGGTGAGAGCTACCGAATCGAGTCGGTGAGCCGCGGCGACCGGCCCTATGAGGGATACATCGAGCGGACCGTGACCACCTCCATCGAAGCAGGGACGGTGGAGGCTCCCGCCGGCAGTTACCTGGTGCGCCTGGACCAGCCCCTGGCCCGCATCGCCCTGCACCTGCTGGAGCCCGAAGACGAGAACTCGCTCCTCTCCATGGGGTGGTTCACTACCGAGGAGCGGCGGGGCGTGCGGCACTCGGTACACCGCCTCCGGGCCCTTCCCACCGTGGCCACCGAGCGGGTCACGGCCACGGACAGCCGCGGCGCCCCCCGGTGGGCCGACGCCGGCACCGTGGACCGGGTGACGCCGGTGGAGGTGGACCGGGACCGGGCCAGGCCCTGGGTGGACGTGGCCCGGGATGTCCCGGCCGACTACGAGGAGGTGGTGCACTTCTTCCGGGAGATGGCGTCCAGGATTCCCGAGGTGAGCGTGCGGGAGATTGGCCGGAGCCGGGCGGGGCGGGCCATCCATCTGGTGACGCTGGCCGAGCCCGGAGCCGCGACCCCCACCGACGCCCATGGCTCGGGGCGGCCCATCCTCTTTGTGGGCGCCCAGGTCCATGGCGATGAACCGGCGAGCCAGGCCGGGGTCCTGCGTTTCGCCCGGGATCTGGCCGAGGGACCCCTGCGGCCGCTCCTGGACGACCTGGTGGTGCTCCTGGTGCCCCTCATGAACCCCGACGGCGCCGAGACCGGCGAGTGGGGAATCCGGAACAACCTGGCCGGCTACAACCTGAACCGGGACTACCTGGTCCTGGACAACCCGGAGAGCCGGGCCATCATCCACGAGGTGCTGGTGCCGTGGCGTCCCCATGTGGTGGTGGATGCCCACGAGCTGGTGGGGCCGCCCCGGGTGTATGACTTCTACACCTGGCACCCCACGAACCCCCACGGCCCTCGGGCTCCCATGGAGCTGGCCGGCGACCGCCTGATCCCGGCGCTGGTGGAGGCGCTGGAGGCCGATGGCCACAGCCACATCATCTACCACACGCCGGGGGGGCTGGCCCAGATCCTGGATGATCCGGAGATCGGGATCTCGGTTCCCGTCTTCGGCCGGACGCTGAACGACTACGCCGCGAGCCAGGGCCTGGCCACCATTCTTCTCGAGTCGCTCCGGGAGCGGGACGCCCGGGTGGATCTGGACGCCCGCGCCAACCGGCAGCACATCTCCCTCAACGCCATTGCCCGGAGTATGGCCGAGGACCGGGCCGGGACGCTGGCGGCGCTCCGGGACGGCCGTAGCGAGATGAAGACCCGAGGCGCCCACATGGAGCCGTCGGACAGCATCGGCATCCTCCGGGAGCCGGTGGCCAGTCGGCGGGTGGATTACGAGGTGGCGGTGCCCACCATGGTGGAGACGGACGACGGGCCCCGCCTCACCTTCACCGGCGAGACGGCCCGGGTGGAGGTACCGGTCTTCGACAGCTCCCGGGTGGTGATCGGGCGCGAGCGTCCGGTGGGGTACCTCATCGAGCCTCACCGGGGTGACCTGGTGGAGGCGCTCCTGGAGCACGGCGTGGTGGTGGAGCGGCTCCTGGCCTCGGCGGAGTGGTCGGTGGAGCACTTCCGGATTCGGGAGATGGAGGTGTCGGGCTCGGCCTACGAGGGGTACATCCCCCAGCGCTTCCGCACCGATCTGGAGACGGCCACGGTGGAGTTCCCGGCCGGCGGGTGGTTCGTGCCCGCGTCCCAGCCCGGGGCCGCCCTGGTCTTCCACCTCATGGAGCCCGAAGACGAGAACTCCTTCGCCATCACCGGCGCCTTCATGAGTGAGGCCCGGGTGGGCGGGATTCTTCCGGTGCACCGGGTGGTGGAGCGGAGTCCGGTGGCCCGGGAGCGGGTGAATCCGGTGGTGGGGCGGTAAGGAGGGACGGCCGGTAGGGAGAAGTGGAAGGGAGGTGCGGAAGGTGAAGTGCGAGGGGGCGGCGTGACCGGTTCACGTCGCCCCCTCGGTTCGATGGAGCGTCGGGTCAGATCTCACCCCGGCGCGCCACCAGTTCCCGCTGTATCTCTTCGGTCTTCTCTTCGGTCAGGTCGTAGCCCCACATCACCCAGATGGCGATGGATGCCGTGAGGGCAGGGATCACGATGTCGGCGATGCGAAGGTTGGTCATGGTCTCCGCCGTCTGCGTGGCGGCGTTCTGATCGAATCCCACCAGGGCCAGGACGGCGCCGCTCATGACCAGGGCAAGTCCCTGGCCCAGCTTCACCATCCACCAGTAGATGGCACCGAAGGTCCCTTCCTTCCGGGGCATCCCATTCTCCAGCTCGTCCAGGTCACACACGTCCGCCGTCATGCTCATCATGAGGACGAAGAGACCGCCGATGCCGAAGGCCATGAGGGGGATGGGCATGAACATGAGCCACGGATTGTCCGGGTTGAAGCCCCACCACTTGAGGATGTAGCCGACGACGGAGATGGCCGTCGAGTAGATGAAGGCATTTCGCTTCCCGACCTTGTTGGCCATCCAGGTGATGATGGGAATGACCACGAAGGCCGTCATGAAGGCACTGACCGTGGAGAACCAGGCCGGCCAGTTCCCGGTGAGCTCGTAATCGCCGTTGAACAGATAGAACAGGATGATGAAATAGCTGAAGGACGCCACCATCTGGAAGCCGTTGAATACCAGAAAGGTTGCTCCGCATAGCCGCACGAAGGGCCTGTTCTTGAAGACCTCCCCCATCTTCCTGAGCAGATCCTTCAGGTTACCCACGGCATCCTTCAACGTGAGGTTCGCCTGGTTCGTGATGTTCTCCTGGCCGATCTCCCTGCAGAACAGTCCCGGCAGGATGCCCAGGACGATGCATGCCGCGCCCACCACCCAGGCCATGGTGCGAACCCCTTCGGCCTGATCGTCGAACAGGTTCGGGTTGGCGATGATCACCCAGAACCAGGGCACGATCATCCAGGCGAACTGACCGACGGTCTGGGCGAACCCCATGAGCCGGGTCCGCTCCTTGTAGTCGCTGGTCATCTCGTAGCCCAGCGCGATGAGGGGCGTGGAGAAGATGGTGTTGGCCCCGATGAAGAGCAGCGACATGAGGAGGAAGTACCAGAAGTTGAACAACTGGCCGGCCTCGGGATTCATCTGCCAGAGCATGATGAACATGAGCCCCGCCAGGATGGCGCCCATGAAGATGTAGGGTCGGCGCCGGCCATACTTGGACTGGGTGTTGTCGGACACGTACCCCATGATGGGGTCGGTGATGGCGTCGAAGAGCCGCGGCAGGCCGCCCAGGAGTCCGGCCAGGAAGGGGTTGATGCCGAAGGCCGTGAGCAGGAAGAACTGGAACACCCCCAGCGCACCCGGCAGCAGGTTGTTGACCAGGTGCCCCGAGCCGAATGCGGCTTTCTGGAGAAAGGGGATCTTCTTTCGGCGCGGTGCGTCCTGAGCTGTCATTCGGTATGGCTACCGGTTGCGGGGAGGGGGAAGGGCGCTGGACGGTTACGGCTGCCTTCGCTGGCGGATTTCGCGGTCGGTGGGGGGCACCAGCACATCCTCCATGAGGGCATCCAGATCTCCGTCATAGGTCTTGGTGATGGGTTGGCCGTCCCGGGTCAGTCCGTCGAAGACGCCGTCATCCACTAGCTCCCAGAGGGGGAACTTGGCCTGGGCCTGGAGGTTGATGAGGCCGAAATGGTTCTCGGAACCCAGGGGGTTTCCCGCATCCTTCCACGGTTCGTCGAACGCCTCGAAGTAGAAGACAGTGATGTTGTTGGCGTTGGACCACTCCCGGATGTGGTGGTAGTAGAGGCCGGACTTGTACTCGTCGATGGCATTGGCGCCGCCCTCCCCGTAGTACTCGTTGGAGATGGTGGCCCATCCGGTCTCGCCGATATGCACCGGCTTGTCCACGCCGATGCTGTGCATGTAGGCCACCACGGCGTCGTACTGCCTCCGGGCCAGGTCCAGCGAGCGCTCCATGGCGTTGTGGATCTTCTCCAGGTCGCTCAGGCCTTCCTCCTCATCGCGCACCCCCCAGAACTCGGGATTGTAGTGGGTGTTGTGCATGGGATAGGTGTGCATGGAGATGAAGTCCACGGCTTCATACAGCGCGTTCAGATCGTCATTGTGGTATTCGGATCCTCCACCGCCCCACGATGCGAAGTCATCGGATGAGGTGATCCAGAGGGTCTCGGGGAGGTCGCCCCGGGCCTTCAGCTCCTGCAGGTGGTTGACCCAGTTGAGGATGACGCCCGGCTCGACGTAGTACTCCTCGGCCCAGTGGACCATGGCCTCATTCCCCACCGCGATGATCTTCACGATCTCGGGGTATTCCTGGGCGAGTTCAACGGCCCGGGCGATCTCGGCCTCGTTGCGGGGCGCATCCATGTCGCGGATCCGCTCAGGCTCGTCGGTCCAGGCGTGTTTGGCATCGATCCAGGCCCCGAGCATGACGTACATCTCGAAATCCGGATCGTCGGCCCGGAGCTCACGTATGGCCTGAAGGAGGTTCGCGGCCTCGTCATAGTGCACGTTGTAGGTGCGGAGCAGCTTCACCCCCATGGCCTGCAGGATGAGCATGTCTTCCTTGAGCTGCGGAATGGTGGGCTGGATGTCCCGGGTGGTCTCCCGGTACCCGCCGTAGGAGATGGCCTGGTACTCGGTGTTTCCCAGGATGTCCGCGGCGGTGATGGTCAGGCCGGAGACGTCATGGGCCGGACTTCCGTCGGACGCACATGCACCGGCAAAGAGCACGATCCACGCAACTGCGATGACGGTGATGAGGTGTCTCATTCTCTGGCCCCTCCGGGCCGGTGCGGCAGAGTCTGCGTTTAGAGGACGGCATCTTCCGGCGCAGGTCGAACCGGCGCGGGCAGGTCCGACCTGCGCGGGTCTGACAGGCGCGGGCGGGTCTGACAGGCGCGGGAAGGTACGGCCGGGGTTCTGTGCACGGCAAGGAACGCGGACATAGATGGAGGTACGCGAACCGACGACGCGATAGTGGACACCCTCGACACTTGAGTGAAGGTGGTGGCGGAGATTACCTTCAGGCCTCGATCCGGGGCGGGTGTCCCGGTCGAGCCGGGATGGCGGAAGTGGTAGACGCGGAGGTCTCAAAAACCTCTGGGAGCAATCCCTTGCGGGTTCGAGTCCCGCTCCCGGTACTCTTCGACGTTCGGCCGGTTTTCCGGGCTGTGCTTTGTGGCTTTCAGGTGGGTCCGTTTCGTGGGGCTGCCGGGGCTCGCCCGAATTCGGGCGCATTGTGAATCTGTGCGATGCGGTATTCGCCATCTCCCTCACACTCCTGGTCCTGACGCTGGACGGCTTGGAGGTGTCGGGGCTGGTCTCCTTTGCCCTGGCCTTCTTCCTGGTGGGGAACGTCTGGTGGCACCATCTCCGCATCGTGGCGCAACCGGCCTGGTTCGAGCCCGGCCTTCTGGCGCTCACCCTCGCGCTACTGGCGGGGGTGGCTCTGGTCCCTCTCCCCACCAGTCTGATCGGTGAAGATCCCGGGGCCTCTTCTGCCGTCCTTCCCTTCATCGGTCTCTTCGCCCTCCTCTCCGTCGTCTCCTTCGTCTTCATTCTCCGGGCCCAACGTCTCGGGGCCTGGAGACAGCCCCTGGCACCCCGCCTCTTCCGCTGGATCCTGGTGGACTGGGGGACCA
The DNA here is from genome assembly GCA_007695195.1 of Gemmatimonadales bacterium. Lineage (GTDB taxonomy): Bacteria > Gemmatimonadota > Gemmatimonadetes > Longimicrobiales > Gaopeijiaceae > PWLA01. The sequence continues at coordinate 3,358 of REEG01000298.1, read as the reverse complement.
ACCTCGCCATCCTTCTGGCGTGTCTGGTGGTAGCGCTCCGGTGGCCCCTTGCGGCGCTGATCCTCCTGGTGGTGGCCTCGGCGGTAGGGACGGGGGTGGTGGGGGTGCTCGGCCCTCGGGAGCGGCGGGCCTGGTTCTGAGGATGGGGTGGTCCGCCCTTGACACCGGGACAGGGTCGGTCCCACGGTGGGATATTGATGGGCTGGAGCGCTCTTGCTCCGGTCCAATTCTCCTCGACTGCGGAGGAAGAGCATGGACCGCGATCCCCCTCTCGGCGGTTGGCCGCCCCTGGTGCGGGGACGCCCACCTGGTCGGCGGCCCCCTTTCCCTCCCCCGCCGGATACCGAAACGGTTCCTCCGCTTCCCGCCACGGGACCCATCCTCCCCGCCAGCCACTTCCGGGTTGAGTTGGGCGAGGGGGGGGAGGTGGGGTGGAGTCCATCACGCCGCTGGTGGATGCCGGAGCCGGCGGGGCTCCCGGTGTTTCCGGTTCCTTCCAGCCTGCCGTTTCTCCGCCGAATCCGGGGGGGCTCGCCTTGGCTTCAGCTCCATCCGGGGCCTGAATCGGGAGACGGACGTCGTTGAGTACCGCGAGGGCACCGACCGGTCGACTGAGACCCGGAAGGTCCCCGGGATTTCGCGCGGAGACCGGATCACCCTCGTTCGGGGATCATCTCAGGGGACCGGGAACTCTCCGATTGGATGAATACCCTGCGGATCGGAGAGCTAGAGCGGCGGGATCTGATCATCCACCTCCTGAACCCGGAGCACGAGTCGGTGCTGTCGTGGAGGGTTCGTTCCGCGTGGCCGTCTCGCTTGGCGGGCCCGGAGCTTGATGCCATGTCGGGCACGGTGGCCTTCGAGGCCATGGAGGTCGTTTACGAAGGGGTTCGGGTGGTCGGCGGGCCATGATCGGGGGCATTGGGGCACGGTACATGGTCGCCGGCAGGGGGGGACGCGTGCCAGAGTAGGAGAGGCCTAGCCCCGTTTTCGGTCCCATCGGGCTATCGCAACGCACCGAAACGGCTGCGAAGATCCATGGGACTTGAAGACAGGGAGCCTCAGGATCCTCCACATCGGGGTTGGCGGTTCGAGGCTTCCAGCAATATGGAGGTGGACCCATGGGGAATGTGAAGTCACTTGGGAAGCATGCGTTACTGGTCACGGTACTGCTCCTGACCCTCCCAGCGGTGGCGCTGGCCTGCGCCCGGTACGTGTCCTGCACGAGCCCCGAGAACATGTGCATGGGCGAACTCGTTGATGGGATCCGTGTTGAGTTCGACGGCAATCTGCTCTGCTGGGGTCCCATCTGTCTGTCCAACAGCGGGCCCAACTCCTTCGATTTTCCCGAGTTCTGCTCGGAGTTCTGCACATATAGGATGACGGGGTCTGAGAACGAAACCTATACCCTCCACATGTTGGATCTCACGTGCAATGGACAGTCCGACCTCGGGTGGGTGTCCATGGTGGATGATGAAGGCCTACCCTTTCAGGCTGGCGTCGCCCTGTCCCATTGTGGGATTCCTACCCAAGCCACTGCATGATCATGAGCGAAACATGGATTTGCCCAGACTCTTTCCGTGATGTTCGCCGGTCTCCCCGTGGTGAAGGGTGGGGCCGGCGCCACTGGCTCGGGGTGGCACTCATTGCCACCCTTCTCACTGCGTGCGATGAGCCTGAGGCGAACTCGGAGTGGGAGTTGGAGTTCCGTGCTCCCGTGGTCTCGCAGGTGCTCATGGAGGCGCACGTCCTACCAGACTCGGTGTGGAGCCCTCAATATGCTATCCACCATGATGGAAAGATCTTCGTGTCCGACCGTCAGGCACCGTGGGTCTGGGTGCTCAGCGGGGAGGGCGAGTTCCTCACCGTGATCGGGGACCAGCCCGGTGAGGGGCCGGGCGAACTCATGCGGCCGCGGGTACTCCGACCCGGTGGCGAAGGCACCTTCTGGGTCTATGACTCCGGACAGCGGCGTGTGAACCACCTTACCTGGGATGGGAGTTATCTGGAGTCGTTTCTTTTCCCGTTGGGAGCCTTCGCTCCCCTGCAGAACCGGAGGGTGCTCCTTCCCCCGGCGCCAGGCTCCTATGACCCGCTCTTGATCTGGGAGGGCCGGGACGTGGGGACAGCGCCGGTTGGCCTTGGACCGGGCCGTCCGGGATCCATGAGTCCGATGGATGCCCTGCTGCCATGGGCCTGGCATATGTCCACAGGGACGCAAGACTCGGTCACGATCCTCCACGTTGGGCAAGGGCGAATGTGGCGGATTCAAACGGAGGGAGAGGAGTGGAGTGTGAACGAACTCCCCCTCCCGGGCCCGGTAGTCCAGTTGGCGCAGGACGCGGCGGAACGGCGTCGTGGCAGCATGGACATTCCAAGAGGTAATCAGATTGTGGTGTCCCTGTTCGAGGACCTTCAGCACGGACCGGATGGGAGAGCGTGGGTCACCACGAGTCTGACCGAGATGCTGGGGATGTGGCTTGAACCAGACGATCGGCGGGCAACGGTCGTTCTGACCTCCCCAGCCAGGGAATTCGCTGAGCTGCGATCGATCATACCGATGGGGCCCGACACGCTTATCGCGGTGTACGAGCAGGAGGTCCGGCGTCTGATTATGGGACCGGCGGGGGCTCCGGATTGGGCGATGAGGCCCTGACGTGGGGGTTCGATGGAATTCCGGTGGGAACAGGGTTATCAAAGAAGCTCTTCCAGCCGCACCGACCCTTCCGTCTTCTCATCCCGGTACAGGACCTCTTTCCAAATGATGATGCCACTCCTGGTCTTCCCGCTGAGGGTTGAACGAAACACACCGCGCAGCCGGAGCCATGGCCCGGCTGCGCGGTGTGGTTCATTTCCAGCGGGAAACGCTGACTGGTCGGTTCGTGCCTACCTCACTCCAGATCGAACCGGTCGGCGTTCATGACCTTGGTCCAGGCGGCCACGAAGTCATGGACGAACTTCTCCTGGTTGTCGTCCTGGGCGTAGACCTCGGCGTAGGACCGGAGGATGGAGTTGGAGCCGAAGACCAGGTCCACCCGGGTGGCGGTCCATTTGGCCTCGCCCGTCTTCCGGTCGCGGATCTCGTAGAGGTTGTCCGCATTCGGGACCCACTCATACGCCATGTCCGTGAGGTTCACGAAGAAGTCGGGGGTGAGCTCCCCCACCCGATCCGTGAAGACCCCGTGCCTGGTGCCGCCATGGTTGGTTCCCAGGACCCGCATCCCGCCGGTGAGGACGGTCATCTCCGGAGCTGTGAGCCCCATGAGCTGGGTCCGGTCCAGGAGGAGTTCTTCGGGCTGCACGGCGTAGTCCTCCTTCAGCCAGTTCCGGTACCCGTCGGCCACCGGCTCCAGCGGGA
>REEG01000121.1 GCA_007695195.1 Gemmatimonadales bacterium | reverse complement strand
CAACCACCGGACCCGGGACGAGGACATGGACCTGCTGGCGGAGGCGGTGCTGGAGTTGGGGCGGAGGTTGGTGCCGGTGGGGTGAGGGGGGAGGGTCTTGAGGGGGGAGCTCGTCCTCCAGGCACCCCCCAAGCCCCCGGCCCCTTCCCGCTGCCCCGGCTCACCCCACCGGCTCCCTCCCGATGGAATGGTACCGGAAGCCCAGCTCCCGCATCTGGTCCACGGGGAAGATGTTCCGGCCATCCACCACCAGGCGACCTCGCATGGCATCGCGGATCCGCTGGAAGTCGGGGCGGCGGTAGGGGTGCCACTCGGTGTGGAGGATGAGGGCGTCGGCGCCCTCAACGGCCTCGTAGTTAGAGGCGGCGTACCGGATGCGGTCCCCGAAGTGGTGGCGCCGGGCCTCGTCCATGGCCACGGGGTCGTGGGCCACCACCTCCCCGCCCCGCTCCAGGATCCCTTCCACGGTGACCAGCGCCGGGGCCTCCCGCATGTCGTCGGTGTTGGGCTTGAAGGCCAGGCCCCAGACGCCGATGCGCCGGCCTGAGAGGTCCGGGCCCAACTCCGCCTCCAGCGTGCGGAGGGCGAAGGACTTCTGGCGCTCGTTCACCGACTCCACCGCCTCCAGGATGCCGGCGTCCTGGCCCAGATCCCGAAGGGTCCGGATCAGCGCCTTCACATCCTTCGGGAAGCAGGAGCCGCCGTATCCGATGCCGGGAAAGAGGAAGGAGGGGCCGATGCGGCCGTCGCTTCCCACCCCCATCCTGACCTGGGAGGCATCGGCACCGGCCGCCTCGCAGAGCCCCGCCACCATGTTCATGAAGCTGATGCGGGTGGCCAGCATGGCGTTGGCGGCGTACTTGGTGATCTCCGCCGAGGCGATGTCCATGAGGAGGATCTGGTTTCCGGTGCGAACAAAGGGCTCGTAGAGGGCCCGCAGCTCTTCGCCCACCTCCGGGGAGTCGACGCCCAGCACCACCCGGTCCGGCTTCATGAAGTCGTCTACCGCCGCCCCCTCCTTCAGGAACTCGGGGTTCGAGCAGACGTGGACGGGATGGTCCGTCTCGGCCTCAATGGCCTCCCGGACCTTCCGGGCCGTCCCCACCGGGACTGTGCTCTTGGTGATGACGATGCGCTCCCCGTCCATGTTCCGGCCGATGGTCCGGGCCACCGCCAGCACGTACTGAAGGTCGGCGGAGCCGTCCTCCCCAGGAGGAGTTCCCACCGCAATGAAGATGATGCGGGACCGGCGCACCGCATCGGCCACATCGGTGGTGAAGGTGAGCCGACCCGCCTCCAGGTTGTCGGCCACCAGCTTGTCCAGGCCCGGCTCGTAGATGGGGATCTCGCCGCGCTTCAACCCCTCGATCTTGGCTTCGTCGATGTCGGCGCAGATGACGTCGTTTCCGGAGTGGGACAGACCGGCGCCAACCACGAGGCCGACGTATCCGGTTCCGATGACGGCGATGTTCATAGAGGGGGGTTGGTAAGAGGGGTAGGGGCACTTCGGTCGATGCAGGAAAGTTAGGGCGGATGGGGGATGGAGGAAGGGCTGGCGCGGCATCTCCGGCGAGACTTCCGTGCACGACTCCATGCGTTGGCGCCGAGAAATTTCAGGCCTACTGGATGAGCTTCGACCTCGTTGTCTCTAGAACTGGTCGATTTTTCGACGCCAATGAGCCATCGAGTATCTAGTTTTCCGTGTAATCGGCCATAGCGTAAACCACCTGCAAAGGAGCCGATGGGGCCCAACAAGGCAAGGGAGTGGAAGCGATGCCGGACAACGTGAAGCCGGGACACGTGAGGCCACTGAACGCGGTCTACCCCATCCTCGACCCGGATGTCATTCACGTGAAGATGCGGCCCGACGGCCACGTCCAGACGCGGGCCATCTACCTTGCCCTGGCCGTCATCATGTCCGGCGAAAAGGAGCTCTTGGGCCTGTGGGTCGGCAGGACAGCTTTAGCAGGGAGCACGCCGCGGGGGGGTCAGCTCCCCAGAGCCAGACCCTTCACGATCCATCGCTGCGGGCTTCCCGCGCCCAGGCGGTCGGCGATGGAGGCGGTGGCGTTCCGCGAGTCCACCAGGATGCGGCTCAGCCGGAAGATCCGCTCCAGGTCGAACACCTTGTGGTCGGTGACCAGAACCACGCAGTCGGCCTCGCTCAGGGCCTCATCGGTGAGGTCCACACCGGTCCACTCCCGGCCGTCTTCCCGGATCTCGGGGATGTAGGGGTCGTGGTAGGCGGCCCGGGCGCCCAGGCGCCCCAGTTCGGAAAGGATCTCGATGGCCGGAGATTCCCGAACGTCGTCGATGTTGGGCTTGTACGCCGCGCCAAGCACCAGCACCCGGGAGCCCTTCACCGGCTTCTCCGCCTCGTTCAGCGCCTCCTGCACCTTGCCCACCACGAAGCGGGGCATCTCGGCATTCACCTCGCTGGCGAGCTCGATGAACCGGGTGCGGTAGTCCATGGTGCGCATCTTCCACGACAGGTAGTGGGGGTCGATGGGGATGCAGTGCCCGCCGAGCCCGGGGCCCGGCGTGAACTTCATGAACCCGAACGGCTTGGTGGCCGCCGCCTCGATGACCTCCCACACGTCCACCCCGAGCCGGTCGGCGATCTGCGCCGTCTCGTTCACCAGCGCGATGTTCACGGCCCGGAAGGTGTTCTCCAGCAGCTTGGTCATCTCCGCCGCCTCCGGCGACGACACCGGAACCATCTCGTCGATGAACCGCTCGTAGACCGCCACCCCGGCCTCCCGGCACGCGGCGGTGATCCCGCCGATGACCTTGGGGGTGTTCCGGGTATGCCAGACCGGATTGCCCGGATCCACACGCTCCGGCGAGAAGCACAGGAAGAAGTCCGTGCCTACCGTGAATCCCCGCTCCTCGAAGAGAGGCAGGAGGACCTCCCGGGTGGTTCCCGGATAGGTGGTGCTCTCAAGGACCACCAACTGGCCCGGACGCAGGACCTGGGCGATGACGCGACCGGCGTCCAGCACATACGAGATGTCCGGATCCCGGGTCTTCCCCAGAGGGGTGGGGACGCAGATGGAGATGACGTCGCACTCGGCCAGGCGCGCCGGGTCGGTGGTGGCCTCAAGGACCCCGGCGTCCCGGAGAGCCGCCACGTCGGCGGCGGGAACGTCCTGGATGTGGCTATCGCCGCGATTCACCGTCTCCACCACCTGGGGCTGGACGTCGAGCCCAAGGACGCGGAGTCCCGCTTTGCCCACCTCCACCGCCAGGGGAAGCCCCACATAGCCGAGACCCACCACGCCGAAGGTGACGTTTCCGGTCTTGAAGCGTTCCAGTGTCTCGCTGTCGCTCATGGATCACGTATCCGTGTTGGAAGTTGGGTTGGCCTCGTGGTCGTCCCCATCAATGGCGGCGGCCAGGGCCTCCAGCGTGAACTCAGCGGGGACGTGGTGAATGGGGATCGGTGTTCCCTCGGCGGCCCCGGCCGTCACCGGCCCGATGACGGCGACCCTCACCCCCGGAGGCCAGGATGCGCCCTCCGGGATCACGCCGGCCAGGGTCCTCACCGCCGAACCGGAGGTGAAGGTAACCACCTCCACCTCCCCCCGCTCCACCGCCGCCCAGAGCTCACGGGCGCCCTCGGGATCCGGGACGATGCGGTAGGCCGTCACCAGCTCCACATGGGCGCCCCGGGCCCGCAGGCCCTCCGGGAGCACTTCCCGGGCACGCTCCGCGCGGGGGAAGAGAAAGCGGTGACCGGCCAGGGAGGTCGAGGCGGCGCCCGTGCCCTCCCCCTCCCCCGCCGCCCGCACCAGAGTGTCCAGCAGGTCGTCTCCGGTGAACCGGTCCGGGACCAGGTCCGGGGGGAGCCCCCACTCGGTGAGGGCGTCGGCGGTAGCGCTCCCCACCGCCGCCACCCGGACCCCCCGGACCCGGATCTCGTCCGGCCCGGCATTCAGCGACGAGAGCTCCTGGTCCAGGACGCGGATCACCTGACGGGAGGTTACCAGGAGCCAGGTGGCCGGAACCGGCGCCTCCACCGGAGCCGGCGATTCCGGGCCCTGCGACCCAGGAAGCCGCGAGTCCGGGACCGGCCACTCCGGGCCCCCCACCAGCTCCCGGACCAGCCTCCTCAGGGGCGCCGGGTCTTCCGGGGGAACGATGCGCAGGAGTGGGTGATCCACCGGGGTGAACCCCCGAGCCTCCAACGCCTCCCGCAACCGGTCGTCGCCGGTGTCCGGGCGCGTCACCGCCACCCGGAACGACGACGCCCCCGGGACCCGATGCGGGTCCCGGGGGCGATCCTCCGGGGGAGAAGGGCCGCTACGCCCCTCCACGTCCATCATCGTCGGCGACGGGGCTCAGGCCCCTACCGACTTCTTCACGGCCGGCGCCTTCCGGATCTTTCCGGCCTTGATGCATGAAGTGCACACCCGAACACGCCGGCGCTCACCGTCGGCGTCAACGATACGCACCGTCTGCAGGTTCGGCAGCCAGCGTCGCTTGGTCTTGTTGTTGGCGTGGCTTACACGATTCCCGGTGGAGGGTCGCTTGCCGCACACGTAGCAGACTCGTGCCATGGTTCTCTGGTCCTCGGTTCTCTATGCCTTAGGGGGCGGAGCGGGCCAAACGGCCTCACCCCTCCTCGGTTTCTGCGTCAGGGTCCTCGTCCTCATCGTCGGTCTCGATCTCCTCGACCTCGGAGGAGTGGATCTCGATGTGGGCGGCGGCGATGTAGGTCTCCAGGTCGGCCACCAGACCGCGCTGACCCTCCTCGGTGAAGACGCCCTGGCCCTCCCAGACGGTGATGACGTCTTCCGACATGGCCGTCACCCGGCCCGTCACCGTCATGATATCTCCGGGAACGACCTGGAAGTCCGGCGGGAAGAAGTTCGGATCCAGCCGCACCAGGTAGTCCGCCATCTCCTCATCCTCGGTAGGCACCAGGAACCAGAAGCCCTGAGTTCCGAAGAGGGCGTTCACCCGGATGTTGGACACCCGAACCAGCTCATCCACGTAGTCGGAGGCCTCAGCCCCCAGCACCGCCGGAGAGACCGGGCGGGAGTCGGCTCGCAGCCGCTCCGCGGAATTCTCCTCGGCCACCGCCAACTGGCTGGGCTCGGAAGAGATGTTCAACCAGTAGAGGAACCCGCCCATCAGAAGGAAGGCGAGGATCATCAGGGGGAGGTTGAGGGCGCCGGTCTGCTTCGAGGCCATGGGTGTCGGTCCTTGGTGGATGGGGAGTCAGCGTGATATCAGGACGAACCGGGGGCCGACCCGACTCCGGCCTCCCCCTTCTCAACCAGTTCGATCAACGCCATCTCCGCGGCATCCCCCTTCCGGAACCCGGTCTTGAGCACCCGGGTGTAGCCACCGGGCCGGTCCTGGAACCGGGGCCCGATGTCGTCGAAGAGCTTGGCCAGGATCTCCCGATCCTGGATCTTCCGGGCCGCGAGCCGCCGCGCATGGAGGTCTCCCCGACGGGCCAGCGTAATGAGACGCTCCGCGTACGGGCGGAGCTCCTTGGCCTTGGCCGTGGTGGTCTCAATTCGCTCATGCCGGAACAGGGACGTAGCCATGTTCCGCATGGTGGCTTTCTTGTGGGAGGCCGTCCTCGAGAGGTTCCGACCCTTTGTACGATGCCGCATAGCTGTCGATCCTGAACTGAGCTACCGATATATCACGAGCGGACTGCGTTGTCTACCCGCGCGCTAATCGTCTCCGGAACCCTTGGGCTCGGCGACGCCACCATCATCCAGGAAGAAGAGCCGGCCATCCTCGGCCTTCCGGATCCGCATCCCGAAGCGGAGATTGTGCTCCGCCAGGAAATCCTGGATCTCCTTCAGGGACTTCTTCCCGAAATTCTCGATGTCCAGCATCTCTTCTTCGGTGCGCTGGATGAGATCTCCCACCGTCCCGATGCTCTCCTTCTGGAGCGAGTTCCGAGACCGAACGCTAAGTTCGGCCAGGTCCTCGATGGGACGATCGAAAAGCTCCTGCACCTCTTCCGGCACCTGCGTCGCACCGTCGGGGGCCTCTTCCGGAAGCCCGCCCTCGCCTACGTACACCAGGTACTCCAGGTGGCGCCGAACCAACTGCGCCCCTGTGGCCACAGCGTCTTCAGGCGAGATGGACCCGTCCGTCTCCACGTGCAGGGAGAGCTGGTCGAAGTCGGTGCGCTGCCCCACCCGGGTCTCCTTGACCTCGAAGTTGGCACGTCGGACCGGATTGTAGAGGGCATCGACGCGGACCAGGTCCACCGGCGAGCCCTTCTCCAGGGGGTGCTGGTCGGCCAGGACGAAGCCCCGGCCCTTGTTCACCCGCAACTCCATCCGGAAGGGACGATCCTCCTGGAGGGTCAGGATGTGGTGGTCGGGGTGCAGGACGCGCACGCCGGCCTTCTCCTGAACGTGTCCGGCCGTGACCGCGCCGGCGCTCCCGGTCTGGATCTCCAACGTTGCCTCGTCCACATCATCGTCCAGCACCACCACCAGCGCCTTCAGGTTCTGAATGACCTGGTGTACGTCTTCCACCACTCCCGGGATGGTCTGGTGCTCGTGCACCACGCCATCGATGCGGAAGGCCCAGACCGCGGCCCCCTGCAGGGAAGAGAGCAGTACCCGGCGAACCGAGTTCCCCAGCGTATGTCCGAACCCGCGCTCCAGGGGCTCGACGACGAAACGGGCGAACCGGCCGTCGTCGGATGTGTGGACCGCTTCCACCTTCTCGGGAAGGACAAGTCCTCTCAGATCTATCTCCAAAATTGCCTCCATGCCCTTGGGCTCGGATTCGACCTTACTTCGAGTACAACTCGACGATGAGCTGCTCCTGGACATCCATGGGGATGTCATCCCGCGTGGGGACCCGGACCATCCGAGCCACCCGATTCTTCTCGTCCAGCGTCAACCACTCCACCAGCCGAGGCCGGGTGCGGGAGCCCAGGGAGGACTCGATGACCGCCAGCTCCTTGGACTTGGCCCGGACACTGATGTCGTCGCCGGGCTTGACCTTGTAGGAGGGGACGTCCACGAGCCGACCGTTCACCTGCACGTGCCGGTGCCGGACGAGTTGCCGCGCCTGATTCCGGCTCGAGGCCAGCCCGAGGCGGAAAATCACGTTGTCCAGGCGCGTCTCGAGACCGATGAGGAGGTTCTCACCCGTCACACCGGATTCCCGTGCCGCCCGCTCGAAGAGGTTGCGGAACTGGGTCTCCTGGAGACCGTACATCCGCTTCACCTTCTGCTTCTCACGAAGCTGCATGGCGTAGTCGGACTGCTTACGGCGGCGGGCCTGGGCCGGACCGTGCTGTCCGGGCGGATATGCCCGCCGTTCCACGGGGCACTTCTCCGTGTAGCACTTCTGACCTTTCAGGAAAAGCTTCTGCCCTTCGCGACGACAGAGCTTGCAGACAGAACCGGTGTGTCGAGCCATCGATACGACCTATTGGACCAGTGATTCGCGTCAAAAAAGGGCCGGAGGCGACCGCCTGATCGCCCCCGGAGCCCCGGAGCTGTTCTCGTACGTGTTCCAGCAAGGATCCCGCGGTGCCGAACGTTCCCCCAGGGGGGCGCGTGGGCCCGTCCGGATCAGACCCGGCGCTTCTTCGGAGGCCGGCAGCCGTTGTGGGGCAGCGGCGTCACGTCATGGATGGACTTGACGGTAAGCCCCGCCGAAGCGAGCGCCGAGATGGCGGACTCGCGCCCCGACCCCGGGCCCTGCACCCGCACGTTGACCCGGCGCATTCCCAGCGCGTAGGCCTCGCGGCCGGCGGTCTCCGCAGCCAGGGTGGCGGCGAAAGGAGTCGACTTCTTGGAGCCCTTGAACCCGGCCTTTCCGGAGCTGGCCCAGGCTACAACGTCGCCCTTGGTGTCCGTCAGGGTGACGATGGTGTTGTTGAAGGAGGCCTTGATATGGGCCACCCCATCGGACTCCACCGTTTTCTTGCCCCGCTTGGCTCGGGGCTGCTTCTTCTGCGACAAGCGTGCCTTCCTTCTCAGTCAGTGTGCTGGCTGGAACAATGTGCCCACCGGGAAACCCGGCGCGGATCACTTCCGCGGCGGCGCCTTCTTCCCGGCGATAGCCCGACGCTTGCCCTTGTGGGTGCGAGCGTTGGTATGGGTCCGCTGCCCCCGCACGGGGAGTCCCCGGCGGTGGCGAAGGCCCCGGTAGCACCCGATGTCCATGAGACGCTTGATGTTCATGGAGCGCTCGGAGCGCAGGGCCCCTTCAACCTTGTAGTTGGCCTCGATCTCGCGCCGCAGGCGGCTCACCTCTTCTTCGGTGAGCGCGTGGGTGCGGGTGGAGGGGTCCACGGAGGCCGCGGCCAGGATCTTCTCGGAACGGCGTCGGCCGATCCCGAAGATGTAGGTCAGGGCGATCACGATCCGCTTCTGTCTAGGGAGATCGACTCCCGCAATGCGTGCCATACAGGTTCCTCAGCTCAATCGAGGCGCAGACGAGTCCGTCACCCCTGCCGCTGCTTGTGGCGGGGGTTTCGCTTACAGATGATCCGGATCACACCACGGCGGCGAACCACCTTGCAATGCTCACAGATCGGCTTGACACTGCTTCTGACCTTCATCGAATCCTCACGGTGCGTTCGTTGCAGAGCTTGAAAGTATAACCCTGATCCCCACCCTGTTCAAGGGAGGGCCGGGCCATGTTCCACCGCCGGGCCCAGGGCCCGGGTCAGGATGAGCGGACCGTCTCCTGTCACCCCCACCGTATGCTCGAAGTGGGCCGACGGACGTCGGTCTGTGGTGGACATGGTCCACCGGTCTTCCATGGTCCGGATGCGCCACGTACCGATGGCGATCATGGGTTCGATGGCCAGAACCATCCCCTCTTCCAGCGCCGGTCCCGTCCCGGGGCGGCCCCGATTGGGGATCTGGGGCTGCTCATGTACCTTCCGGCCGATGCCGTGCCCCACCAGGTCCCGGATGATGCTGAACCCCGTCCCCTTCACGGTGCGCTCCACGGCGTGGCCGATGTCGCCCACATGTTTTCCAGGCACGGCCACCTTTATGGCGGCGTCAAGGGCGGCCTCGGTGACTTCCAGGAGTCTAGCCGTAGCCGTACCCGGCTCGCCCACCGGGAAGGTCCAGGCCGAGTCGGAGCACCAGCCGTCAAGGCGAACCCCCGTATCCAGGGAGAGGATGTCTCCCTCCTTCAGGATACGGTCGTCGGAGGGGATTCCGTGGACGACCTCCTCGTTGATGGAGGCGCACACGGTCCCGGGAAACCCATACAGGCCCTTGAAGGCCGGCTCGGCACCGTCGTGGGACCGGATGAACTCTTCGGCGAAGCGGTCCAGCTCGCCTGTGGAGACACCCGGCTTGATATGGCTTCGGATCTCCTGGTAGAGAGCGCCGATGATGGCCCCTCCCGCGGCGATCCGGTCCATCTCATCCCGGGACTTCAGTTCGATCACGCCTCTCCGACCTCGATGCCCGCTTCCCGGGCCAGGGCTGCGTGGAGGTCGCCCTGGACCTCACTCATTTCCTGGTCCCCATCAATGCGGAGGAGGGTGGCCTGGGACTCGTCGTAGTACTCCACCAGCGGCTGGGTCTGCTTGCGGTACACCTCAAGGCGCCGCGCCACCGTCTCGGGCTGATCGTCGTCGCGATGGATCAGAGCCGAGCCCGTTTCGTCGCAGATGCCCTCTACCTTCGGCGGATCGAAATAGATGTTGTAGACCCGGCCGCTATCCGGAGACGAACGCCGACCACTGATGCGCTTGTGCAGGACGTCGGCAGGGGCGTCAAAGAGGATGACCACACCGACCTTGCGATCGACCGAAGGGAGTGCGGCGTCCAGGGCCTCGGCCTGGGGCACGGTCCGGGGGAACCCGTCGAAAAGGACGCCGGTGTCCGGGGACAGCGCCGCCAGCTTCTCCTTCACCAGCTCCACAATGAGCTCGTCGGGGACCAGATTTCCGGCCTCCATGTACTCCTGAGCCTTCCGACCGAGCTCGGTGCCCTCCCGTCGGGCGGCGCGCAGGAGGTCGCCGGTTGCGATCTTCTGCCACCCCAGCGCCCTCACCAGCCGGTCCCCCTGTGTTCCCTTCCCGACCCCCGGGGGGCCCAGCAGAATCGCCACCATGATCCCATCACCTGTGAGTTGGATTACCTGTCTCCCGGATCCCAGCGGCGGGCTCCGGATCTACATGTACCGCTGACGACCTCGCACCTTCACACGGCCCTTCTTCATGAAGCCGTCATAGTGGCGGAGCAGGAGATGCTGCTGCGCCCGCTGCACGGTGTCGAGCCCCACACCCACACAGATGAGGAGACCCGTACCGCCGAAGAAGAAGGTCTGGATGTTGAAGATGTCGAAGATCCAGAAGGGCAGCAGCGCCACCAGCGCCAGATAGATGGAGCCCGGCAGGGTTACCCGTGTCAGGACCCGGTCGATGTACTCGGCAGTCCGCGCTCCGGGCTTCACGCCGGGAACGAAGGCGCCCTGCTTCTTCAGGTTCTCCGCCAGATCCACGGGATTGAAGATGATGGCGGTATAGAAGTACGTGAAGAAGATGGTGAGCACCCCGTAGGTGCCGTAGTACAACCAGTTCCCGGGCTGGAAGAGCTCAGCCAGTTCGGCGATGAGCCCCGCACTGGTGAAGGCCGCCAGCGTTCCCGGAACGATGATGAACGACTGGGCGAAGATGATGGGCATCACCCCCGCCGCATTCACCCGGATGGGAACGAAGCTCTTCTGCCCCTCCTGGATGCGGCCTCGACCCACCACCTTCCGGGGAATCTGCACCGGGATCTGTCTGGCTCCCATGGTCATGGAGACCACGGCGGCCGTGACACCGATGATCACCGCCAGCAGCGCGCCCATGGCCATGAGGCCGATCTCACCCACCATCATGGCCTCCCAGGTCCGAACCACCGCGCCGGGGAAGCCCTCGATGATGGAGAAGAAGATGAGGAGCGACATCCCGTTCCCCACCCCATGCTCGGTGATCTGCTCACCGAGCCACATGATGAAGGTTCCTCCCACCGTCAGCGCCAGCACAGTGGTGAAGGTAAAGAGGAACCCCGGATTCATCACCGCGCCCTCGATGGACCCCACGAAGACCGAGTACCCGTAAGACTGGGCAATACAGAGCACCACGGTGGTATACCGGGTCCACTGGGTGATCTTCTTCCGGCCCTCTTCCCCTTCCTTCTGGAGCTTCTCGATGGTGGGGAAGACGGCGGCCAGAAGCTGGAACATAATGGCCGCCGAGATATACGGCATGATCCCCAGGGCGAAGATGGTGGCCCTGGAGAGCCCTCCCCCCACGAACATGTCGTACACCCCGAAGAGGGTGCCCTCCAACTGACCGAACTGCTCCTGCAGCGCCGTCAGGTTGATCCCGGGGGCGGTGATATGCGCACCCACCCGGTAGATCAGGAGGATGAACAGGGTAAAGAGGATCCGGTCCTTGAGTTCAGGGAACCGGAATAGATTCGGAATCGGGTTGGCCATGCCTCGTGTCCCGTGGGCTCAGGCGTCTCTGG
>REEG01000290.1 GCA_007695195.1 Gemmatimonadales bacterium | reverse complement strand
GACAGTTCGTGGGACTGTTGGCACACAAGCCGGGCAAACGAAAACCCCCCAACGGCTCCAAACCGTTGAGGGGCATCACGTTACCGCAGTGTCCTCGCCCGGATTCGAACCGGGGACCTACCGCTTAGGAGGCGGTCGCTCTATCCATCTGAGCTACGAGGACATTGACGGGGATAAGGTAACCTTCCGCTCCGTCCTCGTCAGCCCATCCGGCGGAGTTCTTCCGGGTGGCCCCTCCCCACCACCACGGGGGAGGGTCGGATGCGAGGGATAGGAGGATCGGTGGACCCGAATCACCTTGGACCCAGGCAGAATCAGGACCGCTCCCCTTCCCTCCTCCCGAGCCGCAGATAGCCGGAAACGAGTCCGCGGAGGGCCCCCTCAAGCGGAGGGACACCGGGCTTCCAGAGGAAACGCCCCCCGGAGTAGTCCCGAATCTCCTGCGCCAGGGACTCCAGGATCTCGGCCACCTGTTCGTCGGAAATGGATTCCTGATCCACCACGGGGTTAGGGGGCCCGGAGTGTCCCTCATCGGTGGAAAGAAAGGCCGCTGACGGGATCTCACCTGTGGCGCTGCGACCTCCTCCCTCCAGGCGCCGCGGCCGATGCACCCAGTCCCGCCTGCGCCCCGGGGGAAACGCCGGCGGGGGCAGACGGCGGTTCCGGGACACGGCCTGACCGGCGCCGGCCTCGCTCACACCCGCCAGGGCGGTTCCGGGACTCTTGGCGTGGGAATCGGTGTCCGGGTTCGGTCCGGCGCCGGACCCGCCGGCGGGTCCACCTTCCACGAGTTGAACGGGAGAGAACGGGCGAGGCGTCATGATGGTCTCGGGCTGATGAAGTCAGAGGGTGGTCGGATAGGGAAAGGAAGGGAGAGAAGTGTTCCCAAGCCGGCGTGGGTCAGTCGCCGTCCAGATCACCTGGCGAAGGGGACCAGCCGTACCGCCCCAGGAGAGGGACGAAGGTACATCCTTCTCGCACGCTGGTCCGGTGGAGGTCGTCGCCCACCCGCCGAATCAGGAGGAGATCCTGGACGGTCCGGTCTCCCACAGGCACCAGCATCCGGCCCCCGTCCGCCAGTTGGTCCAGCAGGGCCGGGGGCACCTCAGGCGATGCTGCCGACACGGTGATGATGTCGAAGGGGGCGAACTTGCGCCACCCGATGGTCCCGTCGCCCACCATCAGGGCCACGTTGCGGTATCCGAGGGAATCCAGCACCGATCGGGCACGGGTCGAGAGGTTACGGACCCGCTCAACCGAGTAGACCCGGTCTCCCATGAGGGCCAGGAGCGCAGTGAGGTAGCCGCTCCCCGTACCCACCTCCAGGATCCGATCGTCGGAGGTGGGCCGGAGGAGTTCCAGATAGAACGCCTGCAGCGAAGGCTGCGACGCGGTCTGTCCGTACCCGATGGGCACCGGAGCATCGTCATAGGCCCGGTGGAGGAGCGCCTCAGGGATGAACAGGTGCCGCGGAACCCGATCGAAGAGGCGGAGGAGCTCCAGGTCCTCGATCCCCTCGTCCCGAATCCGCTCGATGAGGCGTCTCCGCGCCCCCACGTACCGGAAATCGCCTAGAGCGTCAGGTTCCACTCGCGAATCTCCTCGAGGAGGGCATAGTTCGTCAGATCGAGGTGGAGGGGAGTCAGGGAGATGTACCCATCCTCGATGGCCTGGAAATCCGAGTCCCCATTGCCTCGTTTCCACTGACGCTCACCACCGCCGATCCAGAAATACTCCCGTCCGCTGGGGTCGTGGGCCCGGGTGAGCGACTCCGAGTACCGACGCTCTCCCAGCGACGTGATGCGAACCCCCTGGACATCGGATGGATGAATGGGGGGAAGATTGATGTTGAGAAGCGTCGAGGCCGGGAAGCCCCGCTGGTCAACGATCCCCTCCAGGAGCCGAGCCACCGGATCTTCCCAGGCCTCGATGGACTCGAACTGGGGGCTGGCGTAGGAGAGGGCCACCGAGGGAATCCCAAGCACCGTAGCCTCCATGGCCGCCGCCACCGTCCCCGAGTACAGGACGTCCTCACCCATGTTGGCGCCGTGATTGATCCCGGAGAAGCAGATGTCCGGGCGGCTGTCCAGGAGCGCGTTCACCGCCAGGATCACGCAGTCGGTGGGCGTGCCGTCCACCACCAGGGCGCCGTCCGACGCCCGTCGGCTCCGGAGCGGATGGTGGAGGGTCAGGGAGTGACTCGTGGCGCTCTGTTCCCGGTCCGGAGCCACAACCGTGACCTCACCGAAGCGGCGCGCCGCCGAGGCCAGGACCTGGAGGCCGGTGGCCAGATACCCGTCGTCATTGGTACAGAGGATCTTCATGGCGTGAGAATGTCGCGGAGTTCGTGTAGGTCGTTCTTGAGCGAGTCCAGAAACGAAGAAGCCAGAATACCCTCGGCCTCATCGGCCGGGTCCCCGTCCCGGCGCAGGCGTTCCAGGCGCTGCCGGGCACCTTCCACCGTGAACTTCTCCTTGTGGAGAAGGTGTTGCAGGAGGAGGATGATCTTGATCTCCCGGGGGCGGTAGACCCGATTTCCGGCCTGGTTCTTGGATGGCTGCAGGATGCGGAACTGGGTCTCCCAGTAGCGGAGCACATGGGGCTTGAGACCCGTCAGGTCGCAGACCTCTCCAATGGAGTAGTAGGCCTTGGGCACCAAGGGCCTGCCGCCTGTCTCATCCGGTGCCGTCATCGGCCCCAGCGCTCCGGTTTCGGATCCCGGGTCATGAGTTCGTGGAGGGCGTCGGCTGGCGTCACCTCGTCCTTGAGCATCCGCTGCACCTGAGCGGTGATGGGCATCTCCACATCGTGGCGGAGGGCCAACTGGTGGACGGCCTCGGTGGTCCGAACGCCCTCGGCCACCGCCCGCATCTCGCCCAGGATCCGATCCAGCTTCTCACCCCGTCCCAGGCGCACCCCCACCGTCCGGTTCCGGGAGAGTTCTCCGGTGCAGGTGAGAACCAGGTCTCCCACCCCGGCCAGCCCTGAGAAGGTGAGGGGGTCCGCACCCAGGGCCCGTCCGAGACGGGTGATCTCGGCCAACCCGCGGGTAATGAGCGCCGCCTGCGCGTTCCGGCCAAGTCCCAGCCCCACGGCCATCCCCGCCGCCAGGGCGATGACGTTCTTCACGGCCCCGCCCAGCTCCACCCCCACCACGTCGGGGTCGGTATAGACGCGGAACGAGTCCGACGAGAAGACGGCCTGAGCCTCCAGGCGAGCCTCCCGGGAGCGACTGGCCAGAACCACGGCCGTGGGATGGGCCTCGGCCACCTCCTGGGCAAACGAAGGCCCCGAAAGGACGCAGAGTCGTTGGTGCTGGTCTTGCGGCAGATGCTCCTTCAGGACCTCATCCATCCGTCGAAGGGTCCGGGTCTCAATCCCCTTGGAGGCACTCACCACCAGAGCCGCGGGGGGGAGCCAGCGCACCGCCTGGCTCATGACGGAGTCCACGAACTGCGCGGGGCTCACCGAGACCACCAGGGATGCCTCGTCCAGGACGTGCTCCAGGTCGGCGGACACCTCCAAACCTTCGGGGAGTCGGAACCCCGGCAGAAAACTGCGGTTCTCTCCCGCTTCCCGAACTTCTCGAACCACCGCCTCATCCCAACTCCAGAGCCGGACCCGGTGGCCATTCCGATGAAGGAGGAGGGCCAGGGCCGTCCCCCAACTCCCTGCGCCCACGACACCTATGGCGGTGGGAACAGACGAGGCAGACCCCAGCACACCCATGGATTTGGGGGATCCCAGTTCCTTCATGGTCGCTCTCCCGTCTCTTCAGGGGTGTCATGAACCGGCTGATCCGCTAGGGCGGCTCCGGATCGGCGAGAGCGAGCGAACCGGCTCTCCTCTCCCCGGAGGAGCCGCCGGATGTTGGCCCGGTGGGCCCAGATCACGAAGGCGCCCAGGAATGCTGTGAAGACCACCAGGGCATCCCCCTCATGTCGGGGCGTAGGCATGAGCAGCACCAGCACCGGCAGGAGCAGCGCCGCCGTGATGGACGCCACCGATACGATCCGGGTGATGAAGACCAGCGCGGCCCAGACCCCCACGGTGATCAGGAGGGGGAGGGGCGCCAGGGCCAGGAATACTCCGGCGCTGGTGGCCACTCCCTTCCCTCCCCGGAAGCCCACCCAGAACGAGAAGACGTGCCCCAGGATCGCCGCCGCACCAAGGGCCAGGACCCAGATGGACCCCTCGAGCCCCGCCAGGGGCGGGAGGAGCACCACCGGAAGGTATCCCTTCAGGACGTCCACCACCATCACCGGGGTCGCCGCCCCTGGACCCAACACCCGGAAGGTATTGGTGGCTCCCAGGTTGCCACTACCCACCTCACGTAGATCCACACCGTGGAGAGCGCGACCTACCCAGAGACTCGTGGGGGTGGCCCCCACAACGTAGGAGAGGAGGAGGAGGACCCCGACCGTCATGCCGGAGTCCGCCCCTCGGTGGAGGCCCGGATCCGGATTCGGAGCGGGACCCCGTTGAATCCCCATGCCTTCCTGAATCCGTTGTGCAGATATCGGATGTAGTGATCCGGGATGGCGTCGGGGATGTTGGAGAAGATCACGAAGGTGGGTGGAGCTGTATCGGCCTGGGTGGCGTAGCGGAGCTTCACAGGGCGCCCCCGGGAGTGGGGCGGAGGCTGGTGGCGGAAGAGGGCCTCCATCACCTCATTCACCTCGTGGGTGGGAATGCGTCGGCGCCGTTCCTCGGCTACTCTCAGGATGAGATCCAGGGTCCCTCGGACGCGCTGGCCGGTGAGGGCCGAGATGAAGGTGATGGGAACGAACTGGAGGAGGGTCGCCCGGGCGCGGAGCTCCCGCTCGATCCGGGGGGTGGGATTGTCCTCCTTGTCCACCAGGTCCCACTTGTTCACCGCCACCACCACCCCGCACCCAGCCTCCCATGCGGCCTCCATGATCTTCAGATCCTGCTGGTGCAGACCCTCGGCGGCGTCCACCATCACCAGACACACCTCGGCGTCCCGGATCACCCGGGCGGTCCGGAGGGAGGAGTAGTACTCTACCGAATCGGAGATGCGGGACTGGCGACGGAGCCCCGCCGTGTCCACAAAGATCACATCTCGCCCATGGTAGCGGAGGCGGGAGTCCACGGGATCCCGGGTTGTCCCGGGGACTTCGCTCACCACCACCCGTTCCTCGCCGAAGAGTCGATTCACAAAGGAGGACTTGCCGGCGTTGGGCTTTCCGATCACCGCCACCTTCAATGCCCCGTCGGCCGGAGCCTCTCCCGGATCCTCGGGGAACGCAGCCACGACCCGGTCCAGAAGATCGCCGGAGCCCAGTCCCGAGATGGAGCTTACCGGAAGCGGCTCCCCGAGGCCCAGGCCCCAGAACTCGTGGTAGGCCACATCACCGGGGAGGTTGTCCACCTTGTTCACCACCACCAGGACGGGGCGCCCCGAATCGCGTAGCACCTCGGTGAGGCGCTCATCCAGCGGATGGATACCGGCCTTGCCGTCCACCACGAAGAGGATGAGGTCCGCCTCCTCCACTGCCGTGAGCGCCTGGGAACGGATATGGCGATCCATGGGCTCATCGCTCCCCTCGATGACCCCACCCGTGTCCACGATGAAGAACTCGTGGCCGGCCCAGTCGGCCTGGGCGAAATTGCGGTCCCGGGTCACCCCGGGACGGTTGTCCACAATGGCCGTCCGCTCGCCAAGCACGCGGTTGAACAGGGTGGACTTGCCCACATTGGGCCGCCCCACCACCGCCACCACCGGCAGACGCCGACTCACAGTGACCTCAGCGCGTCGGGAATCTCATAGGCGGGAACGATCCGGGCCGGAGCCAACTCCGTCCGGAACCGTTCCAGGGGGAGCGAATCGATGAAGAGATCATCCTGATTCAGCGTCTCGGCGGGGAGGAGGACAAGATCCCCGTCGCGCGGGTCGTCCACCGCCCGCAGAAGATCCTCCCCGGCCAGGAGGCCCGCTACCGTCACCGAGGAGCCATAGAACCGGTTCTCCACCTCCCGGACCTGGACTTCGGCTCCCGTAGCCGAGGCCAGGAAGGGCGCACGCTCCTGGAGGAAGGGAAACATGGAGCGGCCCGTGAGGATGCGCAGGCGATGGCCGTGGAGCTCCGGGAGCCCGGCGGCCATCTCCCCATCCAACTCGTCCAGGAAGTGGCGCACCGCCCCCACCCCGTTTTCCAGGAGGGAGGCGTCATCATAGTACGCCGGTCCCGGGAGCGGACGCCCGGCCAGGAGGAAGAGCTCGTCGGCGGAGTAGGCCCACCCATAGCCTCGCTCACGGACCCCCTGCTGCCGGGCCTCCTCCACCTGGTCCACCGCGTACGCAGCCTCCGCCGTGGTCAGGGGGCGCACGGGCCGGTTCAGGTTGTACTTGGTGAGCCCCACGGGCACCACCGACAGGGTCCGGATCCCCTCGCCCAGCTCCCAGAGTTCAGCCAGGGTCCGGTCCAGGTGCTCCCGGTCGTTCCACTCGGGGCACAGCACGATCTGGGTGTGGACCTCCAGCCCCCCGTCCAGCAGAAACCGAAGCTGGTCCATGATGAGGCCGGCCCGGTCATTCTTCAAGAGCCGGATACGCACATCCGGGTCCGTGGCGTGGACACTTACGTAGAGGGGCGAGAGCCGCTGATCCACCAGGCGCTGCAGCCCACGCGGTCCCAGATTGGTGAGGGTGACGTAGCTCCCATAGGTAAAGGAGAGCCGGAAGTCATCGTCCCGGATCCAGAGGGTCGGCCGCACGTCCTTGGGGTTTCCGTCAATGAAGCAGAAGACGCACTCGTTGGCGCATTCGCGCACCGTGTCCGGCGCCGGCACGATGCCCAGGGGCTCACCCAACTCCCGCTCGATCTCGTAGTGGGTTTCCGTGCCGTCCGGATCCACCGTCTCCAGAACGAGCTCATTGTCGGCCAGGAGGAAGGTGAGGTCGATCCCGTCCCGGACGCGCTCGCCATTCACCCGAACGATCCGCGTCCCGATTCGGAGCTCCAGCTCCTCGGCAATGGTTCCCATTTCGATCTCTGCGATCCGTACCATCTGATCCCTTCCTCCACACCGCTCTGGGGTTTGCCACGTCTCAGGGGTCCGCCGGTCCATGCCCGGATCAAAGACCATCCGGTCACAACCAGGTAGATGGTACCCTCGGACCACGAAAAAGGCCTCGCCGCCGAAGGTGGCGACGAGGCCCTGAATCCTGCCACCTCGACCCGGGGACCGAGATGCTCAAGCGGGCGACCGGATTCGAACCGGCGACCCTCAGCTTGGGAAGCTGATGCTCTACCAACTGAGCTACGCCCGCGACTGCCCAACCAATCTACGGCAGGGCAGGAAAAGATCAAGCCGCACCGCCCTGGGGGGAGAGGGACCTGAGCCCCCCTCCCCCCGTCACGCCTAATGGCCTCAGAGTACCTCGTAGACGAACCCGAAGGCGCTCTGGTTGGTGGAGAGGTCGGCCTGGAACTCCATGCCCACGCCCTCGTCTCCCAGCGACACCTCGGTATCGGTGGTTCCCACTTCGTTGCCGTCCACATCCACCACGTGGAAGCGGAGGCGGACCGTCTCACCTGCGGGAGCGCTCCGATTCACCACCATTCCCACGATGGCATATCCGCCGTCCACGGGAACCAGTTCCAGAGCGTCAACGAAGTACGGGAGCGCCTCCATGGCCTCCATCTTCTCCACGGCTTCGTGCTCCCGCCCCTCCTGAACCAGCGCCTGGGCCGCGAAGCGGTAGGCGGTCTCATTGAAGGGATCCACCTCGATGAGCTCTTGGGCCGCCGTCACCAACTCGGCGAACTCATCGGCCAGATAGAGGGACTGGGTGTAGTTGAACAGCGCCTCCCGATGCTGCGGAACGCGCTCCCAGACCTGCCGGAACACCTGGGCCGCCTCGGCAAACTCATTGGACTGGTAGAGCCCGATGCCGATTCCAAAGAGATCCCGGGCGGACAGGTCCGGACGGGTGAGAAGCTCGTCATATACGGCACGAGCCCGCTCTTCCTGACCGCTGGCCACGTAGGCCACCGCCAGATTCGAGATGGCCATGAGGTTCTCGGGATCCTCTTCCACGATGGCGGCGTAGACGTCCGCCGCGTCGGCGTAGCGCTCGAGCTGGAAGTAGATCTGGGCCTGGTTGAACCTCGCCAGCTCCAGGAAATCACCCCAGTTGTCCCGGAGCTCCGGATCCATCTCGGCGGCTTCGGGACTCTGGATCACATCGATGGACTGGCCGTAGAGGTCTGCGGCTTCGTCCAACCGGCCTTCCGCGGCGTAGATCTCGGCGATGTTCAGCATGGCCTCGGGCCGCCGCTGATAGATGGCGTGAGCATCCTCGAAGTACGGCAGAGCCGCCTGGCGGTCCCCGGCCTGGGCCAGCTCGGCGCCGCGGTTGAAGGCTTCAAACCAGGCCTCTTCGCGCCGGAACTCCGTCTCGATGACATAGCGCGGATAGATCTCCTCGGCCCGGTCGAACATCTCGCCGGCACCACGCAGGTCGCCGAGGCCCAGCAGCGCCTCACCGGCCTGGAAGTAGTGCTGGGCGTTCTCGGGGTTGTCCGAGATCCCCTGCTGTGCAACCTCCAGCGTCTGCCGGTAGAAGTCCTCCGCCCGCTCGCCCGAGGCCGACATGGCCTGGAAGAGGAGGAGGGTTGCTTCATCGGTCAGGTCGTTGTCCTCCGGGGGCTGCCCCTCCGGAAGATCCTGCATCCACTGGGGAAGATCCTCCTCGGAAAAATCCTGCAGTGACGGGCCCGCTTCAGGCCCGTTCCCGGTCGAGGCACATCCTCCGAGCATCAGGGCGAACACCGCCGCCCCGACGACTCCGAATCGGAAGCTCATCCAGCTCCTCCTGATGGTAGGCAATTCGTAGGTGTTTGAACCCGGGTAGCCCCCGGGCCGGATCGTACAGGCACTTCGTTTGGATAACCCCGTAATCTATCCAGGGTCCTACTACAGGGTCAAACCTCGCCGTGGCCGAGCGAGGGGCTTCCCGGAATTTCCCATGGAAGGTCGTGTGGGCTCGAGAGATCGGATCATGGCTGGGAGTTCACCCATCCCGCGCTCTCATCAAGGAGCATCAGGACCCGCTTCCGACCGAGCCCCGCCATAACCTTTCCCAGGTCAGGCCCCTGCCGGTCGCCGGTCAACGCCAGGCGCACAGGGTGGAAGAGCGCCTTTCCCCGGGCCCCCACCTCCTTCCCCGCCGCCCGAACGGCGGCGGCCAACGCATCCGCCTCCCACGGATCCACCGCTGCCAGCGCTTCCCGAACGGCTAGGAGCACGGAAGGGGCACCAGGGTCATGGCGCAACTCGTCCCGTGCGCCCTGGAGCACCTCATCCGTTGGAAAGAGGATGGCCAGATGCTCGTTCACCTCACCCAGAGCTTCCAGACGCGTACGGATGGCGTCCAGGGCAGGAGCGATCTGTTCGTCCCGCAGGGGAAAGCGAGTCCGGTCCAGATAGGGCTCCACCACCCGCGCCACTTCGTCCAGCGGCATGGCGGCCAGATGCTGCGACGACACCCAGCGGAGCTTCTCGGGATCGAATATGGTGTTGGAAGCCCCGATCCGGCCCAGGTCCATGGCCTCCACCAACTCATCCCGGGTCAGGATCTCCCGGTCGTCTCCCGGCGACCACCCCAGCAGGGAGAGGTAGTTGACCACGGCGTCGGCAGGAACGCCCTGGGCTCGGAAGTCGGCCACCCCGGGCGCGCCCCGGCGCTTGGAGAGCTTCTTCCGATCCGGACCCAGCACGGTGGGAAGGTGGGCGAAGATGGGACGGTCCACCCCCAGGGCGTCGAAGAGCAGGACCTGCTTGGGGGTGTTGGAGAGGTGGCCGGCTCCCCGGATCACATGGGTGATCTCCATGCCGACATCGTCGACCACCACGGCGAAGTTGTAGGTGGGTCGACCGTCGGCACGGAGAATGATGAAGTCGCCCAGATCCTTTGCCGACATGGCGATGACCCCTCGCACCTCATCCCGGAACGAGACCACCTCGTCCGGGGTGGCGAAGCGAAGCACCGAGGGTTCGCCGGCCTCGAGACGGCCAGTCCGCTCCGTGGCCGGGAGAAAGCGGCACCCTCCGGGACATCCGATCTCCGCGGCTCCATCCCGTTCCCGCTCCGCCCCCTCATCGGGGCAGAAGCACCGGTAGGCCCGTCCTTCGGCCTCGAGGCGGTGGGCCGCCTCCCGGTACAGCCGCCCGCGCTCGGACTGGCGATAGGGACCTCGCCCGCCCTCCTCCACCCCAGGCCCCTCGTCCCAGTCCAACCCCGCCCAGCGGAGGTCCTCCATGATCCCCTCCAGGGACCCTTCCACATTCCGCTCCACATCGGTGTCCTCGACCCGCAGGATGAAGCGGCCCCCATGGCGGCGGGTGAAGAGATGATTGAAGACGGCCACCCTCAGGTTGCCGACATGGAGGCGACCGGTGGGGCTGGGGGCGAAGCGGGTACGGACCTGGGTCATGACGATGGCGTGGGGTGAAGGGGGTGGTTGGATCGGATGACAGGGGCAGTGGCATCGGGTGAAGGGCGGGTGCGTGTGATGGGGCGGGCGTGAAGGGTGGGACGTCGGTGGTCCAAGGCGCCGGTCAGCTCCCGTCAGGCTCCGCCTCACCCAGGTGCGCCAGGACGCGCTCGGCCAGGACCCGGGAGAATCCAGGGACCCGGCTGATCTCGTCGGCATCGGCCTGCTGGACACCCCGTACCGAGCCGAAGCGGGTCAGGAGCGCCCGCTGCCGGGAAGCGCCGATGCCGGGGATGTCTCCCAGCGCGCTCCGGATGGTGCGGCGACTCCGGAGCTTCCGGTTGTACTCCACGGCGAAGCGGTGGGCTTCGTTGCGGATCCGCTGCAGGAGGCGAAGGGCCGGATCCCGACGGCTCATGCGGATGGGCTCGGGCGAGCCGGGAAGGAAGACCTCTTCCTCCTTCTTGGCCAGCGCCACCACCGTCACCTCCGGTGCGCCCACCTCATCCAGCACCGGGAGGACGGCGGAGAGCTGCCCCTTCCCCCCGTCCACCACCAGAAGTTCGGGGAGGGGCTCGCCCTCGTCCAGTCGGCGACGGAGCCACCGCCCCACCGCTTCGGCCATGGAGCGGAAGTCGTCATTTCCCCAGTCGCCGCGGATCCGCATCCGTCGGTAGAGGCCGCGCTTCTTCTCGCCATTCTGGAAGACCACCGCCGAGGCCACCACCTCGGTGCCCTGGGTGTGGGAGATGTCGAAGCAGGCCATGAGTCGCGGGACCACCTTGAGGCCCAGACGGTCCTGGAGTTCGTAGAGGACGGCGTCGGCCCGATCCGCCGACTCTTCCTGGGCCGTGATCCGGTCTTCCAGGAGGTGGCGGGCGTTGGCGGCGGCCAGCTCCACCAGCCGGCGCTTCTGCCCCCGGAGCGGCACCTGGAGCGACACCTTCCGTCCCGCCTCTTCGGTGAGGAGCTCGGCCAGCACCGCCCGGTCGGGGAACCCCGAGGGGAGGAGGACCTCTGTGGGCAGTTCGCGCACGGCTTCCGTTCCGCCGGCCAGGTACACCTGGGAGGCGAAGGCGCCGAGAAGCTCCTCATCGGACTCGTCACCGAGGCCGCTGAAGCGGCGGCTCTCCCGGCCCAGGAGGGTCCCCCGCCGGATCCGGAGGACCACGGCGGCGCCCAGCTCCCCATCCCGAGCCAGCCCCAGAACGTCCTGGTTCTCCCCCTGGACGCTCTCGACCCGCTGATCCCGCTCCAGCGACTCGAGCCCCCGGAGGACGTCGCGGTGGCGGGCCGCTTCTTCAAAGCGAAGCTCGGCGGAGGCCGCCTCCATGCGGGCCTTCACCTCGGCCTTCAGCTCCCGGGTCTCGCCGGAGAGGATCCGGAGGATCTCGTCAATCATGGCGCCGTACTCGGCCTCGCTCTGGTACCCCACGCACGGGGCCTTGCACCGGTCGATGTGGTAGTCCAGACAGGGGCGGGGCGGCGCCTCCCGGGGAAGGTCGTAGCGGCACGACCGGACGGTGTAGAGCTTCTTCACCACCTCCAGCGCCTGGCGCATGGGGCCCACCGAGGTGAAGGGTCCGAAGTAGCGGGAGCCGTCGTTGCGGGTCCGTCGGGTGACGAAGACGCGGGGGAAGGGCTCCTGCACCGTCACCTTGATGTACGGATACCGCTTGTCGTCCCGGAGCCGGACGTTGAAACGGGGCTGGTGCTCCTTGATGAGGTTCGACTCCAGGAGGAGCGCCTCGGCCTCGGACCCCACCACGATGGTCTCCACATCCTGAGCCCGGCGGACCAACTCCCGGGTCCGGATCCCCTGGCCGTCGCCGGAGCGGAAATAGCTCCGCACCCGAGCCCGGAGCGACTTGGCCTTCCCGATGTACAGGATCTCCCCCTCGCCGTCCCGGAAGAGGTAGACCCCCGGGTCGGTGGGAAGATTCTCCAGGATTCGGGCGTCGATCATGGCAATGGCGCCGAGCGGCGGGAGAGGAGGGCGTCCAACGGACCGGACACCCCCAGGAGGCGGGTGAGCGCCAGATATATCACTCCGAAGGGGATGAGCGTTCCAGCGGCCACAAGCCAGGGGTGCAGGGGTGGGAGCAGAAGGTGGACGCCGAGCCCCGCCCCCGCCGCCGGCAGAGCCGCCGCCAGGAGCCGCGGGAGCACCGGCCCGGCCAATCGCAGTTCGGGGCCAGCTTGTTCCCGGAGCCGCCTCCTGAGGAGGCCGAGTTCGACCCACGCCGCAACTGCCGACCCGGCGGCCAGCCCCACGGCGCCGAGACCCAGCGCACCCACCCGGAACCGGTCCATGGGGAGCATGAGCGCCGCGCCCAGAGCCAGGGCCAGACCCACGCGCAGGTAGGCCACCCGGGCCGGCGTCCGGGTGTCCCGGAGGGCGTAGAAGGCCGACGACAGGAGGCGCGAGGTGGCCGAGGCCCCCATCCCCACAGCGTAGGCGGCAAGGATCAGCCAGGTGACCCGGACCTCGTCGGCACCGAAGGCCCCGGTCTCGTAGAGGGCCGACACGATGACGTCACCCAGGAGGAGGTACGCCACCGTGGAGGGGACCAGGAAGAAGGCTACACGTTCGGCGCCGCCGGCCACCTCCCGAGCCAGCCGCGCCCGGTCGGCGCCCCGGTTCCGGGAGATCTCGGGGAGCTCCGAGGCCGCCACCGCCATCCCGAAGAGGGAGATGGGGAGGATGTAGAGGGTCTGGGCGTAGGAGAGGGTAGCCACGGCCCCGGCGGTGAGGAAGGCGGCCAGGGCGTAGTCCAACCACCCCCCCAGATTCACCGCCCCCCGGGCGGCCACCACCGGAATCAGGTTCCGGATCGCCTCCCGGACCCCGTGCACCTGGGTGGACAGGGAGGGCCGGAACTCGCCCAGGAGCCGGAGCGTCAGGGGAAGCTGCACCAGGAGTTGCAGGGCACCCCCAACCAGCGCTCCCCACGCCAGGAGCCGAACCAGCTCGGACCCGGACCACCCCAGAACGAGCCCCCCCACCGCCAGGGCCGTGATCATGGCGGCGTTCCACGCCACCGGCGCCACGTAGGAGAGGAAGAAGCGCCGATGACTGTTCAGGATCCCCAGCGCCCACGCCGAGATCACCAGGATCGCCGTCATGGGGAAGAGGATCCGGACCAGTTCAACGGTGAGGGCCTGGCGGTCGGGATCGAACCCGTAGAAGAAGAATCCCACCAGCCAGGGCGCCACCAGGATCCCGACCACCGCCAGAAGTCCTGCCGTGACGGTGAGGAGCCCCAGGACGGCTCCGGCGAAACGGGCGGCCTCCTGGTCCCGGCCTTCCTCCAGCAGTTCGGCGTAGATGGGGATGAAGGAGGCGGAGAGGGTGCCCTCACCCAGCAGGTTCTGCAGGACGTTGGGGAGCCGCAGCGCCGCCTTCCAGGCATCGGCGGTGGGTGAGGCGCCGAAGAAGTAGGCGAAGATCCGCTCCCGGACCAGGCCACTCAGTCGGCTGGCGAGGATTCCCGCCGTTACCCGGGCCGAGGCCCGGCTTCGCGCCCCGTCCCGGGAAGACGTCCCCGGATCCAGAGCCTCGGGCCCCGGGGCGGGAGGCGTCGCCTCGGGGGCGGCACCTTCGCCACCGGCCGGGGGCGGCTCAGGCTTTCGGGTCACCGGGAGGGATCCGGGGAGCGTCGCGGGTGGGGCGATCGGCCAGGAGCTTGTGGAGGAAGTCGCTCTCCTCCGACAGCCGCGTCACCTCGTCCGAGAGACGGTCCACCTCTCCCTCCAGATAGCGGATCCGATCGGCGGTGGCCTGGTCCGGCGCCCGCTCCACCCCGGACTCCAGACGTGCCGCCGCCGCCCGGCCCAGACGGGAGTCCAGGACGGTGGAGAGGATCTCCGGGATCACGACGAGCAGGACGATGAGGACGAGCCAGGTCATATGTGAACCTACCCGACGGGAGTTCCGGACTGCAACGGCTCGAGGGAGGCTTCCGCGCGGCGCCGGATCTCGGCCAGGAAGGCGTCGCCGTAGCGGAAGAGGAAGTACCATACATTCATACGTCGCTCCTGGGGCACTCCTTCGGGGAAGAGGTGGAGTTGGGCCTTGGCGATCTGGGCCAGCATGATCTCGTTCTCGCGCTTGAGGGCCTGCACCACCTTCTTCTCCACATCGGCCAGGCCGGCGAAGCCCTGGGTCCGGAGTTGCTCCACCGAATCCCGGAGGGTGGGATCCAGCTCCGTCACTTCCCGACCCAGTTCGGTGGTGTGCCGGGCCAGGGCACCCCGGAACCGGCCCAGCTCCCGGCGGATGCCCTCGGGCAGATCGTCCCGTGCCAGGCGCCCGGCCAGTTCGTGATGGGGGAGGGCCAACGCCGCCAACTCCAGGTCGTACTTGCGAATGACCTTCTCCACCTTCCGCTCCATGACCACCCCGGAGAATCGGGGGTGGACCAGGGGCCTGGTCACCCCATGGCGCCGGAAGAGGGGTTCATTCTGGGCCAGGTAGGCCGCCTCGCCGGGACCGGCCACATAGGCCAGCGTCGGAAATACATGGGCCTCCACCACCGGCCGTAGAAGCACGTTCGGGGTCAGGGCGGCGTCCCCGTTTCCGGAAAGGTCACCCTCGGATAGGCGTGCCTGGTGGCCCCTGAGGTTCAAGGCTCCATCGGCTTGCCAGAGAATGCGGTCCCGGCTCACGGGTCCGTCCAGGAAGACGTTGGTGGCGCCGTCGGCAATGGGAACCTGCACCGCGTATCCGGCCGCTTCCAGCGCCTGGGCACGCGCACGGAGTTCGGCCTCCGAAGCGGCGGCGGACCGGAGTTCAGCGCGGAGCAGGGGTCGGGCAGCGGACCGGAGCTCCGGGTCATGGGACCGGGTGAGGAAAAGCCCGGCGTCGGCGGTGAGCCGCTCCAACTGGGCGGCGAACCCATCGGCCATGGTGACTCCGGGCCGTCCCCAGCATTCCTGGATCATGGCGCGCCAATGGGGTGCGAAATCCGACTCGGGCAGGGCCGTCGCCAGGGCCTCCAGCACGCCGGCCATGGCGGCACTTCCCTCCAGGGGGATCCGGTGGATCGCCGGGGAGGGACCGTCGCGAGGTGGCAGGTTCAGTTCGACGGGCTCGTTCTCCGGATCCAGGATCCAGGTACGGCGAGCCTCGTCCCAGTCGTGGTCGTCGGAGCCCACCCAGAACACCGGAAGCACCGGTCGGCCCAGTAGCTCCTCCAACCGGTCGGCCAACGCCACCGCCGTGAAGGCCTTGAAGAGGACATAGAGGGGCCCGCCCAGGAGCGCCGGCTGCTGGCCGGTGGTGACCACGAACCCACCCTCTTCAATGAAGCGGTGGAGACGCTCTCCACCGGATTCCCCTCCCCCGGTGAGGAGTGAGGCGGCTCTCACGCGAGCCTCCCGGTCGAAGCGGGCCGCTACCTCCTCGGCCACCGTCCGCACCCGGTGCGGGTCGCCCGGTGCACCGGGAAAGAACGCCTCGGCGGTGGGGTGCCCGGCAAGCCAGTCGTTCACCAGGGCACTCCCGCGGAGGGGGACCGGTTGGATCTTCATGGGCGTTCCCGGGCAGGGACGGTGGGGGGGACGGAGGTGACCATCAACTATCCGGGCTCAGGCTCGCCAGGAGGATCACTCGGGGTGAGTCGGGGCCGAGCGCACCTCCGGCATAATCGCCGTATCGCTGAACCACCCGGTAGCCCGCCGCCTCCAGGAGGGTGGCAAGCTCGTGGGCACGGTACAGCCGGACGCGCTCGGTGTAGCTCTGCGCAGGACCGACCCCCTCCCCCTCCGCCTCGGTTCGGATCAGGATCCGCTTCTCAACGACCCGCTCGCCCTCCAGGAGCCTGCGCTCCTGTACCACCCGGCGGCCCCGGATCACCTGCTCATCCCTGGGGCGAAGCGTTGCCACGACCCGGTCGGCGTTGAGGAAGTCCAGGAGGAAGATGCCTCCCGGTCGGAGCACACGTCGGACCTCGTCCAGCACCGCCCGGTTGTCCCGTTCATGGGCAAAGTATCCAAATGATGTGAAGAATGAAGTCACAGCATGGAAGGCCATGTTTGAAAAGGGGATACGCCGCATGTCGGCCCGGACGAGACATGGGCTCCCGTCCCCCTCCCGCGCTCGGGCCAGGAGGTGGGACGACAGATCGAGTCCAACCCCGCGGACACCGTGGGCCGCCAGTGCCTCCAGGTGGCGGCCCGCTCCACAGGCCAGATCCAGAATCCGCCCGTCCGCCGGCAACTGGATGCACGACAGCAGGAGTTCCACCGCCTGCCGGGCCTCGTCACGATCCCGGTGGGGATAGAGGGCGAGATAGTCCGCCCCGAACCAGTGGCGGTACCAGTCATCGCGGTTCACAGGGCCCCCTTGTGATAGGGTTCGTTCCGGAGGATGGTCCCTGCCCGGTACAACTGCTCAAGCACCACCAGGCGGGCCATTTCGTGGGGAAGGGTCACCGAGCCCAGGGAAATGCGCCGGGCCGCCTCCCTCTTCAACGCCTCGTCCACCCCGAAGGCTCCCCCGAGGATGAAGGCGACCTCCCGCCCCCCGAGGAGCACCCGATCGTCCAGGAGACGGGCCAACTGCGGGGAACTGAGGGCCTTCCCTTCCCGGGTAAGCACCCACCAGTCCGCGTCGGCGGAGAGGCGCCCCCGGAGTCGTTCGGCTTCGGCGGCCCGCACCCGGTCCGGATCCACCTTTCGACCAGGTGCTCCGGCGTCCACCTCCACCACCTCCAGACTCCAGTACCGGCTCGCTCGGATACGGTACTCCTCCACCGCCGGCTCCAGGGGTCCCCGGATCCCGCCCACCGCCACCACCTGGATCTTCATGTGGACCTCCGTCCCTTCCGGCGCGCGTCTCCCCGCCGCAGCGCCTCGTCCAGGACGTCGTCAATGATCCGCTCAACACCCCGGTCCGGTCCCGGCACCAGTGTGAGGACCCGGGTGGGGGGAAGCTCGCCGGCATGGGGGGCCAACTTCACCGCATCCTTCTCGGTGGTGACCACGGAGCCGGAGCCGGCGGCGGTTCGGATCTCGGCCAGGTCCGCCGGACGGTACCCATGATGGTCGGGAAAGGCCAGGGCTCCCGACGGAGTCACCCCGGCCCGCCGGGCCATGGCCGCCACCGCTTCCGGGCGGGCCACCGAACTCACCAGGAGAGGCCGGTTCCCGGCGGGAGGGGAGGCCGGCTGCCCCGCCAGATCCTGCCACGGGCCCGGGACGAAGGGAAAGGGCATACTTCGGGGGCACCCGCGACGCCGGGCCACCCGGCGGATGACCTCCAGGGCTTCCCCCTCCCGATCCCGGCCGTGGAAGGTCACCAGGACGAGTCCGGCGCGCCGAAGGCTCCGGAGGGGCTCCCGGTAGGGTCCCCGGGGAAGAAGGCGGACCGGTAGGGGGTCCTCCACCGAGAGAAGGACCAGATCCAGGTCCCGGCCCAGCGCCCGGTGCTGGAAGCCGTCGTCCACCACGCAGACATCGGCCCCCTTGGCCACGGCCTCCTGGACGGCCTCGATCCGGCGCGCCGCCGTCACCACCGGAAGGTCCGGGTTCCACCTCCGGTGGAGGAGGATCTCGTCTTCGCCGTAGCCCCGACTCACCAGCGCCGGTCGCCGTCCCCGGGCCCGGAGTCGCTCAAGGAGCCACCGGGAAACGGGGGTCTTCCCGGTCCCACCCACGGAGAGGTTCCCCACCGAGATCACCGCAACCGGGGGAAGCTCGGTCCGGAAGAGTCCACGATCATAGAAGAAGTTCCGAGCCCGGACGCCGATGCCGAAGGCCAGGGAAAAGGGGGCGGTCAACGGCCCCAGTACCGCGCCTCCCCTCCCGTCCCCGTGCCACCACCGCCGCACCGGCGCCTCCACAAGCCTCCTCATGAGCGGGCCTCCCCTTCGGCGGCGCCGGCCTCGGCATCCACCTGATCCGTGATCCGGTTCAACTCGGACTCGGCCCGGAGGCGAAGGGATTCCAGCTCCTCCTCGGAGGCATCCCGGGGGATGGTGATGGGAGCGGCGTAGCGAACGTGGATCCGGGCAAAGGGGGCCGGCACCACGAACCGGTCCCACGACCGGGCCCGCCAGGCCCGGCTCGCCGCTGCGGCGGCGGGCACCAGTGGAAGACCCGTGATCCGGCCCAGGGTCACGGCACCCAACTTGAGCCGGCGGGCAGGCCCCTTGGGGCCGTCGGGGGTGATGCCGATGTCACGCCCCTTCCGCGCCCAGCGGACCAGGTCACGAAGCGCCTCACTGCCCCCGCGGGTCGACGAACCGCGGGCCGCCTCGAAGCCGCGTCTCCGGATCACCCGGGCGATGTACTCGCCGTCCCGGTGGTGACTCACCAGGGCCACCACCCCCTGCCCCCGATGCAGGTGGACGAGAGGGAGAAGACGGGAGTGCCAGAAGATGAAGATGACCGGACGGCCCGCCTCCCGGAACCCAGCATAGTGATGGGTCTCGGAGACGGTGTACCGCAAGGTGGCTCCCAGGCCGGTCAGCACCCCCGATCCCAGGACCTCCACGGCCCGAACCTTCAGCTCGTCGCGGTTCATGATGCTCCCGGCCGGCCGGCCCCGGCTCCGGTTCCGGTAGCCTGGCGCTCGTGGAGGATCTCCGCCGCCAGTTCGGCCACCCGACCGGCGGCCCCCGGCTCGCCCAGGGCGTTCCGGATGCCGGCCAGCTCCCGGCGCATCCGCTCCCGTCGCTCCGGATCATCCAGCAGGGGCGCGACCTCTCGGGCCAGCCGCTCCGGCGTCACCTCGTCCTGCAGGAGCTCCGGCACCGCCCGGTGCCCCGCCACCAGATTCGCCAACGCCACATGGTCCACCCGCACCACCCGCTTGGCGATCCGGAAGGTCAGAGGGTGGGTCCGGTACGCCACCACGAAGGGGACGCCCTCCAGCGCCGCTTCCAGGGTGGAGGTGCCGGACTTCACCAGCGCAGCCCGGGCGTGGCGCAGGAGGGCGCGCCCGTCATCCACCACCGTACATCCCTCCGTAGCCTCCTGTGGGAATCGGGCCCCCTGGGCCCGGGCCACCCCCAACTGGAGTTCCGGGCGCTCAGCACGAAGGAGCCTTGCCGCGCCGGTGAAGGGAGCCAGGAGCCTCGAGAGTTCCTGGGCCCGGGAACCCGGGAAGAGGGCCAGGATGGGCCGATCCGGGTCGAAGCCCCACCTCCGGCAGAATGCCTCGCGGTCCTCCACATGGTCGGGTCGATCCAGGAGAGGGTGCCCGACGAAGACGGCCTTCCCCCCTTCCCGCAGGAAGATCTCCTCTTCGAAGGGGAGGATCACGGCGATGCGATCGGCGGTTCGGGCCAGGCGGGCCGCCCGGTGCGCCTTCCACGCCCAGACCTGTGGGGCGATGAAGAAGAGGACCGGGATCCCCCGGTCGTGGGCGGCTGCGGTGATTCGCAGGTTGAAGCCAGGATAGTCGATGGGGAGCACCAGGTCGATGTGACCCTCATCCAGAAGGCGCCGCACCCGACGCTCCAGCCTCCAGAAGAAGGGGAGGCGGGCAGCCACCTCGACGAATCCCATGACCGCCAGATCCTCGAGGCCGGCCAGGAGTTCGACTCCCTCCGCCTCCATCCGCTCCCCTCCCAGCCCCAGAAGTCGGGCCTCGGGCCAGCGCTCCCGGAGCGCCCGGGCGACCCGGGCTCCGTGGAGGTCGCCGGAGGGTTCCCC
Source organism: Gemmatimonadales bacterium (assembly GCA_007695195.1). Taxonomy (GTDB): domain Bacteria; phylum Gemmatimonadota; class Gemmatimonadetes; order Longimicrobiales; family Gaopeijiaceae; genus PWLA01. Next base: position 23,254 of record REEG01000290.1, on the reverse strand, counting down.
GGCCAGGAGGAGGATGACCGGGCCACTTCCCACAGGCGCCTCCCTCAGAACTGGGTGTTGAGGTACCAGATGGCAAACCCCACGAGGATCAGGAGGAAGATGAGCATCCGAGGGGATTTCCCCTTCCGGATGTCCACACCTTCCTTCCTTCTACGATTTCGGACGCGAATCAGCGACATGACTCAGTATCCGGGATTCAATGGCAAGGGCGACTTCCAGGGCCGTCCGACCTTCGCGGCCCGTGACTTCCGGCGTGACTCCCCGGGAGATGGCGTGGACGAAGCTCTCCTGCTCCCGGCGGAGCGGTTCCTCTTCCGGGGCGTGGAGGGGGATCCGCTCCACCAGGGACCAGAGGTCCGGGGCCAGGGGAGCATCGGTGCCGGTGACACCGCTCCGGGCGTGGGCAGCTTCGGAGCCGAACTCACCCCCGGCTGCCGCGGCGGGAGGTGCCAGCGCCGGCAGGTCGGCTCGCAAGCGGAGGAATTCGCCGGTCCCCGCAGCCAGGTCGAGGCTCAGGTAGCCGGACCGTTGGAAGATGCGGAGCTTGCGCATCCGCTCCGCCGAGACCCGACTGGCGGTAAGGTTGGCTACCGCCCCCGTCTCATACTGGATCCGGGCGTTGGCGATGTCCACCGACGGGGTGAGAACCGGGACGCCCGTGGCGTGGATCTCACTCACCGGGGCGCCCACCAGACTCCCCACGAGGTCCACATCGTGGATCATGAGATCCAGGACCACGGCCACGTCCGTCCCCCGCACGGTGAACGGGGCCAGGCGATGGGATTCGATGAAGACCGGCCGGTCCAGATAGGGGCGCGCCGCCACCACCGCCGTATTGAACCGCTCCACATGCCCCACCTGCACCAGGGCACCTCCGCGCTCGGCCGCCTCCAGGATCTCGTCGGCCTCGTCCAGCGAGGGGGCGATGGGCTTCTCGATGAAGACGTGGATGCCGCGTTCCAGGGCTGCAACCGCCACGTCGCGGTGGGTGGTGGTGGGGGTGGAAATGATAAGGGCGTCCACCTGGTCCAAAAGGTCGCCCAGAGCAGCGAACCCGGGGACGCCCAACTGCTCCTCAACTTCCCGGGTCCGCTCCGGACGAGGCTCATGGAACCCCATCATCCGGACTCCCGGGAGGTCCCGGGCGATCCGGGTATGGTGGAAGCCGAGACTTCCCACTCCGGCCACGCCGATACGAAGCGCTTCGCTGGTGATGGTCATCCGATGGTGATCCCCCGTTCCGATGATTCAACGAACTCCAGGAACCGGAGAACCTCCGGCAGAGGCTCCAGCTCTTCCCTGGCCCGGGCAATGCCCTGGGACACGTTCAGACCGGACTGGAAGAGGATGCGGTAGAGGCGTTTCAGGGACGCCCGGGTCTCCCTGGAGAACCCACGGCGCTCGAGCCCCACCGAATTCAGTCCGTAGAGCTTGGCAGGACTTCCGGCGGCACGACAGAAGGGCGGTACGTCCTGGGAGATCCGGGAGCCTCCGCCCACGAAGGCGTGGGTTCCCACCCGAACGAACTGATGGATGGGTGTAATGCCTCCCACGATGACCCAGTCTTCAAGCTCCACATGCCCCGCCATGTTCACCGCGTTGGAGAGGATGACATGGTTTCCCAGGATGCAGTCGTGGGCCACATGGGTGTAGGCCATGAGGAGGCAGTCGTCTCCCACGACGGTTCGCCCCGCAGCCGACGTCCCCCGGTTCAGGGTGGCATACTCCCGGATCACGGTCCGGTCGCCCACCTCGAGTCGGGTGTCCTCGCCCCGGAACTTGAGATCCTGGGGATCCGTCCCCAGAACCGCTCCCTTGTGGATCTCGCACTCCCGCCCCAGCGAGGTGTTGCGCTCGATGAGCACACTGGGGCCGATGGTGCATCCCGCCCCGATCCGAACGCCGGGGCCGATGAGGGACCAGGGGCCGATGGTCACGCCCACGTCCAGCTCCGCCGAGGGGTCCACGATGGACGAGGGGTGGATCCGGACGCCGGTGACGGGTTGGGGATCCAGCAGGGGTTCGGTCATCGGTCCATCACCCGCGCCATGAGTTCCGCCTCCGCCACCAGCTTCCCATCCACGAAGCCCTCGCCCCTCATCTTGCAGACACTCCTCCGGAACTGGAGGAGTTCAAGTTGGAAGACGAGCTGATCTCCCGGCGTGACCGGCCGACGCCACTTCACCCGGTCCAGGGACATGAAGTAGACCACCTTCTGGTCAGGGTTCTCGATGGTGTCCATGAGAAGGAGCCCGCCCACCTGCGCCATGGCCTCGATGATGAGCACCCCGGGCATGATGGGGTGACCGGGGTAGTGTCCCTGGAAGAAGGGCTCGTTCACCGTGACGTTCTTGATCCCGACGATCCGCTTCCCCGACTCGAAGTGGGTGATCCGGTCCACCAGGAGCATTGGGTAGCGGTGAGGGAGATACTGGAGGATCTGCTTGGTGTCCACGATGGCCTCTCCCTCGGGGGAGCGCCGTTGATCCTCCACGATGGCGCGGGCCAGGGCGATGTTCCCCTCATGACTCGGACGATCGGCCACGATGTGTCCCTCGAGCCTTGCCCCCAGAAGGGCAAGATCGCCCACCATATCTCCCACTTTATGGCGCAGGAACTCGTCCGGGAAGCGGAGCCCGTCGTTCATGACCCCGTCGTCGTCCAGGACCACCGTATTCTCCAGAGAACTCCCCTGGGCCAGGCCCCGCTCCCGAAGCGCCTCGGCCTGGGCACGGAAGCCGAAGGTCCGGGCTGGAGCGAGTTGGTCCCGGAAGACGTCCCTGCCAACCTCGAAGCTTCCATACTGGCGGCCGATGGTGGAGTGGGAGAAGTCGATGGTGGCCGAAATCCTGTAGTCCGAGGCCGAAGTGGCCACATAGGATGAACCCTGGGATCCCGAAGCGGTGACGGGGCGCCGGATGCGAATCACGGGCAGGTCGGCCTCCTGTACTTCAACCCCCGCCGCCTGGATGGCAGCCAGGTACGGGCCGAAGCTGCCATCCAGGATTGGCGGCTCCGGCCCATCGATCTCCACCACCACATTGGAGATACCGGCGGCGGCCAGAGCGGCCATGAGATGCTCCACCGTCATGACCTTGGCCGATCCATCGGGGAGGGCCAGCGTCGTCCCCAGCTCCGTGTCCGAAACGTGGTCCAGATTGGCGGGAATCCGGGGCGAGCCCTCCAGATCCGTGCGCTGGAACACGATCCCGGTGCACTCGGGCGCAGGGACCAGGGTGAGGGTCGCTTCGGTGCCGGAATGGACCCCGACTCCGCTGAGGCGGACCCGCTCCACCAGGGTAGCCTGTTTCGAACCGATCATTGGAATTCAGACGGGAGTGTTTGAAGGGAGGCCCGCCGTATGCGAAGCCTCGGCTCAGCAGCGAGGTAATGTAACCACGACGCGACGGGCGGCCTACACGTCCTCGGACCCATTGGCCGCAGGCAAATCGCTCGCCGCCCTCATTCGTTCCAGTTCCGCCTCCAGGGCTCGTACTCGTCGGAGGAGCTCCGGGACCTTACCCAGCGCCGCCGTGGAGCGGAGGAAATCGCTTCGGGGCCGGCCTGGGAATCCCATGTAGGTGGCCCCCGGCGGAACGTCCCCGATGATTCCCGCCTGACCGGCGATGCGGGCTCCAGACCCGATCTCGAGGTGCCCCCCGACCCCCGCCTGTCCACCGAGAATGGCTCCCTTCCCCACACGAGTGGAGCCGGCCAGCCCCACCTGGGAAACCAGAATCACCAACTCGTCCAGCTCCACATTGTGCCCGAGCTGCACCAGATTGTCGATCCGGCCGCCGGCCCCCACCCGAGTGTCACCGATGGAGCCCCGGTCGATGGTGGTGTTGGCTCCGATCTCCACATCGTCTTCCACGATGCACCGACCCACCTGGGGGACCTTCCGATGGGAACGGCCATCGAACACATACCCGAAGCCGTCCACGCCCAGGCGCACACCGGAGTGGAGGATCACGTCTGCCCCCACCTCGGTCCGGGGATAGACCACCACATGGGGGTGGAGGAGGGACCGGGCGCCGATCCGCGCGAAGGCACCCACCACCGAGTGGGCGCCGATGCGCGCCCCCTCACCCAACACGACGCCCCCTTCCAGTACGGCATAGGGCCCGACCCAGGCACCGGCGCCGATCTCGACGGTGGAGTCCACCACCGCGGTGGGGTGCACTTCTCCCGCAGGCAGCTCCGCCGGTGGATACAGCCACTCCAGGAGGGTGGCCAGAGCCGCGTGGACGTCGGGAACCACAAGGCGGGGGCGAACCTCATCCGCCGGGATCCGGTCCGCTACCTTCCCGCCCACCAGAAGAGCTCCGGCAGCCGAATCAGGGAGGGTGGTCAGGTACCGGATCTCCCCCACCGGAGCCAGATCGGCGGCACCGGCGTTCCGGAGAGTGGCGATCCCTCCGAGGATTGGATCACCGAGCGTTCCCTGCCATGGGATATCCAGCGCCGACGCGGCCTCGGAGAGGTGGAATTCGGCTCGAGACGGACTACGCAGAGGAAAGGAACTCATTCGCTGACAGACATCGGGACGAGAAGGCATAAGGCACGAGCGCCCCCAGCGAGGCCTTCCCTGAGGAAGGCTACCGCCGGGGGCGCAGGCGTACTGTCGGACTTACCGTGCCGGTCCCCCGCAAAAGGGACCATCGTTCCGGGGTCCGAACGGTCGATCCCAGGTCACCGATCTTCCGAACCGGCTCTCTCCCGCAGGCGCTGCAGGACCTGAGTAGTCAGGTCAAGCTCCGGATCCGCCGCGATGATGGCCCGGGACGCTACGTCGAAGATCATGGTGTACTGACCCTCGGCCCGGATCTCCTCGATGGCTCCGGACATCCGATCCAGGATGGGCTCTACGAGCTGCTGGCGACGCTGAGCCGCCTCAAGCTCCATCTGCTCGATACGCTGCTGGTATTCGAACTCCTTCTGACGGATCTCATCCTCGCGCCGCTGGCGCGCTTCGGGGGACAGGGTCCGCTCCTGCTGTTGATAGGCGGTGATCAGACGCTCCAACTCCTCGCCCATCCGCTGAATCTCGTCCTGGTAGCCCTGCATGTCGCGCTCGAACTCGGCCTGCGCTTCCTGGGCACCCGGAGCCTCCTGCAGGATGGCCTGGGAATCGATGTATCCGATCCGGGGGGTCTGCGCCTCGACGGCCGCCGCCGAAACAAGAAGGACCAGACCGGCCAGAACGAACGAACGAAGATGCATGGTGCGTGTCTCCGGATGGATGGAGTTGGTACGTGGCCCGCGCCTGGCGGAGCCGGGAAAGAGCCGGATCAGAACATCCCCTGTCCGCCCATGCGGAAGTGGAGTTGCCAGCCCGGAACGGCCTTGTCGAATCCGTACGCGTAATCGAGCCCGATGGGTCCGAAGGGTGTCACCAACTGCACCCCGAGCCCGGCACCGCGGAACAGTCGGGACGGATCGACCTCACTCGGGTGCCGCCACACATTCCCGGCCTCATAGAAGGTGGACAGAGAAATGTTGTCGTTGAGCCGAATGGCGTATTCCGCCGTCAGCGTCAGAAAGGTGTCACCGAGCCGCTGGATATCGGAGATCTGTCCCGAACCCCGGGCAAAGTAGCCCTGCGGCGTGATGGTCGTCTCCTCGTACCCTCTCAGCTGTTCTCCAAACTGTACACCGCCGAGCCAGAAACGATCGAAGGGGAAGCGGTCCGCATCCCCGAAGATCGCTCCACCCCTCGCCTTCAGGCCCAGAGAGAAGATGATGGGTCGGGAGCCCGGCTGCTCACCACCGATCCGGCCCACCGGTACCCACCACTCACCCCGAACCGTGTGCTTGGTGAAGTTTCCGTCTCCCCCCAGGATCCCGCCGCTCAGATTGTTGTCGAACGACAGGTGGGACCCGACGGTGGGGAAGATGGGGTGATCCAGAGTGCGTCGGGTGATCCCCACGCTCACCGTACTCTGGGTTCCCGGCGGCCGCCCGAAGAGGGACGTGTCCTCGGCGCCGGCCCGGAGCCGATAATCCGTCTCCGACAGCGAGTACCCCAGGAAGAGCCGGGAGTAGATGGAGCCGGGAATGGGAACGCCGAAGCGGGTCAGCGCTCCGGTGCGCACCTGCTCACCGGTGGCGAAGCTGAAGAATCGGTCCCGGGCCCGGAAGAGGGACAGTGACCCACTGATCCGGCTCTGGCGAAGCGCCGGGTCCGTGTACTGGAGTTGGAAGTTGTTCTGGAACCGTCCGAAGTCCCACCGCAGGCTTCCGGACTTGGCCTGTCCGAAGAGGTTCGGCTGCTCGTATCCAAGGAAGCCAGCCACCCCGGTCACGCCACCCATGGAGGTCCCGAAGTTGATGGAGCCGGTCTGCTGCTCCTCCACCTCGAAAACGATATCCACGTCGCCCGTTTCGGGATCGGGGCGGATGTCCGGGAAGGGGAGCGGCGTCTCGAAGAAGCCCAGGCCGGAGATGGCCTGATAGCTCCGCAGCACCCGCTCCTCCGAGTAGATGTCACCGGGAAGGAGGGCAATCTGCTCACGGATCACCCGATCGTGGGTGAAGGTGTTGCCCCGGATATGAATTCGACGGATGTAGGCCGGCTGTCCTTCCTCCACCTGCCACGCCACATTCACCCGCGGGGGCTGCCCCTCCTCTTCAGGCGGCAAACGGTCGATGATCGGCTGAACCCGGGAGTAAAGATACCCCTGGTTCCGATAGAGCTGTTCAACCTGCTGCGTCGCCTCCTGGAAGGCGGACCGATCGAAGACCCCCGACGTGTCGTCTCCGCCGCGGCTGAATCCGAGGGAGCGAAGCAGCCCACCGCGCTCCTGTGCGTAATAACGCTCCAGTTCGGAGGTGGGGAAGCGCCGATTCCCGGTAATGGAGAACTCGGCCACCCGGTACTGGGGGCCTTCCTCCAGAAGGACCTCCAGCCGGGCCTTCCCGGTGTCCTGGTCGATGATGAGCGTATCTCCCACCACCCGGGCATCCAGAAATCCGTTGGACGCATAGAACTCGGGGATGCGGTCCGTCAGATCCTCGTCCAGCACGTCCTCGCGGAATTCACCGGTGCGGAACCACCAGAACCCCTCCTGGCGGGTCGACAGAACGTCCCGAAGCTCCGAGTCGGTAAAGGCCTCATTTCCCTGGAAGGCGACCTGCGAGACCACGACCCGGGAGCCCTCCGTCACATTGAGGACCAGCTCCACCTCTCCGTCCCTTCCCTCGATGGGGATGAGCTCTTCTTCGATACTGGCGAAGGGAATCCCCTTCTCGGCCAGACCCCGGCGAATGAAGGCCTGCGCCTGGATGGAGCGCTGGGGCGAATAGGGTTCGCCGATCCGGAGCCCGGCTTCGTCGCGAACATCCCGCTCACTCAGATTTTGGAGACCTTCAAATCGGAGCCGGCTCACCACCGGATTCTCCTGGACCCGGAAGGTGAGGAAGACCGGATCATCGTCGGTGGCCCCCCCTCGGGCAAAGACCTGGATGTCCCGAAAACGCCCCGTGGCCCAGAGGCGACGCTCCGCCTCCTGGATGTCCACGAAGGTGATGGTGCTCCCCTCCACAAGACCGGTGGTCCCGACAATGAGGTTTGACTCCACCCACTGGTTCCCTTCCACGCGGATGGAATCGACAACCACGCCTGCGGCCAGATCCTGGGCAGGCAGATCCCCCGGGGTCTGAGCCCACAGAGAGGGAGCGGAGATAAACGTCGCCGCTCCGAGCAGGACCCCGAACAGGATCCTGCGCCGGAGCGGCGAGACAACTCGAACTAGGCGCATGGTCAGGTCTTGGTGGCGGAAGCCTCTCGAAGGCTCAACTGCTTCCCATCCTCGGACACATCCACTTCGATCTCGGCACCGGCCCCGAACTCGGCCACGAGGATCTTCTCGGAGAGCGGATCCTCCAGATACCGTTGGATGGCGCGACGGAGGGGGCGAGCCCCGAACTTCTGGTCGTATCCCCGCTCAACAAGGAAGTCCACGGCCGGAGCGGAGATGCTCAGAGTGAGCTCCTCCTCCTTGAGGCGATCGCGAACATCGCTCAGGAGAATGTGCACGATCTCTCCGATCTGCTCCCGGCTCAGGGGATGGAAGACGATGGTGTCGTCCACCCGGTTGAGGAACTCGGGGTTGAAGGCCCGCTCGATCTCCTCGCGGACCTTGGACTTCATGGTATCGTAGCTGGTCTCGGGGTCGGTGGTGTGGAAGCCGAGACCGCCTCCCTTGGAGATATCCCGAGCCCCAAGGTTGGACGTCATGATAAGGACGGTGTTCTTGAAGTCGATGACCCGCCCGTAGTTGTCCGTCAGATGCCCTTCATCCAGAACCTGGAGCAGGATGTTGAACACGTCCGGATGGGCCTTCTCGATCTCGTCCAGAAGCACCACCGAGTAGGGCCGGCGCCGAACAGCCTTGGTGAGCGTACCCGAATCCTCGTATCCCACATACCCGGGAGGCGCCCCGATGAGGCGGGAAACGGAAAACTTCTCCATGTACTCGCTCATGTCCACCCGGATGAGAGCATCCCGGTCGGCGAAGAGGAACTCCGCCAGTGCCCGGGCAAGCTCGGTCTTCCCCACCCCGGTAGGACCGGAGAAGATGAACGAGCCGATGGGACGGCGCGGATCCTTCAGGCCGGCTCGGCTGCGACGGATGGCCCGGGAGATGGCCTCAATGGCGTCATCCTGCCCTACCACGCGCTTGTGGAGTTCGTCCTCCATGTTGACGAGGCGATCGGTCTCGGCCTGACGGAGCCGGGTCACGGGGATCCCCGTCCAACGGCTCACGATGAACGCCACATCTTCCGGTTCGATCTCGGGCCGGTTGGTCTTCCGCTCCTCTTCCCACTCGGCCTGGCGGTCCTTGATCCGCTGCTGAACCTCCCGCTCCTGATCCCGGAGCTCGGCTGCCCGCTCGAAGTCCTGATCCCGGATGGCGTCTTCCTTGCGCCCGGCGATGTCCTGGAGCTCACCCTTCAACTCTTCCATGTCCGGCGGCGGGACCTGCGAGGCGATCCGGGCCCGTGCGCCGGCCTCGTCGATGACGTCGATGGCCTTGTCCGGGAGGAACCGGTCGGTGATGTACCGGTCCGACAGTCGCGATGCGGCGTCCAGCGTCTCATCGGGGATGGTCACCTTATGGTGATCCTCGTAGTGGCTCCTGAGCCCCTTGAGGATCTCCACCGTCTCGTCCACCGCCGGCGGATCCACGATGACCGGCTGGAAGCGCCGTTCCAGCGCCCCGTCCTTCTCGATGTACTTGCGATACTCGTTGAGGGTCGAGGCCCCGATGCACTGGAGTTCGCCCCGGGCCAGCGCGGGCTTCAGCATGTTGGAGGCATCGATGGCGCCCTCGGCGGCCCCGGCGCCCACCAGGGTGTGGAGCTCGTCGATGAACAGGACCACATTTTTGTTCTGGGAGATCTCGTTCATCACGGCCTTCAGCCGCTCTTCGAACTGACCCCGGTACTTGGTCCCGGCGATGACGGCCGCCATATCCAGGGCCAGAACACGATTCCCCTTCAGCGCCTCGGTCACCTCATCCTTGGAGATGAGCTGAGCCAGCCCCTCCACGATGGCGGTCTTCCCCACCCCCGGCTCCCCGATGAGTACCGGGTTGTTCTTCTTGCGCCGGCAGAGGATCTCCACCACCCGCTCGATCTCTTCGCTGCGACCGATGGTGGGATCAAGCTTGCCCTGCGTCGCCAGCTCGGTGAGATCCCGGCAGAAGTGGTCCAGCGCCGGCGTCTTGGACTTCTTGTCACCCTTGCCCCCCTGTGACCCGGAGGAAGAGGACGAGGACGAAGAGGGCGTGGTTCCGATCCCGGCCGGCTCCGATGGACCCATGTCGGACCCCAGCACCTTCAGGGTCTCGGCCCGGGCCTCTTCCAGCGAGATGCCCAGGGAGTTGAGGACCTGGGCCGCGATCCCCTTCTCTTCGCGTAGAAGCCCCAGAAGCAGGTGTTCGGTGCCCACGTAGGAGTGGTTGAGTTCCCGAGCCTCCGCCATGGCGAATTCCAACACCTTCTTCGCCCTGGAGGTGTAGGGAAGTTCACCGAGGGCGATGGTCGCCTTCCCCGGCTTCACCGCCTCCTCGATCCCCTCGTGGATCTGATCCAGGTCGGCGCTCAGGTTGGTGAGGACGGCCGCAGCCACTCCCTCCCCTTCGCGGATGAGGCCCAGGAGGATGTGCTCGGTGCCCACGTAATCGTGCTGCAGCCGAATGGCCTCGTCCCGGGCCATGGCCAGGACCTTTCGAACGCGGTCTGTGAAGTTGTAATTCATCGAGTCCCTCTGCCGGGATGGGACCGGGGGTCAACCGGTCGGATCGGATGAGGAGGGCCGCTCCGCGGAACCTCCGTCAGGGGTTACCTCACCCTCGGAAGCGAGGATCCGTCGGACGTAGGCCGCCCGGTGGACGTCCTCCTCACTCGCTGAAAGCTCTCGCCCGACCGCCTCGGCCAGATGGGCCGGCTGGGCGAAGATCATGATTTTGTTCAACGGATATACACGGAGGCCCGGGAGTAGTTTCAGAGAAGCGCCAAGACGAACTCCGCTCAGGAGATTCATCAACTCCTCAAACGACAGGGACCGAGCATAGCGGAGAAGGCCGTACCCCCGCCAGATCTTGTCTTCCGTCACTCCTGCGGCGTCCCGGAGGAGAACCTCTCGGGCCCGGGTCTCGTATTCGATGACCTGCCGGACGATCCGGTCCAAGTGGTCCACCAGGTCTTCCTCGCTCTTCCCCAGCGTCGTCTGGTTGGAGAGCTGGAAGAAGTTGCCCACCACCTCGGAGCCTTCTCCATAGAGCCCCCGGAAGGTGAGCCCGACCTGGGCCAACCCCTGCAGGACCTTCCCGATCTCCTTGGTGAGCACCAGAGCCGGAAGGTGGAGGAGCACCGAGGCCCGAAGCCCTGAGCCGACGTTGGTGGGGCAGCTCGTGAGGAAGCCGTATCGGGGGTGGAACGCGTAGGGCACTTCGCGACCCAACTCCTCGTCCAGCGTATCCAGGGCATGCCAGGCTTCGTCGACCCGCAACCCGGACCCCAGGGTCTGGAGTCTCAGGTGATCCTCTTCGTTCACCATGATGGATACGGGCCGCCGACGCCCCACCACCAGGGCCGCTCCCGGATTGGGCTTCCGACCTTCCCCTCCCACCAACTCCCGGGATGCGAGGCGGCGCTCCAGGAGGAGGCGCCTGGCCCGGGGGCTCAACTCCGTCACATCGGTGACTTGGGCGCCCTCCAGCGAGGAAACCCTGGAAATGGCCGAGCGAATCCGATCCAGGACACTGGCACGGTCCGGGTCCCCGGCCTGCGGTCCAAAGGGAAAACCCTGGAGGTTCCGCGCCAGACGAACCCGGGTTGAAAGGGCGATGTCGGCGTGTTCGCCGGAAGCATCGAGCCAGTCCAGACCCACATCTTCCGGCGCTGGAGACAGGGGGGAGCCCGAAGAGTCGGTCATGGCCGCTCCGTCTCCAGGGTCCGAATCTCGTCGCGAAGTTCAGCCGCCCGCTCGAAGTCTTCCAACTCTACTGCTCGCTGCAACCTACGTCTCATGGCTTCCAGCTTTTTCTCGCGCTCGGTCACCGAGGGATCCGGCGAAAGGTAGACCTTACCCACGTGCTGATTGCTCCCGTGGATCCTCCGGACCAACCCACTGAGATGGGAGTCGAAGGTGGTCCAGCAATGGGAGCATCCCAGACGCCCCGATTCCCTGAACTGCTTGAAGGAGAGTCCACAGAAGGAACAGCGATTCCGGGTCGCGACGGCGGTGGATGCGGAAGGTGGCTTTCCCATTTGAGCGAGGAAGTCTGTGAGGGGAAGAGATGGAGGGGCGGAGGATCCCTGAACTCCCTTATCGGCCCCGCAGGCCTGGCAGAGGTGAAGGGTCTTCATCTCATTGTCGACGATCTGCGTCAGGTGGATCACCGCCTCTGCGGCTCCGCAGTTGTCACAGATCATGGGGTCTCCCCGGATGCATGTGTCGAGTCGAGTCTACCTTCGCTGAGGAGAAGGGCACGATCGGCGCGCGCCGCCAACTCCCTGTTATGGGTCACCAACACGAGAGAGAGGTTCCATTCCCCACGAAGCCTGAAGAGGAGATCGTGGAGCGCTTCGCTGGTCCGATCATCCAGGTTTCCGGAGGGCTCGTCGGCCAGCACTACAGCCGGATCATTGACCAGGGCACGGGCCACCGCCACCCTCTGCTGCTCCCCACCGGAGAGTTGCCAGGGCCGATGCTGGAGCCGGGCGCTCAGCCCCACCTCACCCAGCAATTCTCGCGCCCGGGCTTCCATCACCTGGCGTGGGCGCCCCTCGATGAGCCCGGGAAGCATCACGTTCTCAAGCGAAGTGAACTCCCGCAACAAGTGGTGAAACTGGAACACGAACCCTACATAGCGGTTCCGGATCCTGGCCAACTCCTGGGACTTGCGCCCGGCCAGATTCTCGCCTCCCAAGCGGATTTCCCCGGAGGTAGGCCGGTCGAGAGCCCCAAAGAGATGGAGAAGTGTGGATTTTCCCGACCCGCTGGTGCCCACGATGGCCACGGCCTCTCCCCGCTGGAGGGTGAAGTCTACTCCCCGGAGCACCTCGAGTTCACTTCCGTCACCCATGGTGAAGGTCCGACGAACCTCCCTGGCCTCCAGCGGGGGAACCGCCACGTCCGCTTCCGACACTCCGTGTTCAATCATGCTTGATGGCCTCCACAGGCTGAAGCCGCGAGGCTTGAAGTGCCGGATAGATGGTGGCCAGTAGAGCGATGGTGAGGCTTCCCGCGATGATGAGGAGCACGTCAGTCGGGTTTACCGAGACGGGAAGGCGCTCGATGAAGTAGACGTCGGGGGGAATCTGGATGATCTGATAGCGGTGCAGAATCCATGACAGGAAAAGGCCCAGGGATGTCCCCAGGATGGTGCCCAGGACTCCAATGGCCATCCCCTGGAGAACGAAGATACGGAGCACCTGTCCATCGCTCATCCCCATGGACTTGAGAATCCCGATCTCCGATGTCCGGTCAACCACCACCATGACCAGGGTGCTGACGATGTTGAACGCCGCCACGATCACGATGAGGAAGAGGATCACGCCCAGGGCCAGCTTTTCCAACTGCAGGGCAGCGAAGAGCGACTGGTTCGTGTCGATCCAGGTCTGGACCCAGTAGGGGAAGCCCAGTCGGTCCCGGATCGTCCGGGCCACGGCGGTAGCCTCCCATGGGTCGTCGATGCGAACGCTCAGCCCCGAGACCTGGTCCCGGTCCCGGATCCCCAGGAGACCCTGCACGTCCTCCATGGGGGCGTAGAGGTTCGAGACGTCGTACTCGTACATTCCCGTGGTGAACGTCCCGGTCACCTCAAAGGCCCGGATGGTGGGGATCAGGTGGCCGAAGGCACTGGGTCGGATGTTCTCCAGGGAGATGACGCGCAGGGTGTCCCCGGGAAAGGCCCCGATCCGGTCGGCCAGTCGACTTCCCAGGACAACCGGTGGATAGCCGGAAGCGGTGGGACCCAGTTCGTGCACGCCGCGGAGGATCTCCTCCTCCATCTCGGTGACGGCGTCATCGGGATCCATCTCCAGCGACACCCCGTAGAGGTCCGCGGACTGGGCGTACTCCTCCGACCGGAGCACCGCCACCTTGGTGAGGAGGAAGGGCGCTGCGGCCCGGACGCGGGGCACGTCCCTCACCTCATCCATCACCGTTCGCCAATCCGACATTCGGAGGGCGGTCCCGTGTTCGAGCACGAGAACGTGGGGGGTGGCGCTGAGAATCTTGTCCCGAAGCTCTTCCTGCATCCCGTTCATCACGCCCAGGACCACGATGAGCGCGGTTACGCCCACCGTCACCCCCGCCAGGGAGATCCAGGTGATGAACGACAGAAGCCGACCTCGCTTGGACGAGGCCAGATACCGCCGGGCCACGAACCAGGAGAGCCCGGCCGCGCTGCGGCGCCCTCCCCTCCCCCGATCGCGCCCGCCACCTCCAGGGCTCCCGCCACCGACGCCCGGATCAGGCGTCATCCGCCTTCTCCCTCCTCCGGCCGGAGGGTGGGAAAGAGGATGACGTCCCGGATGGATGGCTGGTCGGCCAGAAGCATGACCAGTCGGTCCACACCAATTCCGACGCCACCGGTAGGCGGCATCCCGTACTCCATGGCCCGGAGGTAGTCCTCGTCTACCGGATGCGTCTCATCATCCCCGGCGTCCCGGAGCCGGACCTGCTCCAGGAAACGGGCCCGCTGGTCCAGAGGGTCGTTCAGCTCGGAGAAGGCGTTGGCCAGTTCCCGACCCGCCACGAAGAGTTCGAAGCGCTCGGTGAGGCGGGGGTCATCCCGATGGAGCTTGGCCAGCGGGGAGAGCTCCACCGGGTAGTCCACCACGAAGGTTGGGGCCCTCAGATCCGACTCCACCAGCGCCCCGAAGAGCTTGTCCAGGAGGCGGCCACGCCCCATCCCCTCCACCTGATCGTCCACCTCCTGCTTGGCTCGCTCCCGAAGGTCCGCGTCGGTCATGTCGTGGAGATCCCGGCCCAGGGCGCGACTCAGTTCGTCCACGAAGGACACCCGTTGGAAGGGAGGGGTGAAGTCGATTCGCGTCCCCTGATAGCTGACCTGCCTTCCACCGGTGGCGTCGAGAGCCACCCCCTCGAGCATGGCCTCCACCAGCGACATCATCTCCCGGTAGTCGGCGAAGGCCTGGTAGAACTCCAGCATGGTGAATTCGGGGTTATGGGATCGGTCGATCCCCTCGTTCCGAAAGTCCTTGCTCACCTCGTAGACCCGCTCCAGCCCTCCCACGATGAGCCGCTTGAGATAGAGCTCGTCGGCAATGCGCAGGTAGAGCTTCATGTCCAGCGCATTGTGGTGCGTGGTGAAGGGCCTGGCCGCCGCTCCCCCGTAGAGGGGCTGCAGGATCGGAGTCTCCACCTCCAGATAGTCCCGCTCATCCAGGAACGCACGGAGGGACCGCACCACCCGGGCCCGGAGCCGGAAGACGTCCCGGACCTCGGGGTTCACCGCCAGGTCCGCGTACCGCTGACGGTAGCGGGACTGGACATCGGCGAAGCCTGAATGGACGACCCGCTCTCCGGTCTCCGGGTCCACCTCTTCCTTGCCCCGGGGAAGCGGCCGGAGGGACTTGGACAGGAGACTCCATTCCTGGGCCAGTACCGTCACCTCTCCGGTGCGAGTCCGGAACAGGGGACCCTCCACACCGACCCAGTCCCCCAGATCCAGGAGATCCAAATCGCCGAAACGCTCGTCTCCCAGGACATTCAGACGGAAGTAGAGCTGGATGCGGCCGTAGCCGTCCTCGATATGGGCGAAGGCGCTGCGACCGTGTCCCCGCCAACTGACGATCCGACCGGCGACCCGGACGGACTCACCTCGCCCCTCCTCGTCCAGCTCCCCACCCTCTTCCGCCCGCTCAAAGGCGGCCAGCGTTTCGGTGGTCGGGTGGGTTCGGTCGAAGTGGTAGGCGAAGGGTTCGATCCCCCGCTCCCGGAGGGTGTCGAGCTTCTGCCGCCGCGTGCGCAGGAGTTGGCTATCGTCGCCTTCCCCGGCTCCCGCAGGGGCCGCTGTGTCCGACGGAGTGGTCATGGGATTCGAGCCTCCCCGAGGGGTGGGCACGGTCAGTTCCGGCGATTGGTCTCGGCTCATGCTGTGGCTTGGGCTCCGAATTTCTTCAGGTACGCTTCGATGAAGGGATCGAGGTCACCGTCCATGACCGCATCCACATCGCCGAGCTTCAACTCCGTGCGGTGATCGTTCACCATGGTGTAGGGCTGGAATACGTAGGAGCGGATCTGGTTGCCCCACCCGATCTCCGTCTTGGTCGCCTCTACCGCCTGCCGCTCCTTCTCCCGCTCTTCTTCGGCGCGCTCGAAGAGGGCAGCCTTCAGCATCTTCATGGCCGTCGCCCGGTTCTTGTGCTGGGAACGCTCCTGCTGGCAGGAGACCACGATCCCGGTGGGCTCGTGGGTGATTCGGATCGCCGAGTCTGTCTTGTTGACGTGCTGCCCGCCGGCGCCGGAGGCTCGGAAGGTGTCGACCCGGAGATCGCCCTCATCGATCTCGATGTCGATGTCGTCATCCACCTCGGGATAGACGAAGACCGAGGCGAAGGAAGTGTGCCGCCGAGCCTGGGAATCGAAGGGTGAGATCCGCACCAGCCGGTGGACTCCCTTCTCTGCCTTGAGGAACCCGTAGGCGGCCTCACCGGTCACCTGCAGGGTCACGCCCTTCACGCCGGCCTCTTCTCCGTACTGGATGTCCAGGATCTCAACGGTGAGTCCGTGGCGCTCGGCCCAGCGATTGTACATGCGCAGGAGCATCTCGGCCCAATCCTGGGACTCGGTTCCTCCAGCCCCGGCGTGGATGGTGAGGAGGGCGTTTCGGTGGTCGTTCTCGCCCTGGAGCATGGTCCGGAGCTCCAACTCCTCCAGGCCCCGGCTGAGTGCCTGGAATTCCCGCCGCCACTCACTCTCCAGGTCGGCATCGGCCTCATCCGCCAGGAGTTCAGCCAACTCCTCCAGTTCGGTCGCCTTGGTATGAAGGCGATTCCATGGCTCGACCCACCCCTTCAGGCGGTTCGACTCCTCCATGACTTCCCGGGCTTCGTCGGGTCGGTCCCAGAAGCTCGGCTCAGTCATGCGAGCCTGGAGTTCTTCTATCCGTCGTTCGCGATGAGCGACGTCAAAGGAACCCCCTGAGTTCATCGATCCGCTTCAGCAGTCCACGTACGCGGCTCACATCGTCTTGGTTCATCGGGGCTTCTTCTCCTTGGGTCACCATTCGGCAGCGTGATAAGGCGGCCGGGGGCGAGTCACACGTACACGAAAAAGGGCCGTCCGCGGGGGACGACCCCACCGCGGCGGCCCCGCGGCAATCCATCGCGGGGATTCCTTTCGAACCCCGCAACGTCGGAATGTATCCATGGAAGCGGAACCGTTCAACCGAACCGGTCCGCCCCCGAGAACCCCGGACCCTGGCTTGGATCAGTAGACGTCCGTTCCTCGAGCCAGAACCTCGTTCAGCGCGACCCGGAAATAGTCAGTGGAATCGGCCATCTCCCGCCCCACCTGCTCGATGTATTCTCTTCGAGACTTCTCCACCTCCTCCTCAAAGGTCTCACGGACCCGTCCCTCCCGCACGGCTTCGGCATGCTTCTCGGGGTAATACGCGATGATGTCCGACACCAGCACCCGAGCCAGGCGGCGGGCCCGGTCATGGGGATCCCGACGCCCGAAGCGGGAAAGCCCGCTGGCTACGGCACCCTGGGGCGCCCGCTCCTCCTCGGTCTCGGCCAATGCTTCGGCAGTGAGGGAGGAGAGGTCCTGGAACCCTTCATCCACGACCGGCGCAGGAGAAGGGGGGGGTGACTCATCCATCACCAGCTCTGCGGTGGAGTCCGCCGGGGTCGATTCGGATTCCAGCTCCAGGTCAGGGGCGTCATCCCAATCCGCCGGGTCTGTTGGATCCGCGTCGGAGGCCGCCGGAACCTCGATTCGAAAGGTCCGGAAGCACTCGGAGCAGATGGCCGCGATTCCCAGAGTCGGGACCCGGTACCGATCGATGTCGAACTCGCTTCCACAGGAAGGACAGTTGACCTGAAAGGTCGCCATCATGGAATTCACGTTGCGCTCCTCTGGCTAATCGATTCGGTGGCCCGGGCCGAGCCGCCTTCATTCCCCCGCATCGTGCCTTCCACCTTCTGGACTGCCGAGGAATCCATGGGGCCTTCGTCCGAAGCCAGGCGGCCGGATGACGGGGAACGACGGTCTACCACATATACCGATCCCGGTATGGTCTTGGCAAAAGCCTTCATCTCCGCCGCCCGTTCGCCCAGCTGCGCCGGATGGTCGAATTGACCCAAACGATTGGTAACCACTCCGATGCTCAGGGTCATGAGTGGCACCCTGTGAACGGTCCCCCGTCGATCCTGACCCAGAAAGTACCCAGCGGCCCGGTCCGCTTCGGAATACTGGTAGGGGATGATCTCATCGAAAAGGAAGAGGATCTCGGCGCAAACCTCGTCCAGGCCATCCACCGCCAGGCTGAAGATGAAGTCGTCTCCACCGATGTGCCCGACAAAACCATCAGGTGCCAGGGCACGGACCACATCCCGGAGGATCCGAGCCGTGAGGAGAATGACCCGGTCACCCTGAGCGTAGCTGTACCGGTCATTGAACTCCTTGAAGTGATCCAGGTCCGCGTAGCACACCGCGAAGGGAGAACCCGAGTCTATCCGTCCGGCCAGATCCCGTTCAATCTGAACCGTTCCGGGCAGCCGTGTGGTGGGGTGCACAGACACGTCCCTGGCCGCCCGGCGAAGGAGGAGTTCGAGACGGAGTTCCAACTCCCGCTCCGCCAAGCCCTCCCGGAGAACCTCATCGGCACCGGCCTCCAGCCCGCGGGATGAGAGGCCCGGTGGGTGGGATGGGACGAAGATCGCGACCGGGATAATGGACGTGAAGGGGTCGGCTTTGATCCGCCGACAGAGGCTGAGCGCCTCTTCGATGGCCCCTGTGGCGTCGAGAACCAGGCAGGCCGGAAAGGAGCGATTGGCTCGATCCATGACGCCGGAACCGTCGCCCTGGCGCACCAGGACCATGTCGTGGTTTTCCACGAAGGCCTGGAGTACCGCAGGCGGGACCGAATGCGGCCCCCCGAAGTACAGGACGGTCGGGGCGTGTTTCATGCCGGATACCTGGGGAGGAGCGTGGACGTCGCCCGGAATCGATCAGTTCGCCGCCGGAGCGGGCAACCGCTCCAGGAGTTTGAAGTCGACCTGTCGCTCTTCCTTGTCGGCACGCACGACCTGAACCCGGACGCGATCTCCAAGCCGAAACCGGCGCCGACTTCGCTCACCCACCAGAGCGTAGGCCTCTTCAATGAATCGGTAGAAGTCATCTCCCAGGGTGCTCACGTGGACAAGTCCCTCTACGTAGTAGCGATCAAGGAGGACGAAGAAGCCGAACGAGGTTACGCCCGCGATGGTTCCCTGGAACTCCTCACCCAGGTGCCGACGCATGAATTCGATCTTCTTCATCTCGACGGAGTCCCGTTCAGCCTGTTGGGCGCGACGCTCTCGTTCACTGCTGGACTCGGCGATCTCCTCCAGGAACTCCCCTCCCCAACGCTCAGGAACGTCGCCTGAGGCGAGGAGGGCCTGATGGAGCACCCGATGGGTCACTAGATCAGGGTATCGGCGGATCGGAGACGTGAAGTGAGTGTAGGCAGGTGACGCAAGTCCGAAGTGCCCGAGATTTTCCGCGTCATAGCGGGCTTTCTGCATGTGCCGTAGTATGACCGTGGACACCAGAGCCTCCTCGGGTCGTCCTTCGACACGCTCCAGGACGGCTTGCAGGGCCCTGCCGTCCACACGGCCCCGCGGAAGGGAGTGGCCCACCGATGCCAAAAAACTTCGAAGCTCATCCAGTCTCGGCGCAGGCGGAGGCTCATGGATCCTGAAGGGGATGGGAAGCCGCTTGTCCTGTCCGACTCGAGCCACGGTTTCATTGGCCAGGAGCATGAATTCCTCAATGAGGCGATTGGAATCCAGTTGGGTCACCTTTCGGATATCCTGGGGAGTGCCCTCGTCATCAAGGACGACCCGCGCTTCCGGCAGGTCGAAGTCAAGGGAGCCTCGCTGCCGCCTCAGGGTCCGCAGGCGGCGGGCCAGACGGTCGAGCTTCAGCAGGGCGGCATCCACCACGTCGTTCACCGTCCCCCTCCCTTCCAGAACGTCCTGCACCTGCTGATAATGCAGTCCGTACCGACAGCGAATCCAGGTCTTCTCGAAGCGATACTCGCGCACCCGGGTCTCGGCATCCAGGACAAGGAACAGGCTGAACGCCAGTCGATCCTCCCCGGTCCGAAGGGAACACAGGTCGGATGAGAGCAAGTGTGGAAGCATGGGAACCACCTGGTCCACAAGATAGACGGAGGTTCCCCGTGTCCGGGCTTCCAGGTCCAGGGGAGATCCCTCACGAACGAAGTGGGCTACATCGGCAATGTGGATCCCCACCTCAAGGAACTTCCCGTTCTCCAGTTCGCGCACCGAGAGGGCATCGTCGTGGTCCCGGGCTTCCACCGGATCGATGGTGAATACCAGAAGATCCCGACAGTCGGTGCGCTCTCCAGGGCGATCCATCCATTCTGCGGAAGCGGCTGCGGCATCCTCCACCTTTGTCGGGAACTCCCGAGGGAGCCCATGACCGTGGAGGATGGCCAGGACATCCACCCCAGGCGCTTCCATGGGCCCGAGAACCCGCTCCACCTCACCCACCGAATTCTGTTTCGAACTCCCGTATTGTGAGATTCGAACCACCACAATATCCCCGGAACGAGCGGATCCCCCCATCCCCTGAGGTACGAGGACATCCCGGGAAACGCGGCGGTCCAGGGGGGCGACAAACCCGAAATTTCGGGTCTGGCGGAACGTCCCAACCACCGTGGGACGAGCGCGTTCGAAGATCTTGAGGATCCGACCCACCGGTGCCTGGCCGCGGGGTCTTCCCTCGATCCGGACCGCCACACGGTCACCATCCATGGCAGAATCCTGGCGGGCAGCGGGAACAAACACCTCCTCCGCGCCCCGGGCCTCCGGACGAACAAACCCATCGCCGGAGCGGATGACCCGCAGCGTACCCACAGTCAGATTGATCTTTTCCGGAATCGAATACCGATTGCTCCGGATCCGGTATACCTCCCCCACCTCTTCCAGTTTGCGCAGGTACGCCTTGAAGTCCCGGTACCGTGCCTTGGGAACACCCAGCTCGTGGGCCAGCTCCTTGGCTCGGAGTGGACCGCGTCGGGATCCTTCCAACGCAGATCGAATGGCCTGGGCGTTCGGAAGGTCAGGGTGTGTCATCAAACGGCACCGTTGGATGGGGAATAGGGGAAAGAAAGAGCAGGGTCAAAGGCATGAAGATCAAAAGACCAGACCAAGAGTAATGTGAACGGGCTCCTCGCCCGAGGTTGGCCCGCCACGGGAAAGCGAGCGGGCAATCCCAAACTCGAACCGGTCAAATCTTACTCCAAAGCCGAGACCGGCTCCCGCCGTTTGATTCCGATCGAGCCCTCCCCCCCAGACATATCCTCCTCGAACCGACACCTCATCGATCCCGGCAGCAGCCGCAGAGACCTGTCCGCCCAAAAAGACGGCAAGGTTGCCCGGGTTCCGCAGCCGATCCTCCACCTCGCTCACGATTCGCAGCGCCACCTCCTGATCCTCAACGAATCGCTCGAGGAGGTCGTAAGACAGCGCCACTCGGACCCGAGCTGGCAACGGATCGGACTGGCCCGAGTCCCGAACCGTGAAGTCGGTTCCCAGGTGGGCCACCATGAAGCCCACCTCCAGAGGATGACTGAGGAAGGGAGTTGCCTGAATCCCCAGATCGGTGGCCCAGGAGGAAGCAGATACGGTGCCGTCGGGGCACTGACCCCGACAGGTGACCCGGTATTGAATGGACTTGAGGTTGATCCCACCTCTCACGCGCTGGCCGAAGGGACGCCCCACGGAAACAATCCCCTGATGGCTTCGGATGGTGATGGAACCAACCACCTGCCGGTCCTGGTCCGTCAGATCCTGACTGCCTACGTCAAGCATTTGGTAGGAGAGGCCGAACGCCCATTCCTCACGTCCACCCCCCCGGACGAAAGAGACCCCTGTGGCTTCTCCGGCAACATGCTCGCCCCGGACCAGGATGGCCCGTCCCCCCTCCAACGACACCAGCCCAGCCGGGTTCCAGAACGCCGACTCCGCCGAACCAACTGCCGTCATGGCCCGACCCATCGCCACCCCTTGGGCTCCACTGGGGAGAAGGAGAAAAAGAGCGCCCTCTGCGCTTGCCGTCCGGGCCTCGGGAACTCCCTGGGCGTAAAGCAAAGGGGGTTGGCTCACCAGGAACAAGAAGGCGCAAAACCACAGGGACCGTCGAGGCCACCGACCCCAATCAGCCCACGGAGCCTGGACAGTGCGAGACCTCCGTATCCCCATTGGCATTACGAAGGACGGGCGTCAGGTAAGGGTAATCCGAGTCGACGCAATTCCCCCCTCTTCTTCCTCCATTTGGGCAGTACCTTTACCCAGAGGTCCAAATACACCGGCTCTCCGAGAAATGCCTCGATCTTCGCCCGCGCATCACGGCCCAAGGTACGAATGGCCGCCCCGCGCTCTCCGATGAGGATCCCCTTCTGGGAGGCCCGCTCCACGAAGATGTTCACCTGGATGTAGGTCCTACCGCCCCCGTCACGAAACTCCTCGACCTCGCAGAAGGTCGCATACGGGATCTCTTCGCGAAACTGGTCGAACACCGTCTCCCGTACCAGTTCGCCCACGAAGAACCGGACCGGCGCAGTGGCGATCTCATCTTCCGGGTAGAAGAACGGGCTAACGGGCAAATTCTCCTGCAAACAGGCCAGGAGTTCTCCCACTCCCTGGCCAGTCTCTCCGGAAACCCCATGCACAGCAATAGGTGAAAGGGACTCGGACCATTCCCGCAACTCAGCGACCTGTTGCTCCGAGGCGATGTCGACCTTGGTCACAGCCACCACCTTTGGCACCTTGACACCCCCAAGAAGCGTGGCCACGAAGCGGTCCTGGAGTTCGCGGATCGGCCGGGTCGGATCCAGAACGGCAAGGGCCAGGTCAGCGTCACTCAGAGCCCCTCGCGCCTCAAGCATAAGTGCCTCGTGAATGAGATCCTTCGGCTCAAGGAGGCCCGGAGTATCGAGAAAGACAATCTGGGCACCACCGTCAGAATGGATTCCAGTGATCCGGCGCCATGTGGTCTGCGGGCGGGAACTCACGATGCTGAGCCGCTCGCCCAACATGGCGTTCAGAAGTGTGGACTTCCCTGCGTTGGGAATCCCCAGAAGGGTCACGAACCCGGCTTTGCTCTCATTGACGGATGTGGAATCCATGTCTTCATCCTCACGTCCCAAACCTTCCTCCGGCCAGGTGCTGGCATACAATGATGGGAGAGGCCCTACCACTCGGAACTTAGTAGCCCCTCCAACGGGGAAACAGGGCCACTTCAAGGATGAGGGCCTTCCTCCACCGGAAGGATACCCTTGAAAAGGCCGGAGCCGGGAGCTTGCCGGCACCGGGGCTGCGGGGGTTGCGGTGGTAGGGGCCGTGATGGCGGCACCGGATCCCCGGGAAGCCGTGGTGAAGTTACTCCGGAACGTGGCGGGGGAGGGAGGGTGAGGCTCTTTCGGAGAGGGCAATCCCGCCGCCGGCCATGGGAGCAACCTCAGCGCCGGCCAAGGGA
>REEG01000066.1 GCA_007695195.1 Gemmatimonadales bacterium | reverse complement strand
TGCTGTCCAACGAGAGGGTATCTACTCGAATTCGGATGATTTCCTCTTCCTGAAGGGCCGTGAATACACGATCCAGAACACCGGCCTTCGCCCAACGGTTCATTCTGGTGTAGATCGTATGCCACCGGCCGAACCGCGTCGGCAGCGCGCGCCACTTGCATCCGTTCTCCGCGACGTACAAAATCGCATTGAGAACATTCAGGTTCGAGATCTTGACGTTCCCCCGCTGCGTGGGGAAGCATCCCTCAATTCGCCGGAACTGCTCTTCGGTGATCATCATGCCTAAAAATAATCACTGTGCAGTAGTGTGAACAGGCCCTAGTTTCGTCAGGAAATGACCCCACCAAGCGTCAACATGCATGGGACCTTTGATCTGCGCAAGTTGGACATGATACCAAGGCCGACGCCGGAAAGCCCCATCATCAATCCCGCGTCCTCAACACCGAGGGGAGTGCCGCAGATCAGAGCCCTGCCAGCCAAAACCTCTTCTACGATTCCTTCGTAGACTCGGTCTGCAGCCGACCGAAGCTCCCGCGACGGGAGGCACCCGGCTGCCGAATCGAGAAAAAGCCAGTTCCACTCTTTCCAGCCCAAAGCCACATGATTATCCCGTTCGGGACCAAATAGCCCCATCACGCGTCAAAAAGGCCAGATGATTGCGGAACGGCAGCCATCCTTTCTCAAGCACTGACTCGCCTGCGCCAGCCGTGAAATACCTGCGGTATTTGTCGCACAGCAATCGCGGCGCCTGTCCGTGTCGGCTTTCGCCCCGTCAGCAGTGAATCGCCAGTTCGAAAGGACCGGTCAGCGGGCTGCCGCCATTGGTGGCTGGGCCGTCCAGCTCGCCGACTACCGTAGCCTGCGGTCCCTCGGCTGAAACCCGCACCGCCGGCGTTTCGCCTGCGCCCCATCGCCAGATGGGATTGGCGCCCGGACGGGGACGGATTCCGACCATCATCGAAAGCGGGTCGTCGCCGCCGGTGCGAATCAGCAGCCGCACGCGTTCGGATTCGTGGCCGTGGTTGGCGTTCCAGTAAAAGTCGTCGTGCGACACGAAGCGCCACATTTCCAGCGAAAGCGAACGACCATCGTCCGCTCGCCAGTCAGCCGCCGCGGCAAAGCGATCCTGGCTGGCTCCGTCATCAGTGCGCATGGACCAGCCGCAACTGCTCAACTCGCCCTCGTGAATCTCTCCGGCCACCTCCAGTCGGAATCGACCCGGCTGGGCCGGCTTGATGGGATGCAGGCTGTCGGCCAGGAACTCTGACATTGGGGGGTCCCCCTCCGGTTCAGCCTGTGTTGGAGTCGGGGTCTGCCGCTCAGCGGAGCTGGTCTCGCCGCCCACCTGCGGTGGTGGTGCTTCATCCGCACCACAAGCCGTCAGGATCAGAACGAGAATGCACAGCGCCGGCAGCCGCACAGACACCTGGTTATTTGTCGAGTGATTACAGCGCATGTTATTGGCCTCCCTGCTAATCGAAGTGGTCCTGGAAGATTTCGTCGGTCAGCTCGCTGAGCAGCACCGCTGCCGAGAACTGTGAGGTGTTTCCAAAGGGGATCTCATTGCCTTGCTGGTAGCCGATGAGGACCGAAAGTGAAGTGACATCCTCGAGCCCGGAGCCGATCAGGATGCCAGGTCCATAGTTTCCGGCTGCGTCCAGCTCGGGGGTGCGACCGATGAAGTTCGACTGAATCACGGTATTGCTGGCACCATTGATTTCAATACCGGCAAAGGCATTGAAGCCGATGACATTGCCACACTCTCCGGAAGCGTCGATTCGTGCAGTTCCTGCGGTCCGCTGCCGATAGCTTCGGCAAACGCCGGCTGTTCGCTGAGGATTTCCAGCACTTGGAGATGCTGAATCAGCAGCTGCAGATAGCGATTACGCAACATCTGCTGTTGCTGAACGAGGGCGTCTCGGTGCTCTTCGGGCTGGGTGACCATCGCTTTCAGTAGTGATTCGACGCGCTGTTCGGCCGCCTTAAGCTGGCTGAGCGTGGTGTCGAACTCGCCATTCTGCGCTAACAGCGCAGCAGGAGAAGACAGCAGGAGCAGCACCAGGAAAAATGCTGCCGCGAGCCGGTCAATCCGGCGAGCCTGCGTCGAAGAGTTCATCCGGTCTGTCCCGGAATAGGGCATCCAAACGCCCTCTTGCGGGCGGAAGCAAGGTAGGGCGCGGGGTCTGGCCGAGCAAGCTCGGGAATGGTCGGTGATGGCGGGGTTTTCCGTGAGCCCGGGAGACGCCGGAGAGCAGTCGAAGCGGCGGAGGAAGAGGGCGCCATGGGAATCGGGGCCCGAAGGATGTTCGGATGGGCGGTTGGAGGCGGCCTGGTGTCAGGGTCCGGGTGTCAGGGTCCGGGTGCCAGAGGAGGTGACGGGGTTGTGCCTCAAGCCTCCCGGTCACCGGGAGTGGACTGATCGAACTCGAACCCGTGCGGGCTGAACCCCGTGACGAATGGCGGAGAAGGTATCCCGCCGGCTCACCGGAGCGAAGCGAAGGTAACTCCGGCCCGCCTTCGGCGTGTGCCCGGCATGTCCGCCGCCGCGGAGGGGTCCAGAAGGCCTCGTGGAACCGGACACCGCGCTCGACGTCGCCGGAGATCACGCCATCGAGGGCCAGCACGTGGTAGTGGTAGTGGGGGTTTATCGAACTCCCGAAACGCTGGGGAAAGGAGATGGCTCCGAGCTGCGCGTCGCGGGCCGAAGCCGCTTGGGCACGGACAGCACCCACTGCCGGACGGGGAGGTGCGGGATCACCGCGTCGGTCAGGTGGGCCGCCACCTCCGCCATGCGGCGCGCGTTGCACGACGGGCAGACCCCCCGACCCTTGCAGGAGAAGGCCAGGAGCCGGTCGTGCCCGCAGTCCGTGCAGCGCACCCGCACGAATCCGTGGGCCAGGCCATGGCCGGATCAGCCATGCGCTGCCATCTCCGCAGGTGGGACCGACGCTAGAGAACACCAGTCCCGGAGCGCTCTGCGGGCAGCCCAAGGAGATCGGGTGGTCCAGATTTGCTTGAGCTGCTCCTTCAGGACATGAGCGATCGAGATGGCCTCGTTGGCCTTGAGGAGATCATCCGGGACCGTCCGGCGATGTAGTGAGCTAGCCGGTTCGTCACCCGGCTGTGGGGAGCCACAAAATCCAGCCGTTCGGTTCGAATCCCCCGGCAGGTGGCGCATCGGAGCCGGCGCTGGGTCACCTCCAGCAACACCTCATGGGAACCAAACCTCAGATCCCGCACCCATCGCATGGACTTGGAATGAAGGGATCTCACGGACTCGTCACACCCCGAACACACCGGTGTGCACAGCCGGTCCGGAACCACGCTGATCAACGCGGACTCCATGCCCGTGGAATCTCCATGCATCTTCAACTGGGTCGCGCCAGGGAGGGGTTCCGTATCAGTCGGTCACACGCCCGCTCGAGCAAGAAGAACCCGCCGGCACCGAGGAGGACCGAGGGAACGCCCACCAGCGCAAGGATCAAGAGCGGCGACTCCAAGGCCATGAGGAGTTCCGTCCAGAGTTCGCGCCACGGCAGTGAGAAGCGCGAGGCGACGATAGGCACTCCGAGAAGTACCAGGGGGAACACGACGACAAAGGCCTGAGATCGGAATCGAAGGTTCAGCCAGAGCAGGACGGTCCCAGACGCCAGCAGGAGCAGTGTGACCCCGAGGAAAACCATCGCTCCAATCGTTACGACCCGGAGGGTGTGGGAATCGGCTCCGAGGAGGGGCAGAATTCCAACACCAGCGAAAAAGCCGGCGGCGAGACAGCCTTCCAGCAAGGCCAGAACTCGTCCGAACGCAAGCTGCGTGGCACGGACGGGCAGTGTCGAAAGGAATTCCACCGTCCCCTCTGAGCGGTCCGTTGCGAGCCTGAGGACTGAGAACATGGGTGCCGCAAAGATCAAGAAGGCTGCATAGACCGGCAGGGCGTAGATCACCGGGGCCCCAGCGATTAGCATGAACCCGACCACCATGGGAATCGAGATGATCAAGTGCCTTCCGAGCATCACCCTCAGAGGACGTCGATGGAATCGGTAGAGTGAGCTGATCGGACGAGTAATGGAGCGACGTCCAGCTCAACCCGGATAGGGACGATCCAGCACATCATACAGGATCTGAGAAAGCCCATGTTTGCTCCCGCGAGGATCCAACGCCGCCAGAGGCGTATCTTCGACCATTCGCCCGTCTCGTAAGACCCAGACCCGATCCGCAAAGGCCTCCACGTCTTCAAGAAGGTGGGTTGAAACGATCAGGGTTCGTGCCAGACCATGGTCCATCACCTCCCCCAGCAACGCCAGAAACTCACGCCGGACCACGGGGTCAAGGCCCGAGGTGGGTTCGTCGAGCAGGAGGATGGGAGGCCGGTACGCCTCCGCCGCGACGAACGAATACTTGAGCCCCATACCCTTCGACAGGGTGGCCATTCCAGCGTCGCCGGACAGGTCGAGGCGAGCGAGAAGCCGAGCCGCGTACTCCGGATCCCATGAGGGGTACAAGGCCGAGATCAGGCTCAACCGTCCGCTCACCGTCTCATCTGGAGTGCCCGTGATCTTTTCCGGTAGAAGCCCGACCTGGGTCCGGTGTTCGAGAAGTCGCTCCCGCAGCTCCGTGCCGCCTAGCAAGATCTTTCCGCGGTAGTCGGGGAGGCGTCCTCCCAAGGCACGCAGCAGCGTGGACTTTCCGGCACCGTTCGCTCCCAAGAGGGCTATTCGAGCCCCCGGCTCCACGCAAAGGCTCAGGGGCTTGAATAAGAACCCCGGAAACTCCACCGAGAAGCGGTCCAACTCGATCACAGGGGCTTCGCGCCCCCTCGCCTCACCGGGTTCGCTCACTTCAGTTCCTCGACAGCCCGTAGAGCCGCACGAACTCCACATCCAGGTCATCCGTCTTCACACCCAGCACCCAGTCGATGCCGATGGCCATGGGCCGGAACCTGTCGGGCATCCGAACGGATCCCAGCCACTCCCCTTCTGGAGAGAGCACCCTCCACACCGCACTTCCCCGCGGTGCCCCAAACTCCCAGTCGTCCGGGTCACGGTTGTCAAAGGACTCCTGAACCCAGAGGTGCCCTTCGCGGTCGCTGACCAGATGCAGGAAGGCCGGGAGGCTCGGGAGCACCGCGGGCTCGGGGGCTCCATCCAACTGAGCCGACGTGAGTCGGGCACGTTGCCAGGCGACGATCCCCCGTCGCTCCTCGGAGGTGAGTGCGAGGCGTGCGTCGGGAAAGCGAATGATCCGCTCCACCGATCCACTCCAACCGATCTTCTTGATCTCGGGCTCGGGAGGAACGGTCACCCAGAGACCGCCGGGGGACACGGCCTGGATCGGGACCGCCATTGGGAACACGGGCCGGGGCTGCCCCTGCTCATCCGTGGCTCCCAGCGCAAAGGGGACGCCGGAGAGGGCGTCCATGCGGCCCTCGTCCAAATCACCGAGGTAGGCCGTCGCTTCCACCAGCCCGGGGCCGAAGCTGGGGGGAGGTGGGTCGTGGACGCCGCGAACGACCAGCGCACCGTCCGGGGCAAGCCCTAGGGGCGTCATGAGGGGACTGAATCCAGGCAATGCCGTGAGCTGCTCTGTCCGCTCATGGGTCCCATCCGGCCGGAACAGTGACAGCCGGGCCAGGATTTGGTCGTGAACCAGGATCGAGTCGCCGGGCAGGCCGACAATCAGATTGGCCATGGTGAACTCGCCTGGACCCGTGCCGCTTCCGCCGCTGGTGCTCAAATGGCGCCCGGACCGATCGAAGATCCGCACCTCGTTGCTCAGTCCGTCCACCACCACGATGGACCCGTCGCTCTGACGGTCCAGGGAACGAACCTGTGAGAAGAGCAGCGCAGGATCTTCCTCGTCCGTACTCCCGATCTCCACCGCGGGCGCAGGCGACATCTCTCAGAGATCGCCGTCCGGTTGAGCCGGCGATGAGTTCTCGACGATGAGAATGCCGAGACTGTCCCGAACGCTCATTCCCGGCGCATGGGGTTCTCTTTCCTGTTCGGAGCAGCCGGCGAGGAGAAAGAGAGCGACAATTCAGGCGATGTTCAGGAGCCATGGATCCTGGACCGGAAAGGCGGGACGATTCCGCTCTGAAGCTCTGATCATGAGATCGCCGGAGTGAGAGGGCTTAGACGCGCCGCGGGAATGAAGAGGGGTTCAGGGCTATTCCGGAGATATGATGCTACCGACGCATAACCCACAACTCCCACCGCATGTTATGATCAGCCCCGGCCACATGTGAGGAGGGATAGCCATGATCCAAGCCAGGCCGGAAGTGGCCCCACAGAGAGCTGCGACGGCACCGCAGGCGGCGCAAACGACGTAAGCCGGACCATCGACGCCACCTTCAGGGTCATCGTCGGGGTCAACCAACAAGATGACTTCAGGTTCTGTCAAGCACTGGAACTGTTTCGAGGAGGACCAATATTTCAATCTCGAGGGCCGAGGAGAGGACTGGATTGAAATCTTCGTCGCTCAACGGGATCCTCGGGAACCCACCGGCCACCCGCCTGACCGACGGACCGACCGGCCGCCCGCTCACCCCGCTCCCGTTCCTCCCGCATCCCCGCGACCTTGGGTCCGATGATCTCCGGAGGATCCCCGTGGGTGAGCCAGGCATCGCAGTGAGCGGCGATGGTGGCCCGTCCTGTGGGAGACTCCCCTCCGGCGTAGAGGGTGCGCCACGGCGACTGAACCGGCTTCGGCTCCAGGATCCCCTCCTCGATGGTGTAGTAGTCACCCCGGAATGAGAAGCTGGGTCCACATCCCCTTCACCACCTGGATCCAGCGGGTCAACGATTACGGCCATTGCGCTCAGGATCTTCGTTCCGAATTCCGGTACGCCTGAGCACCGGGGAAGCCGCGTCCGGCCGTCGTCATCCAGGACGACGACTTCGACGCAACCCATAGGACGTAAGCTACGCGGCCGATCCCGTGAAGGATTCACTGCGGCCCTCCCTCGCACCAGCTTCACGCACCCGTTGGGCCCGTTCTAGCGCTTGATCGGTCGGTAAGACGATAGGATGAAATGGGTATGAAGACCGCCATCTCTCTCCCGGACGAGCTCTTCGAGGCCGCTGACTCCCTGGCCGAGCGTCTCGGTGTGTCCCGAAGCGAGTTCTACGCCAGGGCCGTGGCGGAATACCTGGCTAAGCACCGGCACGAGGATCTGGCCGAACGCCTGAATCAAGTCTACGCCGACGAGTCCTCCGGCACGCATCCGTCCCTTCGCAGAGCTCAAGCTCGAAGCGTGGATTCCGGAGAGTGGTAGTACAGCGCCGCGAGGTCTGGTGGGCTGACCTCGAGGAGCCACGGGGATCCGAACCCGGCTTCCGGCGCCCGATCCTCGTGGTCCAATCGGACGCCTTCAACCGCAGTAGGCTCAGAACAATCCTCGGCGTCGTGCTGACCTCAACCCCCCGGCTTTAGGATGCTCCGGGGAACGTTCTCCTGCCTGCTGCGAGCACGGGTCTGCCTAAGGACTCGGTGGCCAACGTCATCCAGCTCGTCACCTTGGACCTGGACTTCCTCACCGAACGGACCGGACGGATCCCTCCAAGCCTGATGCCCAGGTCGAAGCGGGGCTCAAGCTGGTGTTGGATCTGTGGCCGGCTCCAGCGTTCTAACGCTGGGGTCCAAGCTGGATCCTGAAGAGGAGAAGGGATTCGCTGAAGAGGGTATGGCGTCGGAGCTTGCCTCATGGCCCGAATATGGGCGAGATCCTCTCACTCCCGCACTCCCGGCCGATGCCAACCATCGGTCGCGGATGCCACGAGCTTCGGATCGTGGACGCGGAAGCCACTTGGCGCTTGGTGTAAGCCATCGATCGCGACGCCATCGTGATCTTGACGGATGGTGTGAGTTCCCAGAACTCTGACCGGATTGTTCCCTAAACTCTGTCCGACCTGGAGATCGCAAACGTAGGATTTCGCTTCTGGAAGGGGTCCGCGGTGGCGAGCTTGGACGAAGGCCTGGAGGAGTCGCTCACCCTGCACCGGCTCGGTGTGTTCGCCCTTGTGGCCCGATCCCTCAAGACCACCAACGTGATCGAGTCCGTCCACAGCATGGCTGAGCAGCGGCTCGTCCGCTACTGTGCCCGAGGACCTCTCGCTCTCGAGTGGCTTCACGCCCCCGCCGGTATCGGGACCCTCAGCTCTTCCATGGCGCCCCCCCATCTCTTGCTCCGGTGGTGTGACGGCACCTCCCGGATGACTCCGTCCGTCCTCTCCTCCCACCTATACCGCCGCCCGGGGGATCGGTGAAGGGCCTTCTTGTGTATTTCATGTATGATTTGCATACTGGAACATACAGATCAGCAATGCCACGCCAGGCGGGAGACTTCAATGGCCAGGAAGACGGTTCTGGACCCGATGCGGGATGCCTTCCGCAAGCGACTGCATGAAGCGGCGGAGCACCTGGCCGACTCGGCAGATCAGGAGACGGTCGCCAGGGCCCTCGGGATGGCGGACGCCCTGAGCGGGATGGGCTTCGCGATTCAGCGCGTGGCCACGGCAGACTCCGCGGGGCTTCGCGACGCTCTGGCGCCGGCCCGGGCACGCGGGATCGCAGCTCGGGAGCAGCTCATCGAGCGGTCAGGAGGGCTCCTGCGGCTCGGCGAGGCAGCCGAACGGCTGGGCGTCACCGTCCAGGCCGTGACAGGGCGGCGCTCGAGAGAAACGATCCTGGCCGTGCCGCTTCCGAACGGGGAGTGGGTCTACCCCGCCTGCCAGTTCGGGGATGCGGGGCTCATCGACGGGATCGACGCGTTCGTGCGGGCGTTCGAGGATGCCGACCCCTGGTCGCGTCTTGCGGTCCTTCTCGCACCCTCCGCCCGCTATGGAGGCATGAGCGCCCTCGAGCTCCTGGAGGCAGGCCGGACAGAGGAGGCGCGTGCCATCGCCGGTACCTGGGGAGACCACGGTTGAAAACCGGAGGGCGTCCTCCTCCCGGGACGCCGCCTCCTCCACCGGCAGATTTCGGCACCAGAAAGCTGAGGGTGTCGGGACTCAAGGCGGGGTCGCGACTCTTCCGCATTCACCGGTCAGACCTCCCTGCGCTGCACTTCGGGAGCACGACCGAGGTTAATCGACGACAGCGGTGGTATGCCCCGGACGGAAGCTACGGGGTCTGCTTCCTCGCGCAGGACGCCCACGTCGCGTTCGCCGAGACGCTTCTTCGTGACCTGTCGCTGGACGTGGTACAGGAGGCAGAGATCGCAGCTCGATCGCTTGCCCTGATCAACGTCACTCGGCCGATCCAGCTCGCAGCGCTGCATGGGTCCGCCCTCAGGGCACACGGGGCCGACGCCTCCGTGGTTCACGGACCCTACGAGGTGACCTGGGACTGGTCCCGGGCTGTCCATGAGCACCCTTCGGAAGTGGACGGCATCTGCTACCGGGCGCGTCATGACGACTCGGGGCTCTCCGTCGCCCTCTTTGAGCGGGCGAGCTGTAAGGTCGAGGTCCTGCAGTCCACGAACCTTCTCGACGGGATCCTCTCCAGGGAGGTTGCAGAGTGGCTCGAGCGCTACGGTCTGGGACTTACCTCCTGAAGGCTGGCCGACTCACCTCGACCCGTCGAATACCAGCCCCGCATCCTCCGTCTCCAAGACTCGCCTCGGGTTCGAGGTGGCGCTCCGACGGTGGCAATAAGCGGATCAGTCGTCCAAATCATATCAAATCTGGCTTTTTCGACTGCAAGACCCCGGACCTGTGTCAGGGGAACTTGAGGACGCGATCCCGGAAGCGCTCCAGGAGAAGGTGATCGCCCTGTATGCCCGAGGCATGACCACGCGGTTTACCCCATCGTCTACCTGGACGCCATCCACGTGAAGATGCGGACCGGGGGCCACGTTCAGACGCAGGCCGTCGATCTGGCCCAACTCCACCGCCTGGTGGACCAGCTCCTCCGGGTGGGCATGGGGCGGTGGTGGGTGCCGCCCCTTGATGAATGACCGATAGGTGCGTCCATGGAGTCTGCGAGAAGCTCCATCTCACTTCGCCCGCGAAGTCCGGCCCGTTCGGCCCACGAAATTTCCCTCACCTCGTCCGCAGAGCTTGTCCTATCTGAGATACCGAGAGTCCGTCCCATCTAACTCGCCGTAAACCCGTCCCATCCAGCCTGTCACAACCCAGTCCCGCTCCAGCCTGTCACAACCCAGTCCCATCCAGCTATGGACGGATTCGGGGCTTCGCGATGGGCGTGGGTCGGGAAGGGGTGTTAGTGCGGCGGGGAAGCCGGCTCCCCGGGCGCAGAGCCGCCTTTCCGATGCCCCTGACCCATTACGTGCGGCGCACCACCCGCCTCAGCGATCCTGCGGCCTTCTGCGAGGTCACCAACCCCCCTGATTAGATTACATAGGTGCATATGGGTCAATCAGATAGGGGGTATCATGGTGTGGGTTGCGGAAGGGTTTGAGGTGGACCGGACAGGGGTGTGGCAGACCGCAGTGCCAGAAGTATCCGGGCGTGTTCGAGTGTCGGTCCGGGAAGGTGGCATTGAGTATGGCGGGGCCGGTCACGGCGAGGTGGAGCCTGGATCGGGTGGTGAATTCGTCCCGAACCTCGATCGGGAGTCAGACGCTGCTCTCGACCTGGACACCATCTTCGGTGACCCCGAATCCCAGGATACGGAGACCCTGGGCGAATCCATCGTGACCCTGTCGGCCCACCTCCACGCCGGAAACCACCGGCTCCTGGTCATGGTGGCCGAGTTCGATCGCCGGGGCGGGTGGAAGCCGGCCGGACACCGGAGCTGCGCCCACTGGCTGGCCTTCCGCACCGGGATCTCGCTGGGTCCGGCCCGGGAGCGAGTGCGCGCCGCCCGGGCGCTGGAGCAGCTCCCCCTCACCTCGGAGGCCATGTCCCGGGGCGAGCTCTCCTTCTCCAAGGTCCGGGCGCTCAGCCGGGTGGCGGATGATCTCGAGACCCGCGACGAGGAAGAGCAGCTGGTGGAGTTCGCCCGTCAGTGCACCGCGGCCCAACTGGAGACAATGGTACGGGGGTGGAAGAAGCTGAGCGCCAAGGACGAGATGGACCTGGAGCGGGAGCGGCACCGGAGCCGGTTCTTCTCCGTCTCCCCGGATGAGGACGGGATGTACCGGGTGCGGGGGCGGCTGGATCCGGAGGTGGGGGCGCTTCTCATGCGGGCGCTGGATGCGGCGGGGGATGCCCTCTTCCGCTCGGAGCGGGACTGGGCGCCCGAGGGCGCGGCCATGGGTCCGGCGGTGCAGGAGATCACCCCCCGGCAGCGGCGGGCCGACGGAATGGGGCTTTTGGTGGAGCAGGCGATGCGGGTGGGGTTTGGGAGGGTGGAGGATGGGGCCGAGAACGTTTCCGCGGAAACGTTCGGCGGTGTTAAGGCAGCTCCCGTCTCCGGCACCCGCCCCGAGCGCTACCAGGTGGTGCTCCATGTGGATGCCGCCACGCTGCAGGCCGGTGATGGGGAGGCGGTTGAAGGTGATGGAGCGAGGGTCCGCGGCGGAAACTCCATGGCTCAGGATGCGCGGACCAACGGGTCGTGCTCCCACGCCCACTTCCTCGAACACGCCCCCGGCCGCTCCCACCTCTCGGACGGGACCCGCGTTTCCGCGGAAACGTCCCGGAGACTCTCCTGCGACGCCGCGGTAGTGACGGCTGTTCGCGGGGGCGAAGGCGAGGTGCTGGATGTGGGGCGCCGGACCCGGACCATCCCCCCCGCCCTCCGCC
>REEG01000139.1 GCA_007695195.1 Gemmatimonadales bacterium | reverse complement strand
CACGACTCCCCGGGAAAGGGGCGAGAGTCAACTTCTGCAGCCGTTTTCTCTATCGAAGGTCAAACCGGCGGTGGAACGGCTCGATAGATACCTCGGAGAGCCGGAATTAGAATCCCCGTTCTAATTCCGGCGAGGATGGGGCCGGGGGTGGGGGCGCTTAGCCGAGGATGGGGCCGGGGGCGAAGCCGAGGGCGTGGGTGGGTCGCACCGGCTCCTGAGCGGATGAAAAGTGGATCTCACGCCCTTCGTCATGGTCGAGGTTCGAATCTTGACCGGTCAGATAGGTACAAGTGGCGACCGGGCACCGAACTCGGCGGTGAGGTCGCTGTCTACTGCGCCCACCGCCGCTCCACTCAGTGCCCCGCCGCGTGGCCGTCCTTCCGGGGATCGGAGCCGGCGGCCCAGCCCCGCTCCAGGCGCTGGATGATCTGGGCGCCGCCCACCGCGCCGGGCCCGATGAGCGTCACGTTGTGGCCCCGGGCACGCAGGGCCCGCCGGACCTCCTCTCCTACCCCGGCCTCGATGCCCACCCGGAGCCCCGAGTAGTGGCGGAACCGGTCGGCGTCGGCGGCCTGTTGTGGGTCCATTCCGAAGAGGGCCATGTTCAGGAGCACCTGGACGTGCCCCTGAGGCTGCATGGCGCCGCCCATGACGCCGAAGGAGAGCCAGGGCTCGTCCGATCCGTTGTCCTGGATCCGGGTCACGAAGCCCGGGATGATGGTGTGGAAGGGCTCCTTCCCAGGCGCAACGGTGTTGGGCTGGTCCGGCTCCATGGTGAAGCCTGCACCCCGGTTCTGGAGGTGGAAGCCGGTTCCCGGCACCACGATCCCCGAGCCGAACCCGAAGTAGACCGAGTTGATGAGGGAGATCATGTTCCCCTCGGCATCGGCCACCGTCAGGTAGATGGTCTCGCTCCGGGTGGCGGCCTCGCCGGGGTCGGGCGCGTCCATGGCCTCGTGGGCCGAGATGAGGGCCCGACGGGCCTGGATGTAGTCATCGGCCAGGAGTTGCTCGGGCGTGGTCTCCATGAAGCGCGGATCGGCGATGTGCCCGTCCAGGTCTGCGTAGGCCAGCTTCTTGGCCTCAATGAGGTGGTGGAGGTACTCGGCGGAGTTATGCCCCATTCGCTCCAGGGGGAAGGGCTCGAGGATCCGGAGCATCTGGAGCGCTGCGATCCCCTGGCCCGGCGGGGGGATCTGCCAGAGGCGGTAGCCCCGGAAGTCGGCGGAGAGGGGCTCGACCCACCGCGACTCGTGGCGCGCCAGGTCGTCCAGCGTCAGGAACCCGCCCAGTTCGGCCAGCCCGTCCACCACCTCCCGCCCCAACTCACCCCCGTAGAATACATCGGGGCCCTCGGCGGCGATGCGCCGCAGCGTGGCGGCATAGTCTGGGTTCCGGAACCATTCGCCGGCCTCCGGGGCCCGCTCGCCGTCCACCAGGAAGGTGGCCCGGGCCCCCTCGTTCTCCTGCAGCACATCGACCTCGCCGGCCCAGTCCGCCGCCACCACCGGTGAGACCGGGAACCCCTCTTCGGCCAGCCGGATGGACGGTTCCAGCGCCTCGGCCAGCGAGAGCGTCCCGAAGCGCTCCAGAAGGTCGACCCATCCCCGCAGGGAGCCGGGTACCGTCACCGCTTCGGGGCTCCGGATGGGGATCCGGTCCAGCTCCCGCTCACGGAGCGCTTCCAGCGTCATCCCCGAGCCCGAGCGTCCGTGGGCGCTGAGCCCCATGAGGCGTCCCTCGCTTGCGGGCCAGACCAGGGCGAAGAGATCGCCTCCCAGCCCGGTCATGTGGGGCTCCACCACCGTGAGGACGATGGCGGCCACCACTGCGGCATCCACGGCGTTCCCCCCTTCCTCCAGCACCCGGAGTCCGGCACTGGTGGCCAGGGGGTGGCTGGTGGCCAGCGCCCCCCGAGGGGCGTAGACCGCCGACTGCCCCGCCGCCGAGGCGGGAGCCACATCCGGTCGCTCCTGGGCGCCGGCGTCGTGGGCGTGGCCGGCGGTCACAGCGAGCCCCAGGAGGGTAAGGGGGACGAGATGTAGGAGTGGGCGCAGGACGCAACGAGCTGACGGCATGGGGGATTCATCCGGATATGGGCCGAGGATGTGTACGGAACATCTTGGGCAGCGCACCGGTCCGTGTCCACACGGGCGGCGGGCGAAGGGGGCACACGGGGCGCGGCAACCCATGAATGAATCCTGGATCCTATGTCGGCCCCGGAGGCGGGGCCAGTGCGGCGGGGGTCGGGGTCGGGGCGCCCGGGGGCACAGGCCGGGGTGACGGGGATCACCCCGGTTTCCTATATTGGGGCCTGTGGAGTGCCGGGATCTCTTCGCTCCGGACTCCCCAGTTCCACGGACGCGGCGTAGTCCCCGCCGGAGCCGCGTCTGCCTGGGTCACCCCGTCCCGGCGGCAGGAGGGTCTCGTGGCCGGTCACAACAAGTGGTCGCAGATCAAGCGGAAGAAGGCCGTCAACGACCAGAAGCGCGGCAAGATCTTCAGCAAGCTGATCCGCGAGATCAGCGTCGCGGCCCGGGAGGGCGGGGGCGAGCCGGACTACAATCCCCGCCTCCGCCTCGCCGTGGACACGGCCAAGGCCGAGAACATGCCGCTGGACAACATCGAGCGGGCCATCAAGCGGGGCACCGGCGAGTTGGAAGGGGTGGACTACCAGGACGTCACCTACGAGGGGTACGGACCCAACGGGGTGGCCCTCTATATCACCGCCACCACCGACAACCTGAAGCGCACCGTGGCCGAGGTTCGCCACATCCTGGAGAAGAACGGCGGCAACCTGGGAACCGATGGGTCGGTGGCGTGGCAGTTCGACCGGAAGGGCCAGATCTTCGTGGACGCCTCCCGGTACCATGAAGAGGCCGTCCTGGAGGCGGCGCTGGAGGCCGGCGCCGAGGACATGACCCGGGAGGAGGGGGAGTTCATCGTCCATACCGACGTGCCGTCCTTCCACCAGGTCCAGAACGGACTCAAGGACGAGGGCGTGGAGTTCTCCCACGCCGAACTGGCCATGATCCCCAAGATCGAGATGGATGTGGCCGGCGCCGAGGCCGAGCGGTTCCTGAAGCTCCTGGATGCCCTGGACGACCACGACGACGTGCAGAAGGTCTACTCCAACGCCAACATCGACGAGAAGGTGATGGCCGAGGCCCTCTCCTGAGCTCCTTGATCGTGGTGGGCATCGATCCCGGCACCACCGCCACCGGCTACGGGGTGGTGCGGCAGGAGGGCACAACCCTCTCCCTCCTGGAGTGCGGGGTCTTTCGGCCCACGCCCAAGGCTCCGCTCCATCGGCGCATCCGGGAGATCTTCGAGGGCGTGGATCAGGTTCTGGCCCGATTCACCCCCGATGTGGTCTCGGTGGAGGCCGTCTTCCAGGGGAAGAATGTCCGGAGTGCGCTGGTGCTGGGGCACGCCCGGGGTGCCGTGCTCGTGGCCGCGTCCCTTCGGGACCTGGCCATTGCCGAATACTCGCCCCGGGAGATCAAGAAGGCGGTGGTGGGGAACGGCGGGGCCACCAAGGAGCAGGTGGGATTCATGGTGCAGGAACGTCTGCGCCTCAAGGAGCCGCCCCGGCCCTCTGACGCCGCCGACGGTGTGGCCGCTGCCCTCTGCCACCTCACGGTAGGGGTGGCGGGGGCCATGGTGGGCGCCCTTCCCCACCGCTTCGCCCGACGCCGGCGCACGCCGTGATCAGCCGGCTTCGGGGGACCCTTCTCACCCGGGAGGAGGGACGGGTGGAGGTGGCCACGGCGGGGGGCGTGGTCTACGAGGTGGAGATCCCCCTCTCCGTGGTGGAGCGCCTCCCCGACACAGGCGAGGCGGTGGAGCTCCGTACCCTGCAGGTGGTCCGGGAAGACGCCGTGGCCCTCTACGGCTTCATGGAGGCCGGCGAGCGCCTCCTCTTCCAGCGCCTCCTGGGAGCCTCCGGGGTGGGAACCAAGCTGGCGCTGGCCATGCTCTCCACCTTCTCCGCCGCCCGCCTGGTCCGGGCTCTCACCGACCGGGAGGTGGCGGTGCTGGTACAGGTGCCGGGCGTAGGGAAGAAGACGGCGGAGCGTCTGGCGCTGGAGCTCTCCGACCGGGTTCGGGACCTGGCGCTCCACGACCCCTCGGAGCCCATCCCTGCCGAAGGAGGGGCCCAGGCTGCGGTTCGGGCCCTCATGGCTCTGGGTATGGGGCCGGCCGACGCCGAGCGGGCCGTCCGCGCCGCCCTGGACGACGGGGCGCCTGACGACCCCGATGAACTCATCCGCCGAGCCCTCCGGAGACCATGAGCGCACGCCATGAGGTGACCACGCCCGACGCCATGGGTGACGATGTGCAGGTGGAGCCCAGTCTCCGCCCGGAGCGACTCGGTGAGTTCGTGGGCCAGGAGAAGGTGAAGGAGTCCCTCTCCATCGCCATCGAGGCGGCACGGCAGCGGGGCGAACCCCTGGATCACGTCCTCTTCCACGGTCCGCCGGGGCTGGGGAAAACCACGCTGGCCGCCCTCATCTCCAACGAGATGGACGTGACGCTCCGGACCACCTCCGGGCCGGTGCTGGAGAAGCCCGCCGATCTGGTTGGGCTGCTCTCGAACCAGGAGGAAGGGGACATCCTCTTCATCGACGAGATCCACCGTCTGCGGCCCATCATCGAGGAGTTCCTCTACCCGGCCATGGAGGACTACCAGGTGGAGATCCGCCTCTCCGAGGGGCCCCGCGCCCAGACCATGACCATGGAGATCGCCCGCTTCACCCTGGTGGGCGCCACCACCCGCTTCGGGCTTCTCACAGCACCCATGCGGGCCCGCTTCGGGATCGTGCAGCGACTGAACTTCTACCCGCCGGAAGAGCTGGCCCGCATCGTAGCCCGGAGCGCCCGGCTTCTGGGGATCGAGACCACGCCGGAGGGCGCCTCCGAACTGGCCCGGCGGGCCCGGGGGACGCCGCGGGTGGCGAACCGGCTCCTGCGCCGGGTCCGGGATTACGCCCAGGTCCGGGCCGACGGGATCATCGACGCCCAGGTGGCCCATGCCGGGCTCGCCATGCTGGATGTGGACGAGTACGGACTCGATGAGATGGATGGTCGCATCCTCCGGGCCCTCCTGGAGAAGTTCGACGGGGGGCCCGTGGGGTTGTCGTCGCTGGCGGTGGCGTTGGGCGAGGATACGGGCACGCTGGAAGAGGTCTACGAACCCTTCCTCATCCAGGAGGGGTTCCTCATGCGGACGCCCCGGGGACGGGTCGCCACCCCCCGGGCCTACCGCCGCTTCGGGTACGCCCCACCCGCCGGTCTGGACGAGCAGGCGTCCATCTTCGGGGATGGCTGAGGGGCAGGAGATGGCTGAGGGGCAGGAGATGGCTGAGCGGCAGGAGATGGCTGAGCCGCAGGGGACGGCTGAGCCGCGGGGAGCCGCCGGGGAGCCAGGCGCCGGCACCGTGCCGGATCTCGCCCGCACCGACGCCTACGACTACGAACTGCCCGAGGGCAGGATCGCCCGATACCCCGTGGATCGCCGCGATGAGAGTCGTCTTCTGGTGGTACCACGGGAAGGTGACTCATCCGATGGATCGTCCTTCGCCCACCGCCGCTTCCGGGACCTGCCCGGCCTCATGGCCCCGGGCGACCTCCTGGTCCTGAACGAGAGCCGGGTCCTCCCCTTGCGCCTCCTGGGCCGGAAGCCCACCGGTGCCCGTGGCGAGGTCCTCCTCCTCCGCCCCCTGAACGAGGGCCGCCGCCGCTGGGAGGCGCTGGTGCGACCCGGCTCCAAGCTCAAACCCGGCCGTACGCTGGAGATAGGCGAACAGCTGGCCGTGCGCATCGTGGAGGGGCTTCCCGACGGCGGCCGGGTGGTGGAGCTGGAAACCCCGCTGGAGGTGGAGGAAGCGCTGGAACGCTTTGGCCAGCTCCCCCTCCCCCCCTACCTGGAACGGGAAGCCGAACTCCTGGACCGGGAGCGCTATCAGACCGTGTATGCCCGGGTCCCCGGGTCGGTGGCGGCTCCCACGGCAGGCCTCCACCTCACACCGGAACTCCTGGCCACCCTGGAGACCGGAGGGGTGGAGGTGGCCCGCATCACCCTCCACGTGGGACCCGGCACCTTCCGTCCGGTGGAAGCGGACCGCATCGACGCCCACGCCATGCACTCCGAGTGGTGGGAGGTCCCCCGGGCGGCGGCGGACGCGGTAGCCCGGACCCGAAGGCGGGGCGGACGGGTGTGGGCGGTGGGGACCACGGTGGTCCGCACCCTGGAGAGCGCGGCGGCCCCCGACGGATCCCTTGCCCCCGGTGGCGGCGAGACCCGGCTCTTCATCTCCCCGGGATACCGGTTCAAGGTGGTAGACGGCCTCATCACCAACTTCCACCTGCCCCGTTCGACCCTTCTCATGCTGGTGGCGGCGCTGGCCGGATACGAGACCACCATGGCCGCCTACCGGGAGGCGATCCGGGAACCCTACCGCTTCTACTCGTACGGCGACGCCATGGCCATCCTTCCCCGTCGCCGGGCTTCCGCTCCGGAGAATCGCTTGTGAACGACGCGTTCCGCTTTCGCCTCGGCACCCGGGAGGGTTCGGCCCGAACCGGTGTCTTCGAGACCCCCCACGGCCCGGTGGAAACGCCGGCCTTCATGCCGGTGGGGACGCTGGGGGCCGTGAAGACCCTGTCGCCCCTGGAGGTGGCCGAGATCGGCTCATCCATGATCCTGGCCAACACCTACCACCTCTTCCTGCGGCCGGGCCACCGGCAGGTCCGGGCGCTGGGCGGGCTCCACGCCTTCATGCGCTGGGACGGACCGATCCTCACCGACTCGGGGGGGTATCAGGTCTTCTCGTTGTCCCATATGAACCGCATCACCGACGAGGGAGCCGAGTTCCAGAGCCACATCGACGGGTCCCGGCACCTGTTCACGCCGGAGTCGGTCATGGAGATCCAGCGGACGCTGGGGGCCGATGTGATCATGGCCTTCGACGAGTGCCC
The DNA here is from genome assembly GCA_007695195.1 of Gemmatimonadales bacterium. GTDB lineage: Bacteria > Gemmatimonadota > Gemmatimonadetes > Longimicrobiales > Gaopeijiaceae > PWLA01. The sequence continues at coordinate 4,809 of REEG01000139.1, read as the reverse complement.
TCCGGGGGGGTGTGACCGGACCACGGCGCAGGCGGCCAACGAGCGCACACTGCTCTGGCTGGACCGGTGCCTGGACCGCTTCCACGCCATCGGCCGGGAGGGGCTGCCGGAGGTGCCCGAGCTCCAGGACCCCGAGCTGGTCCCGTCCCAGACGCTCTTCCCGGTTCTGCAGGGGAATGTGTACCCGGATCTCCGGCGCGAGCAGGCCCGGACGATCCGGTCCATGGCCGATTGGGACGGACTGGCCATCGGCGGACTCTCGGTGGGAGAGGCCAAGGACAAGATGTGGGCAACGCTGGAGGTCCTGGATCCCGAACTTCCCCACGACCGGCCCCGCTATCTCATGGGTGTGGGGTACCCCGACGACCTGCTGGAGTCCATTGCGCGAGGGTGCGATCTGTTCGACTGCGTGGCCCCCACCCGCAACGCCCGACACGGGACGGCCTGGACCTGGCCCGATGGTCAGGTCAACTTGAAGGCTTCCCGGTTTCGGATGGACACCCGGCCCCTGGATGAAGCATGCGACTGCTATGCCTGCCGGAGCTTCGACCGAGCGTACCTCCGGCACCTGGTCACCGCTGGGGAGGCGTTCGCCCACCGGTTGATCTCCATGCACAATATCCGCTTCCTCATCCGGTTGGCCGAGGAGAGCCGGCGGCGGATTCCCGAGGGGACCTTCGGGAGTTGGAGCCGGGACTGGCTCGAACGCTACCGGGCCGCCCGGAGCTGACGACGGCGCCGAAGCCCACGCACCCCATGTGCACCCAAACCTGAATTCCACCTCACGGAGCGCGCAGTGATCGACCCCTTCATCGCCCTACTGCTGGCCCCCCCCGGAGACGACGGCGGGAGTGGCCTGTTCGTACTGCTGCTGAACTTCGCCCTCATCTTCCTCATCTTCTACTGGCTCCTGATCCGGCCGCAGAAGAAGGAGAGGGAGCGGCACGCCCAGATGATCCAGGAGCTCAAGAAGGGCGACAAGGTTGTGATGAGTGGGGGAATCATCGGCTCCATCGTCCACGCCACCGACGATGAACTCACCCTGAAGACCGCCGACAACACCCGGCTGCTGGTGGATCGGGCCTCGGTGGCCCGCCGGGTGGACGACGGAGGGGGCGTCTGAGCGTGGCCATTCGCGAGATCGTCCTCCTGGGGGATCCGGTGCTCCGGGAACCCACCCGGGAGGTGGAGGCCTTCGACGACGAGTTGAAGGCGCTGGTGGATGACCTCTTCGCCACCATGGTGTCGGCGGAGGGGGCCGGTCTCGCCGCGCCGCAGGTGGGCGTGTCCCGGCGGGTCTGCGTGGTGGATGTCCGCCATGTGGACGGCGATCATGCCCGGGTGGCCCTGGTGAACCCGAAGGTCACCGAGGCGTCGGACGACCGGGAGCGGGAGCCGGAAGGGTGCCTCAGCATCCCCGGTGTCACCGAGGTGGTGGACCGGCCCGCCCAGGTGGTGGTGGAAGGGTGGACCCCCGACGGCGAGCCCATCCGGGTGGAGGCCGAGGGCCTCTTCGCCCGGGCCCTGCAGCACGAGATCGACCACCTGGACGGGGTCCTCTTCGTGGATCACCTCACCGCCCTCAAGCGGCGGCTCCTCCTGAAGCGGTACCGGAAGCTCCGGGAGAAGGAGGCCTAGTCGCCATGCGCATCCTCTTCTGGGGCACGCCGGATTTCGCCCTCCCATCGCTCAGGGCGCTGGTGGGGGAGGGGCACGACGTGGTGGGGGTGGTGACCCAGCCCGATCGCCCCGCCGGTCGGGGCCGGAAGCTCCGGGCCTCGCCCGTGAAGGAGCTGGCCCTGGAGGAGGGAGTTCCGGTGCTTACCCCCCACCGTCCCGTGGGCGAGGCGTTCGAAGCCCAGCTTCGGGAGTTGGACCCCGAGCTCTCGGTGGTGGTGGCCTACGGTCATATCCTGAGGCCGGCGATCCTGGAGCTTCCCCCCCGGGGATCGGTAAACGTTCACGCCTCGCTCCTGCCCCTGCTCCGGGGGGCGGCGCCGGTGAACTGGGCCGTGGCCCGGGGGCATGACCGCACCGGGGTCACCATCATGCAGATGAGCGAGGGGATGGACGCCGGGCCCATCCTCCTGCAGCGGGAGATCCCCATCTCCCCGGAAGACAGTGCCACGGATCTCTACCTGCGGCTGGCGGAGTTGGGCGCCCAGGCGCTCATTGAGGCGCTGGTGGCCATGGAGGCCGGACTCCTGGAGCCCCTGGAACAGGATCACGAGGCCGCCACCTACGCCCCCAAGGTGGACCGGGATACGGCCCGCATCGACTGGGCCCGTCCCCCTCGGGAGGTGGCGGACCACATCCGGGGGATGGACATGGTGCCGGGGGCCTGGACTACATTGAAGGGAGAGCCGGTGAAGCTCTTCTCGCCCCGGGCGCTGGATTCCGTTCAGCCCGAGGATGCCGTTCCGGTGACGCTTCCGGCTCCGGGCGCCATCCTGGTGGCCGATGCCGAGCGGGGTCTGGTCGTTGCCACCGGCGCAGGGGGACGCGTGACCCTGGACGAGATCCAGCCTCCGGGAAAGCGTCGTATGCCCGCCTCGGATTGGCTCCGGGGTCGGGGTGAACTTCCACCGGAGGAGCGCTTCCGATGATCCCATCCCTCCACCTCATCACCAATGACCGGGTGCTGGCCCTGCCCCGCTTTCCCGCCATGGCGGGGGAGGTCCTGGAGGCGGGTGGGCGGCGGATCTGCCTCCACATCCGTGGGCCGGGGTCGGGCGGACGCGTCCTCTGGGAACGCACCCTTGCCCTGAGGCCGGAGGCGCTTCGGTGCCGCAGCCTCCTGGTGGTGAACGATCGGGTGGACGTGGCGTGCCTCCTGGGCCTGGACGGGGTGCACCTTCCCGAGCGGGGCCTGCCCGTGCCGCTGACCCGGAAGCTCATGGGCCCGTCGCGGATCGTGGGGCGCTCCATGCATGATCCCCTGGCCCTTCCCGACGAAGAGCGTCCGGACTACATCCTGGCCGGGACCCTCTACCCCACTCCGTCCCATCCAGGGCGCGTGGGTGCCGGTCCCGGGCGGATCTCCCAGATCCGGAGGTTGAATCCCGGGGTGCCGGTGGTGGGGATCGGGGGGATCTCCCTGGATCGGGTGGAGCCGGTCATGAGGGCCGGTGCCTATGGGGTGGCCCTCCTTCGGGCCGTCTGGGACCATACCCATCCGGGGCGGGCCGTGGAGGCGTACCTGGAGCTCATCCGCAAGGATGCCCTGGCCAATCGCACGAGACCATCGGGCCCGGCCTCCGACCTGGAGACTTCCGCAGAGGTCACCGGGTCCCACCAGGCGTCCGGTGGGGATGGGTTGGCGGGAACCGATGCCCGCGAAGCTGACCCCGAGACCACGGAGGCCCCGTGACCGAGACCACGATCCCGTTGGTGGTGAACGGGAAGGATCACCGGATCACCCGGGGGGCCACGGTTCGTGGGCTTCTGGACGAACTGGATCTCGTGCCCGGAATGGTGGTGGTGGAGTACAACCGGGAGATCCTTCCCAGGAAGGAGTACGACCAGGTTGAGCTGCAGCCAGGAGATCGGCTGGAGTTGGTCCACTTCGTGGGAGGCGGCTGAGTCGCTTCCGCCCCTTCGTTTCCACGCCGTCGAACCCCCGCGGTCCGCACCCCCTTCCGTCTGGCCGGAAGGCGCGACGTTCTTGCCCATCAAACCCATGCATTCCATGTCGACCACGACCGAGCCCAAGGTTTCCCCGACGCAGGACACCCCCTTCGTCATCGGTGATCGTACCTTCCGCTCCCGCCTCATCGTCGGAACCGGCAAGTATCGGGACAATGCCTCCATGGTGGCATCCATCCGGGCCAGCGGCGCCGACATGGTGACGGTGGCGGTGCGGCGGGTGGATCTGGACCGGTCCAAGGAGGAGGCCATTCTCCACCACCTGGATCCCGACGAGTTCTTCCTCCTGGCCAACACCGCCGGCTGCTACACGGCGGACGAGGCCATCCGCTACGCCCGCCTGGCGCGGGCCGCCGGATTCAATGAGTGGATCAAGCTGGAGGTCATCGGCGATGAGCGGACCCTCCTTCCGGACGTGCAGGCCACCCTGGAGGCGGCGCGGGTCCTGGTGGACGAGGGCTTCAAGGTCATGGCGTACACCAACGACGACCTCATCATGGCGCTCCGCCTGGAAGACGCCGGGTGCGTGTCGGTGATGCCGCTGGCGAGCCCCATCGGGAGCGGGCTGGGGCTGGTGAATCCGTTCTACATCCGGGAGATCAAGGAGCGGCTCCAGGTGCCGGTCATCGTGGACGCCGGGGTGGGAACCGCCTCGGACGCCTGCGCCACCATGGAGCAGGGCGTGGACGGGGTGCTCATGAACACCGCCATCGCCGCCGCGGACGATCCGGTGGCCATGGCCGACGCCATGCGCCTCGGGGTGCGGGCCGGCCGACTGGCGTACCTGGCCGGGCGGATGCCCCGGCGCGAGATCGCCGTCCCGTCGTCGCCCACCCGCGGGATGCTGGACTGAGTGGGGTCACCGGGGGGCGGAGCGCAGCGCTCCGGGTTCTCTCCGCCGTGGAGCGGGGACGTCGGCTGGATCTGGCCTGGGCCGAAGAGGCGCCGCTCCTCTCCCCACAGGATCGGGGCTGGGTTCACGAGGCCGTCTACGGTACCGTTCGCTTTCGGGGACGCCTCGACTACCTCCTGGATCTCCACCTCCGCAAGGGTATCGGGAGTGTACCGGCCGACCTCCTGCCGGTTCTCAGGTTGGCGGCGTACCAGATTGTCCACATGGGAGGCACCCCGGCCTACGCCGCCGTCTCCCAGGCGGTGGAGCAG
>REEG01000134.1 GCA_007695195.1 Gemmatimonadales bacterium | reverse complement strand
CCCACCTGTCGTCCACCTGGACCCTCAACTCCGGCCCCCGATCACGTCCCACTGGTTGCCCCCGCTTCTGGAGAAATCTTCGATTACATGGTTGTCTACTCCGAAACCGGTGTAAGGATGCGGACCAACCGTCAATATGTCCAGCAGAAGGGTCACACCACCTCAGCGAGTCGCTCCGGTGAGGATGCCGGCTCCCTGCCCGCCGTTCCGGGCCCGGATCCCCTCCTGGACCAGCCGCTCGATCGCCGGGTCCGTCCGGAATTCCCGGAGGATCTCGGCCCGCCGGCCCGTATGCATCTCGCCGGCCACGTACCCCAGCACCGTGGCCATCACCGTACCCTCCTCGGACTCGGTGGCCCGGAAGCGATCGCGGAACTCCCGGAGAACCGGGCCGAAAGACGGATCTTCCCACGTCTCCGGATCCGCCTCCAACTGCAGGAAATCCGCCAGAACGGTGGAAAAGCCCTCAGGGGCCTCCCGATGCCAGAACGCCACATCCGGTCCGAACTCGGGCACATGGACCGGAAGGTAGAGCGCCGCTCCGGCAGGAACGCGCCGGATCAGCGCCGGGTTGTAGCGACGGATCTCATCCAGGGAGAGACCGGTCCGCTGCGCCACCTCCTCGATGGTGATGGGCCGGGTCGCCCGCATGGCGTGGATCCGCTCCTGATGGATGGACTCCCGAAGATTCACCACGTTTTGGGCGTTCCCGAAGACCATCTCGGAGTAGAGGAACGAGCGGGGTCCGTAGCTGCGGACCAGGGGCCGGAAGCGCTGATTGGAAATGGTCCGGAGATCCCGGGCGAAGTCCGCCCCCACCAGATACTGCTCCCGGATGTCCTCGCCGCCCAGACGCTCCCCCTTGATGATGGTGCGCCCCACATTCGTCCCCCCGGCATGGTGCTCCGAAAGAGCCGGGATGAAGCTTCCGAATTTGGTGGCCAGCACTGTAAGATAGGCGGCGCAATAGGCCGCCTGGGTCGTTTGGTTGTGCCCCTCGATCTCATGGGGCGACAGGCGCTTCATCCGGTCCCAGTTGGCAGGTAGCCACTGGCAGAAGCCGATGGCCCGGGCTTCGGACCGAATCGTTCCGTTCAGGCCAGACTCCAGGATCGCCTGGGCCAGACCCACCTCGGCCGGCACCCCGAATCGCTGGTAGATCTCGCCCCATTCGGCGATGAAGCTCCCGTACCGACGGGCATTGGGAAGGAGGAAGCGTCCCCGGGTGGCGTTGTGGACCACCGGTTCCCCGAGCCGGGCCTCCAGGATCTCCGCCACCTGATCCCGCCGGGTTCCCAGTCGACCCTCCAGCCGGTATCCGTCAAGGGCGCGCTCAAGCGACGGCTCTTCCCACCTGCCGGTCCGGTGCCAGTCCCCCTGAGCGGGAAAGACGGCCAACATCCGCCCATCCCGTCCGCTGCCGAAGACAACGGACCCATCAGGGATGGTGAAGATGTGCCGCCAGAAGGCATAACCGGGACGGAAGTGTGCCATGGCCTCCAGGTCCCGGTCCATCCGCTCTCCCACCACCCGTGAGATCCGGCTATCGGGGGTGAGGAGGCTTGGATCCGGCCCGACTTCGTCAGGCTCCAGAGCCGGGGGCCGAAGCTGGACCGAGAGATCCTGAGAATCCCCCTCGCCCGCCACGTGGGCGCCGAAGGGGACCGGCACGGCGGAAAGGGGCGCCCCACCCCCGGGAATCCCCGATACGAACGGTCCGGCAAGGAGCGCCACCCCGGTGGCGCAGAGCGTGGCGAGGTGGGCGTTCCGGAGCATGGCGGCATCCAGGGTGGGGGGAACGGAAACCGGGCCCCGGGGAACAGACGGTGTGACCGTCCCACGGAGAGGTGGGCAAAATATGCGGGACCCCGGGCAGAATTCGCAACCAGAGGACCTGGCGCCAAACACATTCCAGAAGAACGTGTAGAAAGGCTCAAACCGTCATGCCGCCCCGAACCCGGAACGTACAACTGAAAACAAGCACCGATCACCAGGGAGGTGGAGCCTGCCCCCTCTGCGGCGCCCACGAGCCGCAGCCAACGAGCGTGGTTGCGCTACGTCCCCTGCTCCGTTGCGCCTCCTGCCGGCTGCTCTTTGTGCCGGCGGCGCAGCTACCGGACCCGGAGGAAGAGAGGCGTCGCTACGACACCCATGAGAACGACCCCGACGACCCCCGCTACCGGGCATTTCTGGCGCGACTCGCCGATCCCCTCATGGTCCACCTGAGGCCCGGTCACGAGGGCCTGGACTACGGCGCCGGACCGGGTCCGGCCCTGCAGGCCATGCTGGACGAGGCGGGGTTTCCCACCGAGATCTGGGATCCCTTCTACCATCCGGACCCGGACGTCCTTCGCCGCCGATACGACTTCATCACCTGCACCGAGACGGCGGAGCACTTCCATCAACCGGGGAAGGAGTTCCGGCGATTGAATCGACTTCTTCGGGAGGGAGGATGGCTTGGCCTCATGACCCAGCCGCCCCCCCGGGACGAGGAGTTGGCCGACTGGTATTATCTACGAGATCCAACGCACGTCTGCTTCTATTCCCGACCAACCCTTGCCTGGATCGCGGCCCGGTTCGCATGGGAAGCGACCTTCTTTCCCCAAGGGGTCACACTCTTCCGGAAGACCGGTCCGAGGGCGGACCGGAAGGAGCATCCTTCACCCTAATCCGGAAGCTCCGGCGGTATGCCGGACGGAATCTCAACCTCCTGGGAATCCGGATCGATGAACTCGAACCGGACGAGCCGAACGGCATCCCGACCTGCCGCCTTGGCCGCGTAGAGGGCCCGATCGGCCGCTCCGATGAGTGGGTCGGAAGGGCTCTTCCTGGGGCGGTCCCAAGTCGCGATCCCCTGGCTGAGCGTGATGGGGACCGAGGAGTCCCCAACGCGAACGGGCTGGCTTGCGATGATCCGACGGATCCGCTGAGCCAGACTCACCGCCTGGTTGCGCTCGATATTGGGGAGCACAACCAGAAACTCCTCGCCTCCGTATCGACCAAGGGAGTCATAGGAGCGCAGGCAGTTCCTGAGCCGGCGGGCCACCTCTCGCAATACCTCGTCACCCACCAGGTGGCCGAAGGTGTCGTTCACATCCTTGAAATGGTCGATGTCCAGAAGGATGAGGGCCAACGGATGGCTCTCCCGCTCGGCCCGATCGATCTCGGCGTTCAGGGCGTCCACAATGGCGCCATGATTAAGGATCTTGGTGAGTGGATCCTGCATGGCCTGGGTACGGAGGGCTTCCCGGGCCGAGATGAGTTCATTCTGGAGGCGGACGATTCGCTCGCCCGCTCGGACCCGCACCCTGAGTTCATCCCAGTCGTAGGGCTTGGTAAGATAGTCGTCGGCCCCGGCCTCGAACCCCGCCAGGAGGTCGCCCCGCTCGCTTCGACCGGTGAGTAGGAGGGTGTAGACGTAGGGGCCCTCCTTGTCCCGAATCCGTCGGCACAGCTCGATCCCGGTCATGCCCGGCAGCATCCAGTCCAGAATGGCCATCCGCACGTCCGTACTATGTTCCAGCGCCCTCCAGGCCGACTCCGCATCGGGGAACGGAAGTACCGTATGACCCCAGTGTCGGAGGTGAGCCGTCAGGGCTTCCAGCGCCAGTGCGTCGTCATCAACGACGAGAACGTCCATGACAGGGGCTTCGGGTGGGATCTGGGGCACTACCTCACGCGGGGTGAGGACAGGTCCGGACGTCACCGCCGGTCTCGACATGGGGATCCCACGTGTCCCCACATTCAAGGGTTTTAATATCGGCCGGTGGTAAACGTTTGTTCAACCCGAAGGCTCCGCTGTGGGATCTTCGCCTGTAATTCTCCCCCGGATTCCGGCGGTGCGAGCCTGCAGCGCCGCCAGGAGCGCCTCCACCTTCAGGTAGATCACCGGAATCAGGAAGAGGGTGAAGACGGCCGCCACCACCGCACCTCCGATGGTGACCACGGCCATGGGAATGCGGAAGGCCGCACCGGCCCCGGTGCCCAGGGCCTGTGGAAGAAGGGCCACCGCAATGGCAACGTTGCTCATGAGGATGGGACGAAGGCGTACCGGTCCCGCCTCAAGGAGAGCCTCCACCGCCGACGCGCCGCGGTCCATGAGCTGCCGCGTATAGTCCAGGATGAGGATGGCGTTGTTCACCACGATCCCCACCAGCATGACGACCGCCATCATCCCGAAGATGTTGAGGGGCGTCGCCGTCAGCATGAGGGCCAGGGCCGCGCCGGCAGCTCCCAAGGGCAGCGTGAGCATGATGGTGACGGGATGCACAAATGATTCCAGGATCATGGCCAGCACGATGTAGGTGAGGATGATGGCCAGGATGAGGGCCCGAAGGATCTCACTCAGCGCCTCCTCGAAGTCCTCGAATTCTCCGCCGATGGCCCAACTGTACCCCGGGGGGAGGGACTCACCCGACAGGCGCTCCTCCACGGCGGCCACCCGGTCGGTGAGTGTGCCCGTCGCGATCTCCGCTTCCACGTCGTAGGCGCGCTGACGATCCTCCCGGCGGATGGCGGGCACCGTCGCCTCCAGTTCCAGGGTTCCCAGGGCGGACAGGGGCACGCGGGCGCCGTCCACCGGGATCTGGAGACGCTCCAACTGCTGGGCGCGCTGCCGCTCGCTCTCCGGGAACCGGACCCGGATGTCCACTTCGTCCCCGGCCTCCCGGTAGACTCCGGCCACCTCGCCCTGCACTGCGATCCGGACCAGATTACCCACCTGACCCACCGTGAGACCCAGATCGCCCAGGGCGGCGCGATCAGGCCGGAAGACCAGCTCGTTCCGAGGCTGATCGATGGTGTTCCGTACATCTGTGAGGCCGTCCACCTCACGGACCCACTCCGTGACCTGCTCCGTCACCTGCTCCAACTCCTCGGCGGGCCCCGAGACCTGGACCTGAATGGCTGCTCCCGCCCCGGGCCCCCCCGCGCCCCCGCCCATCTGCACCGTCACCTCCGTATCCGGGAGCAAAGCCATGAGGGGCCGGATCTCCCGCATCACCTCCTGCGTCGATCGTGTACGGTCGGCTTCCAGCGTCACCAGGACCTCGGCCCGATTCGTGGCCTCGGCCACGGCCATGAAGCCCGTCCCGCCGGCCACGGTGCTGAGAATGGACTCCACATCATCCAGATCGGCCAGAAGGTCCTCGGCCCGGACAACCACTGCCTCCGTCCGTTCCAGACTCACATCAGAGGGAAGCTCCAGTTCGATCTGAATGACTCCCTCGTCGGGCTGCGGCAAGAACTCGCCCCCAATGAACTGGGACGAGAGCCCCAGGGATCCCACGAAGAACACTCCCACGGCGCCAATGACGAGCCATCCGTTCCTGGGCCGGTCCAGCGCCCAGCCCAGGCCGTTTCGGTAGGCGCCCAGGATTCCTGCATACCCGGCGTCCCACCGATCCCAAAGGGGGCGCAGCCAGGTATCCCGGCTCCGCTCCGACTCGTTTCGGCGCAGGATCCGAGCACCCAATAGCGGCGGGAGAATGAATGAGATGAGGAGGGAGAAGATGGTGGCGAAGACCACCGTGAGGCCGAAGGCGTAGAAGAACTGCCCCAGGATCCCCTCCATGAAGGCAATGGGGCTGAACACCACCACGTTGGTGAGGGCCGATGCCGCCACGGCGATCCCGATCTCCGCCGTTCCTTCTTCCGCCGCTTCTTCCGGTGTCTTCCCCTGATCCAGATACCGGTAGATGTTCTCCAGCACCACGATGGTGTTGGTCACCAGGATCCCCACCGTGACCCCCAGCGCCAGGAGGGTCATGACGTTGAGGGAGAACCCTGCCAGGTCCAGAAGGAGGAAGGTGGAGACGATGGTGGCGGGCATGGCCACCGCCGCGATCACCGTTCCGCGCCACGAGTGGAGGAAGAGGAAGAGGACCAGCGTGGTGAGGAGGATCCCGAAGAGGATGGAGATCTGCACGTCCCAGACGGCGTCGTTGATGAAGACGCTGCCGTCCTGGATCACCACCAACTGGGCCCCGGCCGGGAGGAGTTCATCGCGGATGGCGTCGAGCTCTTCCCTCAGGAGCCGCACCGTGGTCACGGTATTGGCGTCGGTCTGGCGCTGCACCGAGATGGAGACGGCCTCCTGGCCCTGGGCCCGGGCCAACTGTTCCCGGTCCCCGTAGCCGTCCCGGATGGTGGCCAATTCGCCCAGCGTCACCACCTCGTCGTCGGCCACGAAGAGGCGCAGATCCTCCAGTTCACGGATGGCCCGGTATTCGCCCAGCACCCGAATGGACGTCTGTGTGCGGGGGTTCCGGAGGCTTCCCGCCGGCACCGATACATTCTCGGCCCGGATCAGCTCCACGATGTCGGGGAGCGTCAGGTCGAAGGCGTCCAGGCGATCCGGGTCCACCAGGACCTCCACCTCCCGGACCCGCCCACCCACCACGCTGATATCGGCCACGCCCTCCACCCGGGAGAGCCGTTCCCGGATCTGATCATCGGCCAGATCGAAGAGTAGGTCCGCACCCTGAGGTCCGGACAGCGCCACATTCAGCACCGGGAAGGCATCGATGTCGAACTTCTGTACCACCGGCGGGTCCACCCCGTCGGGGAGCTGGGCCCGGATGGCGTCCACCTGGTCCTTCACATCGATGGCGGCCAGATCCGCGTCCACATCCAGATCGAACTGCATGATCACGATGGAGACGTTGTCCCGGGAAAACGATGTGAGGTTGTCCAGGTTGGCGATATTGGAGACCGCGTCCTCAATGGGCTCGGTGACCTGGACCTCTACCTCCTCGGGTCCGGCGCCGGGATAGGCGGTGGTCACGCTCACCACCGGGAACTCCACATCCGGGTAGAGCTCCACCCGGAGGTTGGTGAAGGAGAAGAGCCCCAGGACCGCGAAGACGATGACCAGCATCGTCGCCAGAACCGGCCGCTGCACCGCCAGCCGGGGAAGGAATCGGAAGAGCATCAGTCCACCACCCGCACACGGGCACCGTCCGACAGGAGGGAAGCCCCCTCCACCACCACCTTCTCACCCACCTCCAGACCCGCCGTCACCTCTACCATCTCGTCATTCCGGAGTCCCGTCTCCACCTCCCGGAATTCCACCGTATCGTCGTCCCGGACCACCCAGACGCCGCCGTCCCGAAGGGCCTGGTCCGGCACGCGCACCACATCTTCCCGGGCATCCACCAGGATCCGGACGCCGGCCAACGTGCCGGGCCTGAGGGAGGCAGCCCCAGGAAACCGGGCCTCCACCTCCACGAGCCGGGTGCGAAGGTCGGCCTGGATGGATACCCGATCCACGGATCCCGCCGTCTCGACGCCCATCACCTCCACCCGCATCCCCGGCTCGATCTCGAGGGCCTGCCGCTCGCTCATGCGCAGGGGGATCCGGTAGGCGCTGTCGTCCACGATGTGCACCAGGGGATCCCCGGGCTGGGGGAAGCTCCCCACCCGCGCCGGCACCTCGGAGACGATGCCGAAGATGGGTGCCAGGCCGTCCTGGGCCTCGGCCGTGGCCTCCAGGTCGGCCTCGGCCACTTCCAGTCGGGTGTTGGCGTCATCCCAGTCCTGATCGGATAGCGCGCCGGCCTCCCAGAGAGGTCGCAGCCGCTCCACGTTGCGCCGCGCCTGCTCAAAAGAGGCCTGGGCCTGACGGATCCGGGCATCGGATCCCTGACCCGCCTGACGGACCACCAGATCCCCGGCCTGCACTCGGTCCCCCACGGACACCCGGATCTCCCGGATCTCGTCGTCGCTCCGGGCCCGGAGAACGGCCTCCCGCTCTCCCAGGACCGTACCGGAAAATCGCCGCCACGTCTCCAGGTCTCCCCGGTCCACCTCGGCCACCAGGACGGCGAATCCACTCCGCTCCCGGATCTCGTCCACGGTTGGCTCCGGATCCTCGTCTCCGGCAAGCTGGAAGACCCGGACCACCACAACCACCACCAGGAGCAGCCCGAGGATGGAGAGGGTCCACCCGGTTCGTCCCATGCGTGCCATATCGCTACCCATCCCTCGGATCGGAATCCATGTGGTTTTCTCCCACCGCCTGGATGCGGGTGGTCAAGAGGGGCACCTCCCCTCCCGTGACCCGTTCCAGACGACTCAGGGCCTGCACGTAGCCCAGAAGTCCCTCGGCCTCGTTCAGGCGGGCCTGCTGCAGATTGAGCCGGGCGTTGGAGACTTCCAGCGCCGTGGCCGAGCCGGCGGCGAAGCGGAGTTCGGCCAGCTCCAGCGCCCGGGTCGCCTGCTCCACGGTTCCCCGCCGAGCCTCCACATCGGCGAGCACACCGTCGAATTCCGCCAATGCTCCGTCGAACTCCAGGAGGAGACCCTCCTCGAGCCGCTGCCGTTCGAGCTGCGAGGTCCGGACCTGCGAGCGGGCTGATTCCACCTCGGCCGTGCGCCGGAAGCCGGTGAAGAGGGGAATGGAGACCTGAACCCCCACGTTCCAGTCTTCCCGCCAGTCGCTTCCGGGAAACACCGAGGTGGGAAACGCCTGGTAGCCGATATCGGCGAAGGCGGAGGCCGACGGCCGGAACCCGGCCCGAGCCAGGCGGACCTGATCTTCCTGGATCCGGATCTGTTCGGCAGCGGCCTGCAAGGCGGGACGCCCCAGGACCGCCTCTTCCAGCGCCCTCCGGTCCACATCCGACAGCTCCGCCTCCAGGGCCGTGGTGAGCTCCAACTCCCCGTCCCGGGGCAGGTTCACCAGGCGCCGGAGATTCTGCCGCGCCAGGCGACGGGTGTTCTCGGCCTCCACGATCCCGGGCCGCAGGTTGTCCCGCTCGACGCGAGCGGTAAGGACGTCGAATTCCGAGGCCAGGCCGCGCTCCTGGAACGAACGCACTTCCTCCAACTGGCGATCCGCCAGCTCCCATGCCTCGGTGGAGATCTCCACCAGACGATCCGAGAAGACCGCCTGGAAGTAAGCCTGCTGCACCTCGGCCCGAATCTCGGCCTCCGTCTCGTCCAGCTCCCTGGCCAGGAGGGTGCGGACCCGCTCGGCGATGTCCAGCCCGATGGTGACCTGCCCCTGGGCGTAGAGAGTCTGATTGATGGACAGACTGGCGATCCAGGTGTTGGGACGGCCGAAGGGGAGGTTCGCGAAGGGGTTCTCATCGTCCCCATTCCCCATCCCGTTCCCCGGCGTCATTCCGGGCATGGTGGCCAGATCGTCGAAGATGCTCCGGATCTGGCGGGTGTAGGTGAGGTTGGTGGACACCTGGGGGAAGGCCCCCGACCGGACCTGGGTGATCTCTTCCTCGGCCTGGAGGATCTGCTCGCGCACCAGGCGCACCTCTTCGCCGGTCTCCAGCGCCTGCTCCACGGCCTGATCCAGAGACAGCCGGAGTGGGTCGGCGGACTCCACGCCCCGCAGTGGCCGGTCCGCTTCCTGAGCGTTTGCCGAGGGGATGCCCCAGAGACCCATAAGGAGCCCTGCGGCGGCGAATATCGAAACCACCCACCGATGCGCAGGCCGTCTCCGGATTCCGTCAATCATGGCTTCCCTCCCCCAAGTCCGATCCGGATTCGGCCGGAGCAGACTCGATCCGGGCCCAACGCTCCATGATGTCCTGGAGTTCGGATACGAGAAAACGGTGGAAATCCCCCACGGCCCGGATCCTACGGCGCCCGGTCTCCAGCTCTGCCGGCAGGCTCTCCAGAGCGTCGTCGAGGAGGGCCAGGAGAGACTTGATCCTGGTCTGGGCCGCGTCGAGACTCCGCAGCGCCATGTCCGGCGCCACCTGGTAGAAGTCCCGGCGATCGCCGCGGCGCGACACCCGCTCCGCCCATCCGCCACTCTCCAACAGTCGGCAGTTGGTGGAAGAAGACCCCTTGCTCACGCCCAACTCACCGGAAATGTCGTCCAGGGAGAGGGGCGCTTCCCTGAGGAGGAGCAGCCCCATGATCCGCCCGGCCGTGCGCGGAAGCCCGTCCGTCTCGAACTGAAGGCCCATCCGCTCGATGAACCGCTCGGAGTCCTTATGCATGGGAAACGACACCTGGGGGAGGGGGAGGTGGAGAAGAAAACACCACGCTATTCTGAACGTTCAATTTCTACTGAACGTTCAGGACGTCAACCCCCCTCCACCACCGCGACTCGAAGGCCCGACGGACTCACGGAGACCCCGGTGAACGACCCTGTGTAGGCGTTCAAGTTGACGATGGGGTGCCAGAACCGGTCCGCACCGGGCTCGAAGCGGTAGAGCACACCCTCGTGGCCCATCACAAGCGCGGCCCCAGGCCCCAGGACACCGGGCGGCATCCAGGCGTGCTCCCGGCTTCCCGGGGGCGTGTCCACCAGGGTCGACGGCGATTCCGCAGCGGAGTCCATGCGCCGGACCCAGCTCCGGTCACCGTCCAGCTCCACGAAGGTGACGGCCGCCTCGCCGGGAATCCGCTCCAGACCATGGAGCACCCCACGGCCCACCTGACGCAGTTCGCCCACCTCCAGATCCGCGACCCAGAGCACCCCGGGGCTCCCCTCCCGCATGAGCACCAGGGTCGAGTCGTCCATCCACTCGTGGCCCATCACATCGTCCACCTCCGGAATCAGGGGAACGGAAGCCTCCTGTCCCGGTGCACGGCGGTGGAGGCGGCCGCTCCATCCCAAGTGGGCGGGTCGAATGAAGGAGAAGGCCGTCCCGTCCGGCGTGGGGCGCGGATTGAGCCCCGGAGTCGCCTCGTCTTCCCGCCTCCCGGTACCGGCGTCGGGGAGCGACCCCGACAGGCGGTGGACGACGACACGGGGAAGCCCGGCTTCGCTCCCCCTCTCCTGGGCATCCTCCGCCGACGACGACGGAAAGACCACAAAGAGCAGGGTCTCGTCATCAAGGAAGACCGGGTCGCCGCAGCCGTCGCCGTCGCCGTCGCCGTCGCCGTCGCCGACCACGGGATGGTAATCCGCCACGTGCATATGGTCGCCGTGGGGGTAGAGATCGAATATGACCACGCCGCAGCCACCGCCCACTGGGTGCGCCACCTGGGCGGGTGGAAAAGCGCCGGAGGCCCAGAGGAGCGAGGCCGCGAGGGCGGTGGTTCCACCAAGCGTCCCCCGGCCCCGGAGTCGCATCAGCGACAAACCCTGAATCCCTTCCCCGGACTTCCCAACCTCAGCAGGCCCGGCCGCCGCGACCGCGCGGGTGCTGGAAGGCGAACCCTGATCCCATGGTAGGAGAATCCACCCAATCCAGGCGGAGCCCATCCAACGCCCAAGCGCTGGTGGGATCCAGGAAGATGCGGACCCCATCGGCCTCCAGGACCGTGTCATCGTCGTCCGGCTCCACCTCCATGACCATTCCGAACCTGGGCGTCCCGGAACACCCGGCGCCGGGCTTCATGGTGATGCGCAGCCCCCCTTCCTCCAGGAGGTCCTCTTCAGCCAGCATCTCACGGATGCGCTCCAGGGCCGACGCGGTGAGGTTCAGGCGGACAGGGGTCACGCCGGACTCGACATGCTCAGGATCCAGGACAGCCATGGTCGGATTCCAGGGTTGAGGGAGAAGGGGCCAACTCCGGCCAAGTGGTGAATGAATGTTCACAGGTCACCCGGCCGTGGCCAGGTGATACCCGTATTCGCGTGCCAGGTGCTCCAACCGCGCCCGGAGCTGCCGTCGTCCCCGGGAGAGCCGGCTACGGATGGTCCCCACCGGGACATCCAGGGTATCGGCCACCTCCTGATAGGACATGCCCCGCAGATCGGACAGAACCACGGCATCTCGGTAGCCCTTGGGAAGATCGGCCAGGGCCCGGCGCACCGGCGCTTCGATGAAGCCCTGGTGAAATTCCGCCTCCGGCCCCCTGATGGGCTGCGGCAGAACGCGACTCCCGGAGAAGCGAGCCGGGCCGCCCATTGTCTCGCGCAGGATCAGGTCCCGGTGCCGGACTCGCCGCTCCCTTGTCCTGAGAAAGTGATTCCGGCAGATGGTGAAGAGCCAACTCCTACAACTTGTGCCGGGGGTGAATTGCAGCCACGAGCGCCAGGCTTTGAGAAAGGTCTCCTGCGTCAGATCGTCCGCCTCCGTCGGGTCGCCCGTGAGACGACGAGCGAAGGCCTGCACCGCGTCCCGGTGCGGCAGGGCCTCCTCATGGAACCGTTGCGCGGCGCCCTCCAGGGTGGGAGCAGAAGGGTCGGGAGTCGATGGCTCGGTGCGTCCTGGGGCCTGGAACATGGGTCCTCGGAGGTTGATGGTCAGTCCTGGCGGAGGCAGGTGGTCCGGTCCCAGGTGTCGAGGGAATCCGGGCGAACACCTCTGCATAGGAACAAGCCTCATGCCGCAGACACATGACGCCATAACGCCTTGCCATGTCATGACCTACAACGCCAGATGCCCCGAATGCCGCACTACGATTTCTCGTGGTTACCACGATATATCGTAGTCACGTGGCACGAAGTCTCGTAGCGCTGTACTGTGGGAAGGTCCGAACCCGCGCCCCTCTCATCCCGCCATCCATGTCCGAACCCGACACCCGTGCGGATGTCCTTCTGGACATCAACAACCGTCTGGTTTCCAAGCTGGAGCGAGTGGACCTGTTCCGCGGAATCGCGGAGACGCTGCGCCGGGTTCTCCCCGTGGATCGTATGAGCCTGCTGCTCCTGAACGCCTCCGGCGACGCCTTCTCCGTGATCACCCTCATGGGCGACTCCGACTCGGCGACCATGGAAGCCACCGGCTCGGAGTTGCCCGTGGCCAACACCGCCACAGGCCAGATCCTTCAAGAGGGTCGGGCCCACATCCGAAGAGACCTGGCGACATCACCGTCTCGCTTTCGGGATGACCAGCTACTCTTTGAAAAGGGAATCCGCTCCTACGTCTCGGCTCCACTCCGCACCGATTCCGCCCCCATCGGCGTCATGGCCGTGGGGAGCCGAACCCCTGCCCGGTACGATGAATCCGATGCCGCATTCATGGAGCGGGTGGCCGATCAGGTTGCCCTCAGCGTCGACAACATGCTGGCGTTCGAGCGCCTGGACCGACTCCGCCGGGAGTTGAGCCGGGAGAACCGCGATCTGCGGACTCGGGTCAGGGAGGCGGAGGCACCCGGTGGAATCGTCGGGGGCAGCCCGCTGATCCTGCACCTCCTGGAACAGCTCAACCTGGTGGCCGGCACCTCCGCTACCGTGCTCATCCAAGGGGAATCAGGGACAGGAAAGGAGCTGGTGGCCCAGGCCGTCCACGAGCGAAGCGCTCGGGCCCAGGCCCCCCTGGTGAAGGTCAACTGTGCGGCGATCCCCACGAACCTCTGGGAGAGTGAGTTCTTCGGGCACACGAAGGGCGCCTTTTCCGGCGCCATCCGGGCCAGACCCGGGCGTTTCGAGGCGGCAAGCGGAGGAACCCTCTTCCTGGATGAAGTGGGCGAGCTTCCCCTCGAACTCCAGGGCAAACTGCTGAGGGTCCTCCAGGACGGTAGCTATCAGCGGGTAGGAGAGAACCGCGTCCGGACGGCCGACGTGAGGATCATCGCCGCCACCAATCGGGACCTGGCCCCGGAGGTCCGAGCCGGGCGGTTCCGGGAAGACCTCTACTACCGACTCTCCGTCTTCCCCCTCCGCACGCCCCCTCTGCGGAATCGTCCGGAGGACATCCCGCTCCTGGTATACCACTTCATCCGGGAGATCACCCAGCGCTGGGGGTGGAAGGATGAGGTCCGACCGACAGCGGAGGGGCTCGCGCGCCTTCAGGCGCACCGGTGGCCGGGAAATGTGCGGGAACTCCGTAATGTGGTGGCGAGGTGCCTCATCACCTGCTCCGACAACCGCCTCGACTTCCAGGACCTCTTCCGGGATTCCGGCGAGGTTGGAACGCCCTCCACCCCCGCGTCGCCCTCTTCACCCCCGGTCGAGCCTGTGGAGGAGGGCCCAGAGACTCCGTCCGATCGCAGTCATGGATGGACCCCTCCCAACGATGAAGCCGAACCGCGCACCCTTCCTCTGGACCCCGACGTTCCGCTGGACGCGGTCCCGGTACTGACCGATGACCAGATGGAGGCGTTGACGCGCCGAAACATCCGAGCGGCTCTGACCAGGACCGGGGGGCGAATCTGGGGGCAGGCAGGCGCCGCCGCGCTGCTGGGGATCCCGCCCACGACCCTGGCGTCCCGGATCCAGCGGCTCGGGATAGAACGGTAGCGCGTGCCCGCCGGCGGCGGCGGGGATGGGACTGCTGCCGGGTCGGCCGGGCCACGGCCCGTATCCCGAATCGTAGCGCGGGTCAGGGGATCGCCGCCCCGTCAGAGGATCCCGTCCAGATAGACGTGGATCCGCCACCCGTCGGCGCCGTGAAGGGCACGGGCCAGATCCATGCGGATCAATCCGTCGAGGACGGATATTCCGAGTCCGGCGCTGCGTACCGTTTCGTCCCAACGGATCCGGTCCGTGGATCCGGCCCACCCGGCGTCGCCGAAGAGAGCGAGTCTGGCGCCACGGGCCGGCCGGGCCACCTCCACCCGTGCGAAGCCGTGGGCCGGCCCCACCAGGGAGCCATGGCGGATGCCCCGCACGCTCCGGGGTCCGCCCAGTTGGAACTCACGCTGAGGCGGAAGGTCGCCCCACCCTCGTCCAGCCCCGAGCTCCATCCCCAGTTCCACCGGCCCCAGAGGGTGGATCACCCCCCCGGAGAGGCCCAGGCGACTGTAGGCCGTCTCCCCGGTGGCGGCCTCCAGGGTAACCCGCCCGAAGGCCCGCCCTCCCGCCATCTCCCGTCCACGGTGTCCGTCGGCTGTGACCCGAAGGCCCACCCATGCCCCGTGCAGAGCCTCCCGATTGGTCCGGAGCGTGTCGCCCCCCACCCACCGGCGCATGGAGAAGTCGGTGTTCTTTTCCGCACTGCGGTGGCGCTCGGCGAAGGCCATAGCACGAATCGCCCCACTCCGTCCCCGTCGGTGGAGCCCCGCCTCGAGCCCGGAAACCCGGTGATACTCACCGGCGTCCACACCGGCCAGCAGAGTGGCAAGAGAGGCGGAGAGCCCCAGGGGATCGTCCCAGTCCGAGCCGTGAGCCAGGGAGTGGTGTAGCGCCAGGTCCAGGCTCCGGTCCCCTGCCCCGCGGCGGACGCGAACGGACCCCAGCGGCACCGGATCCGCCGAACCGAGACGTGCCTCGGTGCGGATGGACCACCCGGGGACCAGGGGTGCCACCAGGGCCACGCCCGGGCTGACGCCCTCCACGCGATTGTAGCGGAGGAGACCATCGCCCAGTCCCCAGGTGACGCGGGGAGCGAAGATCTCGACCCGGGGGAGGATGCCCTCCAGATCCTGTCGGAAGGCCTCCAGTTCCTCCGCCGTGAAGGGGCGAGGAGGAGCAGGGGCGCCCAGCTCGGTCCCCGCCCCCCCCGCCGGAACTCCCACCAGACCTTGGCCCAGGAGGTCGGCCGGCGGTACCAGGGTGACCACGCTGACCGAGTCCCCGTCCGAGGCGCCCGGCGCCCGGCTCGGCCGCAGGGTTTCAGCCCGGACCCATGCCTCCGGAACCTCCGCCAGCCTTCCCCACTCCCCTTCGTCACCATTCACCCGGTAGTCATCCACCTGCCACTGGACGACCACTGGGAAGCGAAGGAACTCGCCGAAGCGGAGTTCGAGGCTGATGGCGTATCGGTGGGGGAGCCACCACGTCATCTCCTGGAGGGTGTAATCTGCAGTGACCTGTCGGACCTCCAACTGGATCGTACGCAGGAGGAGTGGAACACGGGTCCCCTCCGCGCCGGGCGAGTCCGGAAGGTCCTCCACAAGCACGATGGGACGGGCCGGTCGGTAGGTGCCTCGTACCAGATCGCCCGTGGCCAGATCGAACCAGAGGGACCCCACAACCAGCCGTGGATCCATGCGCCGGGGCTCGACCCGGACCTCCACCAACTCCAGGCTCCGGCTCTCTCCGGGGAGTGTGACCCGCAGCGTATCTCCACTCCCGTAGCGGTAGGCGTGGTGGGCCGTGTCGGCCAGAGGGTGAAGGCCCCAGTCGTCGCCCCCCCACCCGCCGAAGAAGATCCGGTCGTCGCCCGGCGCATTGAAGACAGGGGATGACCCTCCGGTCATGGAACCGAGCGTCCTCGCGAGGGACTCGGCCATCCCGGAGTCATCCTCGCTTCGGACCCCGGCCATGGGAATGGCCTGCCGGGCCCCCTCCCACCGCACCACCCGGTTCCCCGGCGCCTCCCAGGCCACGCGCGCTCTACGCTCGTCGGTAAAGGCCGTCCGTTCGCGGCGGAAGCGGTTTCCCGTAAGCCCCACCTCGACCCGCTCCCAGACCGTGGCCTGGTAGCGTTCGACTCCTTCGGCCGTCCGGCCCCGCACCCGGCGAGCCCGCTCAACGAGGGTACGTACGCCGGGATCCAGCCAGGCGTCCTCGGCGGTGAGGGTGTCTCCCGCTGTGGAAGGATCCACTGCCGGGTCGGAAGCCAGTGAGGCCAGGGCCTCCATGGCATGAAAGGAACCCGAAACCGTCACGGTACCGGGGGCCGTGGCGGGTGACGCCGTGGGCCCGGCCGAAACCGGCCCCCACGGAGCAGCAAGGAAGACGAGGGTCAGGAGAAAGTTCATGGCACCTCTCTCTACGCCCCCGAACCGGAGAAGGATTCAGAGTGGGGGTTAGGGTCAGGAAGAGCCTGAGCCCACCTCAGCGCGACTCGCCCTCTTCCCGGCCCACCAGCGCCCTCCCCACCGCGCCATCACGATCCCCGAAAGGATGACCGCGGCCCCTGCCAACTGGATTCCGGTTGGAACCTCGCCCAGCCAGTACCAGGCCACCACCAGCGCTACCACGGGAACCAGGTTGGCGTAGGCCGAGGTTCGTGCACTCCCGAGACGCACCACCCCCCGATACCAGAGCAGGTAGGCCACCCCCAGGGAGAACACGCCCGAGAACACCACGGCGATCCAGGGCCCGACGCCCAACGACGAGAGCCGGGCATCGCCCAATGAGGGTAGCCCCAGGAGCACGAGCACGGCGGACCCGGACCAAAGGGTCCAGGCGATGACGGGAAGGGCACCATACCGAAGGCTCAGGGGGCGGGTCCCCACCGTATAGGCCGCCCAACTCATGGCCGCCAGGAGCATGAGAACATCTCCCCGCAGGGAAGCGCCCTCGATCCCCACCCCGCCACTCCCCCCCACCACCATGAGCCCGACCCCAGCCACAGTGAGGAGGACCCCCCACCAGACCGTGCGGTCCAGCGTCCCCTCCCGTGTCACCGCCGCCAGAAGCAGGGCCCAGACCGGAACCGTGGCCATGAGAAGCGCGGCATTCCCCGCCCGGGTCCCATCCAGTCCGTAGATGAAGAGGAGTTGATAGGCCGCGTTCCCCAGGAAACCAAGGCCCAGCAGGGCCGGGAGATCACGCTTCCGGATCCGCGGTAGGGGCCCGGTGGCCCGGACCACGACCCAGATGACCAGACAGGCCAGCGGAAACCGCAAGGCGTTCAGGGCCAGAGGTGAGAGCACGTCCAGAGCCCACTTCACCACGGCGAAGTTGCTCCCCCAGATAAGGGTTAGCCCCACCAGCCCAAGGTCGGTGATGGGATCACTTGCCGGAGCGGGGGCGTCGACCGCCGTCTCCCCGGAGGATCCGCGCGCCATTCGGTCGGCGCCGGCGATTCCGGTCGATTCGGACGCCGCCACCGTTGTGTCACCTTCCTGGCTCAAGATACCCCCATCATCCAGTTCGTCCTTTTCATTCCATAACCCGACCGATACTTTGCGCGAGTCCAACGGTGAATGGGGGCAGCCGGCCCTTCAGGCTGACGTCGGAGTCCAGCCCAGCAAAGGATCCGGCTCCACCGCTTTACCTCCACGGAGGAATGCGTGACCGAGTCCGAATCCGAGACGAACCCCCAGCCACCGAAGGCGGATATGGTGGAAGCTCCGCAAGATCCCCCCGACGGGTCCGAAGTTCCAACGGAGGCATCGGAGTCGGAGGGTCGGGTCCCGGCCGCCGTCCCCCCGACCGGAGACCAGAAGTGCCCGCAAGACGACGAGTTCTTTGTGGTGGGTGTGGGCGCCTCGGCCGGTGGGCTCGAGGCACTGGGCAAGTTCTTCGAGGGCATGCCGCCTGACTGTGGCATGGCCTTCGTGGTGATCCAGCACCTCTCTCCGGACCACAGAAGCTTCATGGTGGAGCTTCTGTCACGCCAGACCCGCCTTCCCGTCCATCGGGCCGAAGATGGAACCCGGGTGGAGGAGGGCCACATCTATCTGATCCCGCCCCGCACCAACCTGAAGGTGCACCAGGGCAGACTTCTCCACGTTCCCCCGGACTCATCCAGGGGCGTCAACCTGGCCATCGACATCTTCTTCCGGAGCCTTGCCGAGGATGTGGGAGGCCGGGCCGTGGGAGTTGTGCTCTCCGGAACAGGGAGCGACGGGACCATGGGGATCCGGGCCATCAAGGAGGTGGGCGGCCTGGTCATGGTACAGAGTGAGGGTTCGGCCCAGTTCGACGGGATGCCAAGGAGCGCAATCGCCACGGGCCTCGCGGACTTCGTGCTCCCGCCGGAAGAGATGCCCGAGCAACTCCTCCGTTTCGTTCGCCACCCCTTCGCGGCCCGCCAGGAGCTCATTCAACGCGAAGAGGGCTCAACCGACGTAACCATGCGGAGGCTCTTCCTCCGCCTCCGGGAACGGACGGGGGTTGACTTCTCCTTCTATAAGGCCTCCACCATCGACCGTCGGGTGGCGCGCCGCATCTCCGTCAACCAACTCCACAGCCTGAAGGAGTACGAGTCCTTCGTTCAGCGCTTTCCCGAAGAGTTGGACCAGCTCTTCAACGAATTCCTCATCGGGGTGACCAACTTCTTCCGGGATCCGGAGTCGTGGGAAACGCTGGCTCAGGAGGTGGTCCCGGGAATCCTGGCGCGTGGCTCGGAGAAGGAAGCGGTGCGGGTCTGGGTACCGGCGTGTGCCACCGGCGAGGAGGCCTACTCCATCGCCATGCTCCTGGCCGATGCCATGCGCCGGACCGGACGCAGACGGGAAGTGACCATCTTCGGTACCGACATCTCGTCCACCTTCATCCACACTGCCAGCCAGGGATTCTACACGGAGAGCGAAGTCACCAACATTCCCGTGTCGAAGCTGAACACCTACTTCACCGCCACCCAGGGAGGCTACCGGGTCACCCGGTCCCTTCGGGAGATGGTGACCTTCGCCCAGCACAACGTCCTGAAAGATCCGCCCTTCACGCGCATCGACCTCATCAGTTGCCGGAATGCGCTCATCTACTTCAGCCAGCCCCTCCAGAGCCGCGTACTGGCCATGTTCCACTATGCCCTGCGCAAGGACGGCATCCTCTTCCTGGGCTCCAGCGAGAGCCTGGGCGAGCAGACCAGCCGCTTCAGCGGGATCAGTCTGAAGCACCGGATCTTCCAGGCCCGGAGCGGGGTGACGCTTCCCAGAACGCTGGCCCCTCCCCTCCAGGGCGGTCCCCGCACCCCTCTTCCCACCACCGGTCCCGCGGCCGAAAGCGCCGCTGCCGATCGTTCTCAAGCGCTTCATCGGTTGGAGACCATCTACCGGGAGATCATCTCGGACTACTCGCCGGCGTGCATCGTGGTGAACCACCGCAACGAAGTGGTTCACCTCTTCGGTGGGGCCACCGAGTACCTGCGGTTCCGGGAGGGATCGGTGAGCAATGACCTCCTTCGCCTGACGCAGCACAACATTGCTCCGGCCCTGCGGACAGCCCTCCATCGGGTCGACCGTGAGGGCGGTGAGTTCACCCTGGACAATGTCCGGATCAGGGACGGCGACATGGTGCGGACCGTGCGCATCCGGATCCGGGACGTAGGTCGTGAAAAGATTGATGGGCCGGCACTCCGCCTGGTCTTCATCGAGGAAAGGGAGCGTGAGACCCACGACCCGGCGTCAGTTGAGGAATACGATCCGGAAGAGGCGAGTCCTGCTCTGGCCCGGCGCCTCGCCGAGACGGAGCAGGAATTGGTCTATACCAAGGAGAGCCTGCAGGCCACGGTGGAGGAGCTCGAGACATCCAATGAAGAACTCCAGTCTTCCAACGAGGAGCTTCTGGCCACAAACGAAGAGCTACAGTCCACCAATGAGGAGCTTCAGTCGGTGAACGAGGAGCTCCAGACCGTCAACTCGGAGTCCCAGTACCGGATTGAGGAACTGAACGAACTGACCAACGACATCAACAACCTCTTCGCCAGCTCAAGCGTAGGAACCCTGCTTCTGGATCAAGACCTCCGGATTCGCAAGCTCTCGGCAAGTCTCGAACGGCTGATTCCGGTAAAGGAGGGGGATGTGGGCGTTCCCATTGAGCTCCTGGCTCGTCATCTCCACGAGCCCGATCTTCCGGACATGGCCCGCTCCGTTCTGCTCCGGGAGGAAGGGGGCGAAGTGGTTTCGGATCAGCCCGATGGTCGCGTCTTCCTGCTGCGTATGATGCCGTACCGGACCGAGACCGGTTTGATCGAGGGGATGGTCCTCACCGTCATCGACATCACGGAGCGCCGGCGTGCCGAGGAGAGGGAAGCCCGCCAGAGCCGGCTCATTCGGGGCGTCATGGACGCGATTCCAGCCAACGTGGCCGTGCTGGACCCGGAAGGGGTGATCATCGCCGTGAACCAACCCTGGATGGATTTTGCCGCTCGGAACAGTCTCGATGGCGTTGGGAGCATCCCCTCCGGTGGAGTTGGAGTCGGCACCAACTACTTCGGGGTCTGTCGGGAATCGGACGGCGAGCGGAGCCGGGAGGCCGGGACCTGCCTGTCCGGGTTCCGGTCCGTCCTGGAGGGCGAACGGGACTCCTTCTCCCTGGAATACCCCTGCCACTCACCCGGTGAATACCGGTGGTTCGTGGTCACGGCCACCAGCCTCCCGGACCGATCGGGGCTGGTGATCGCCCACTTCGACGTGACCACGCGACGTCAGGCTGAAGCCGCGCTGGGGAGTCTGCTGG
The DNA here is from genome assembly GCA_007695195.1 of Gemmatimonadales bacterium. Taxonomy (GTDB): domain Bacteria; phylum Gemmatimonadota; class Gemmatimonadetes; order Longimicrobiales; family Gaopeijiaceae; genus PWLA01. The sequence continues at coordinate 23,303 of REEG01000134.1, read as the reverse complement.
CGCTGGTCCGCGATCCCTCTTCCCTCGTTGGAACGACCGACGGCGAAGGGCGCATTACCTCCATGTCCGGTCCCACCGGTGACGTCCTGGGGGTTTCCCCAGCCGGCATGGTGGGCATGGACTATTTCGACCTGATTCCCCCCGAACGGATGAACATGGAGCAGGAGTTGCTCACACTGGCAGGGCAGGGCAAGGGAAGTGGCCCGATAGAGACGCGGCGTGCTCGGGTCAACGGGTCAACTCCGGAGTCTTCCACCCCGTGCACGCTCTGGCTCGCGCCCATGATCCATCCCGACGGCCACCGGGATGGTGTGATCTTCGTCCTGGTTCCCGAGACGACTGGTACCGGAGAGCAGGATTGATGACCAGGGACCCAATCTGCGTTGCTTCTCCTGAGGGATTCCGGTGAGCACCTCTCCCCGCGAAGGAGGAGGCGCTTCAAAGGACCATCGAAGGGATCGCCCTTCCCATGAACTCCTGGCAGAGCTCCAGATCCACCAGGTGGAGTTGGAGATGCAGAACCAGGAGCTTCGGGAAACGCAGGCATCCCTGGAAGATGCCCGTCAGCGCTACTTCCAGCTCTTCGATCTTTCCCCGGCGGGGTTCCTGGTCATCGACTCGGACCGCCGCATCCGTGAGGTCAACCAGACGGCCGCCCAGCTCCTGGGTGCGCCCCCGGCCCAATTGCGGACCGAATTCTTCCGGAAGCATGTACCGGCGGGGGAGCGGGAGACGCTGGGGCGGGTGCTGGCCCGGGTTCTGGATGATGGGGAGAGCGCCCGAGAGGAGTGCCGTCTCCGGGATACGGAAGGTCGGTCCCTCACCGTCCGTATCGACGCTTCCCCGGTGGGCGCTGATGGGGGTCGGAGTCTGGGACTCCTGGCCCTGGTGGATGTCACCGCCGAGAAGCGGGCCACCCGGCGGCTGGAGCAGGTATTCGAACTGGCCCCGGACCCCATGGTGGTGCTGGATCTGGATGGGACTATCCGCATGGTGAGTCCTTCCACCGAGCGAATGTCGGGGTATGACACACCTGACCTTCTCGGCACCCGACTCCCGGACCTGATCCATCAGCAGGACCGGACCCGGGTAGAGCTTGAGTTGAGCCGTCTTGCCTCGGGGCTGGCCGGCTCCCGCTTCGACGCCCGGTTCGTGGGGCGAGGCGGCGAGTGCCGGACGCTTTCCTGGTCAGGTATGCCGGCGCGGGAAGACAAGCTCCTCTACCTGACGGGACATGACATCACCCGCCGCCTGGAGGACGAAGAGCGACTACGCCGCAGTGAAGCGCTTCTGAACAATGCCCAGCGGATCGCACGAATGGGCACCTGGGAGTACGAAGTGCGTGGACGCCACCTCCGTTGGTCCGGACAGACCCACCGCATCTTTGGAGTTTCGGCCGAGGGGTTGAACCACGACCTGCGGAACTTCCTGTCCATGGTGATCCCCGAGGATCGAGATCGCCTGGGACGGGCGCTTCAGCGGGCTCGGGAGGGCGAGTCGACCCTGGACGTGGAATATCGCATCCAGCGACCGGACGGGGATTTCCGTACCATCTTCCAGCGAGGCGAGGTGTACCGGGATGAAACCGGACGTCCTCTTCGCCTGGTGGGAATGGTGATGGATATCACCGAGAGAAGGGCGTTGGAAGACCGACTCCTACGGAGCCAGAAGCTGGAGAGCATCGGGCGCCTGGCCGGGGGGATCGCTCACGACTTCAACAACTTCCTCACCGTCATTCTGTCTTCTACCGAGGTCAAGCTCCGGGAGCTCCCCAAGGGAGATCCCTTACGGAACGAATTCCAGGAAGTCCATGAGGCAGCGGAACGGGCCGCACGGCTCACCGCCCAACTCCTGGCCTTCGGACGACGCCAGGTCATGCGGCCGCGGACCCTGGATCTTGCGGAAGTGGTGGCGGAAACCCTCTCCATGCTCAAGCGTTTGTTGGGAGACCACATCGGCATTGAAACGAGGATCGACACATCCCAAACCGGGGTGCTTGCCGATCGGAGCCAACTTGAACAGGTGGTTTCCAACCTGGTGCTGAACGCCCGGGATGCCATGCCCAACGGAGGAATCGTGGAGATTACCCTGGATCGCTTCGTCGTACCAGGCGGCGAGGACGCTGACCTGGACCAACCCAGCCCCGGAACCTATCTCCGTCTCAGTATCCGAGACGAAGGGATGGGGATGGAGGAGGTGGTTCGCCGCCGCATCTTCGAACCCTTCTTCACCACCAAGCAACTCGGACAGGGGACCGGGCTGGGGCTGGCCACGGTGTACGGAATCGTCCGGCAGAATGGGGGGCATATCTCGGTCGAGAGCAGCCCCGGCGAAGGGACCTGCTTCACAGTCCTCCTGCCCGAAGCGGAGGGGGAGGATCCCTCCCCCTCCGCCTGAGCCGGATCTCCCGGGGGCACGAGCACGCAACCGTCCCCCCCCCGGGGCGCCGGCTGGAGCATCAGAGTCAGAAGGTGAAGTAGCGGACAGAGGGCCGGAGCATGTAGGCCGCCACCTCAGGAGGCTGGGCCACTCCCACCCCTTCCCGAAGGTCGGCCTCGGTCCACTCGGTGTTGGGAAGGAAGATGGCGCACACATCCACCTGGGCGCCCTGGGAAATGAGTCGGTTCAGGAGCTGACCGGGGGAGACCTCACGGGGCTGCAGAAGCTCTCCGTCATGACCGGAAAGAGCCAGGGTGGCTCCGGCCCCACACAGGAGGACCCGGACCTCGGCGCCCTGGTCCAGGCTCTGGTTGGCCAAGACCATGGCCATGCCCTGGGTCATGTTGTCTTCCTGAGTCACCACGACGAAGATGGCAGTGTCCTGGGCGACGGCCGGGGTGGGCGACCAGCCCATGGCGGCCAGGAGCAGAAGAACGGGTAGAGCCATGCGACGAACCTTGAATCCTTGAAATCTCATGCGAATCTCCACTGAATATCCATTTTTGTCTGATTCATGATCTAACGAGTCAGAATTGTGGGTTGGCGCCGAAGTATTCGGGCACGACCCAGTCAGAAGATACACATTCCGGCCCATCCAAGTGCCGTCCTCCAAGTTCCGACCGCCATTAAGGAGAAGTGAGATGACTGAGTCCCGCCATCGGGATCACGCGCACGCCTCGCCCGATTCCTCCCCTACGCAGGGAGAACGGCCGACCTCGGCCATGGACCGAATCGATATCCTCGCCGAGCGGGCGGTCCTGGGTAGACTGGTCTTCTTCTTGGACTACGACGGGACCCTGACGCCCATCGTGCAGCGTCCGGAAAATGCGCTGCTGTCCGACGAGATGCGGGATGTGCTGGACCGGTTGGCCTCGTGTTGCACAGTTGCAGTGGTGAGTGGCCGGGACCTGAAGGAGGTCCAGGAGATGGTTGGACTCGAAGATCTCCTCTATGCTGGGAGTCACGGTTTCGATATTTCGGGTCCAGGGGGACTCCTCCGCAGCCACGACGAGGCCAGGGAGAGCCTTCCGGAGCTGGACGCCGCGGAGGAGGCTCTTGGCGAGCGACTGGCGGAGGTGCCCGGCGCTCGCGTCGAGCGGAAGCAGTTCGCCATCGCCGTCCACTACCGCGAGGTGCATGACAAGGAAGTTCACGCCGTTGAGACCGCCGTGGACAGGGTCATCACCGAATGCACCGGGCTCCGCAAAAAGGGTGGCAAGAAGGTCTTCGAGCTTCAGCCGGATGTGGACTGGCACAAAGGCCGGGCAGTAGAGTGGATCCTGGAGCGGCTGGGATGGACCGGCTCCGACGTTCTCCCCATCTACATCGGAGATGACGTCACCGATGAGGATGCCTTCGAGAGTCTACGTGAGATCGGGGTGGGCATCCGGGTGGGTCCGGCGGATGAGCCGACCCTGGCCCACCACGTCCTCGCCGATACCCACGAGGTCCTCTCATTCCTTCGCACCGTCCTTGAACGGCTTGGGTCGCCGGATGTACACCAGGGTCCCCGGCACCGGGAACTGCTGCCGTGGACGCTGGCGTATCGCGAGTGGAATCCGGAAGAGCAGGGCCTGAGGGAGGCGCTCTGCGCACTGGGGAACGGGAACCTGGTCACCCGGGGCGCCTTCGAGGAATCGGCGGCTGATGGGGTCCACTACCCCGGGACGTACCTGGCCGGCGGGTACAACCGGCTGGAAACCGAGGTTTCGGGACGGATCCTGGTGAACGAGGATCTGGTCAACTGGCCCAACTGGCTTCCCCTCACCTTCCGGGTGGGGGACGATCCGTGGTTCTCCATGGACCAGGTGGAGGTCCTGGATTTCGACTACCGACTGGACGTGGAGAAGGGAGTCCTGACCCGGGAGGTGGAATTCCGCGATCCCGGCGGACGGGAATTCTCCCTGGTCAGTCGCCGTCTGGTCCACATGGCCCATCCCCACCTGGCGGCAATCCGGTGGGATCTGAAACCGCTGAACTGGTCGGGAGAGATGGAGATCCGCTCCGGGCTGGACGGTTCGGTGATCAACGACAACGTGGCCCGCTACGGCCAGCTCTCCAAGAAGCACCTCCGGGTCCTGGGCACCGGCGTGGAGGGGGATGACGGAATCTTCCTCACGGCCGAGACCAACCAATCCCGGAAGCGGATGACGCAGGCGGCGCGGACCCGGGTGTTCGAAGAAGGAGCACCGGCGCCGACGCTTCGGGAACCGCATTTCGAGGAAGAGAGTGTGTCCCACCTTCTCCGGGTCCGGTGCCACGAGGGGAAGACCCTCAGTGTGGAGAAGGTGGTGTCCGTCCGGAGTTCCGGTGATCCGGCCATCAGCGAGACCGAGGTGGCGGCCCGCCAGGACATCCGCCGCGCCGGAAACTTCGAAGAGCTCCTGGCCTCCCACGTGAGGCGGTGGCGGAACATCTGGGACATCTCCGACATCGAACTCCACAACGGAGACGTCCATACACAGCTGATCCTCCGCCTCCACATCTTCCACCTCATCCAGTCCGTATCGACCCATACCATCGATCGGGACGCAGGTGTGCCGGCGCGAGGCTGGCACGGCGAGGCCTACCGGGGCCACATCTTCTGGGATGAACTCTTCATCTTCCCCCTCCTCGTCTTCCGTATGCCTGAGGTGACCCGGGCGCTCCTCATGTACCGCTACCGACGTCTGGACGAGGCCCGCCTCCTGGCCAGTGACTCAGGGTTCCACGGGGCCATGTACCCATGGCAGAGCGGAAGCGACGGTCGTGAAGAGACCCAGGTGTTGCACCTCAATCCCAAGTCCGGACGCTGGGTTCCCGACACGACGCACCGGCAGCGTCATGTGAACGCCGCCATCGCCTACAATGTCTGGAGCTACTACAAGATCACCCACGATCTGGAATTCCTCGACTCGTTCGGCGCCGAGATGATCCTGGAGATCGCCCGCTTCTGGGCGAGCCTGACGGAGTGGGATCCCCGGCGGGAGCGCTACGTCATCGAGGGCGTGGTGGGGCCGGACGAGTTCCATACCCAGGACCCGAACAGGGACGGGCCGGCGCTGGCCAACAACGCCTACACCAACGTCATGGCGTCTTGGGTCCTCCGGTGCGCCCTTCGCGTCCTGAAACTCCTGGACGAGGAACGGACGGACTGGCTCAAGCAGGAGTTGGGCCTGACCGGGACCGAGATCGCCCAGTGGGGGCACATGGCCCGGAAGCTGATGGTCCCCTTCCACGATGACGGGATCATCAGCCAGTTCGAAGGCTACGAGCGGCTGGAAGAGTTCGACTGGGCAGGATACAGGGACCGACACGACGACATCCACCGTCTGGACCGACTCCTGGAGGCGGAGGGCGATGACGTCAACCGCTACAAGGCGAGTAAGCAGGCCGACGTCCTCATGCTCTTCTACCTCTTCTCCTTCGACGAACTGGTGGACCTGTTCGGGCATATGGGCTACGAGTTCACCCAGGAGACCATGGACCGGACGGTGAAGTACTACATGACCCGCACATCCCACGGATCGACACTCAGCCAGATCGTGCACTCGTGGGTGCTGGCCCGGAGCGACCGGGCCCAGGCCTGGAGCTTCTGGCAGCAGGCCCTACACAGCGACATCGAGGACATCCAGGGGGGTACCACCCCTGAGGGCATCCACCTGGGCGCCATGTCCGGTACGGTGGACATCATCCACCGGGGCCACACCGGGATGGTCATCGAAGAGGATGTCCTCCGGTTCGACCCGCTCCTCCCCGATGAGATCTCCGATGTCCGCATGCGGATGCGGTACCGGGGCCACTGGCTGACGCTCTTCATGGGTCGGGACAACTTCCAGGTCGCCGTGGATCGTGGGTCGTCCCCCTCCGTAAAGGTAGCGGTGCGCGACGAGGTGGTGGAGTTGGCCCCCGGACACTCTCACACCTTCGAGCTGGAGTGAGGCTGCCCGGCCTCCCGCCTCCGAACCGTCCCGCCCACCACCAGCGCGGCTGAAACGATGAGGAGGTTCTTGATGATGTACTGCCCCTCCATGGTGGGGGCCCAGGGGACGCGGCCCGACTGAAAGGCCACCTCGGGGAGAACCACCAACGGCAGGAAGGTCCCGCCCAGTTGAAGGAGGAGGAGGCCGATGGCCAGGCGCAGGGTGCGATGGAAGAGGAAGGAGGCCCCGATGAGGACCTCCCACCACCCGATGACCATCAGCCACCCCCGGGGCTCCAGGACCGGGAGCCACTCCACCGTGGCCAGGACCAGGGGCTCGGCCGGGGAGATCCCCAGGGGTTTCAGAATGCCGAACCAGATGAAGATGACTCCCAGCGACACACGCAGGGACCAGATGCCCCAGCGGTCCATGAAGGAGGCGATGGACCGATCGACTTCGTCAAAACTCATGGATGACTGCGCATCCGTGGATGCGGGTTGGACGGTCCGTGCCGGTGGGGCCTTCCGGCTACCCCGTCAGTCGGACCGTCGAATGTAATCGCCGTGCACCCAGCCCTGGATGTCCCGTTGCCCCTGGACCTCTCCGCGGACGTTGACCTGTCGCCATGACCCGTCCTCCCGGAGGACCTCCAGGGGGGTACCCTTGGGAAGCGGGCTTACGTCCAGGCGATCGTGGTGGGTGCCGGGCCCCCGGCGAATGTTCAGATTCACCGTTGTGGCGTAGGTGGGGGCCTCATCCTCCGCCCGGCCGAATAGCTTCGCACGGAACGACCCCATGGGGAAGGCCGGACCGGGATCGAACTTCCGGCCGGGGGAGATGTCGTCGTGGCCCAGGAGTTCCCGCAGCCCGTAGGCGTGGATGATGGCCCGGGACGCCTCCAGGGCCACGTCAAGCTGTTCCGGCGTGTACAGGTGCCACCCGCAGATGCGGCTGCTTCCACGGAGCGGCGCTTCCATGACCTCCTCGGCCGGATACGCCGTTCCGAACCAGGCGCACCAGCGCTCGCCCTTTCGCTCCAGTAGCCCGGCGTTGTCGAGTTCGATCCCGATGGAGTGGTGATTGAGTCCAGAGACTCCCTGCCACCGACTGGGCCCGGCGTGCCACGCCACCCGGTCGAAGGGGACAAGCTGGGTGATGGCGCCGTCCCGGGCGATGACCAGATGGGCCGAGGCCCGGGCGTCAGATCGAGTCAGCCACCGAATGGAACTCTCGGCGTCCCGACCGGCGGTGTAGTGCATCACCAGGAACCGGGGCTTCAGCGCACCCCCCTGGTTTGGACTGGCCTCGAAGCGCACGGGGTCACCGTTGTCCAGCACCAGCCGATGATCTTGGACCTGCATGGGACACCTCCTCTATAGGGGGTGGATGTGGAAGCCCTGCCGCAGGGATGCGGCAACCAGGGGGTCTTCATCCCGAAGCGACGCCGATGGCGAGCTCGGGGATCACGGGAAGCAGACCCTTCCCGCGAGTGGCCAGGAACTCCCAGAAGGCCAGGGCGGGAGGCAGGAGCCGCTTGTCTTCCCGGCTCGTGACATACCACTGCTTCATGACGGGGAGGCCTCGAATGGGAAGAATGGCGATGCGTCCGTCCTTTACCTCCGTGGACACGGTGTGGGCCGAGATCACGGCGATGCCCAGGCCCGCCATGACCGCCTGCTTGATACTCTCGTTACTCCCCATCTCCATCCCTACCCGAGCGGGAAATCCCGCCGCGCCAATGAGGCGAGCAGCCAGGGTCCGGGTGCCGGATCCATTCTCCCGCATGATGAAGGTCTCAGCCCGCAGAGCCGAGAAGGGGACGGATCCCCTGGCCACCAGGTGGTGCCGCGGCGACCCGATGATGACGTAGGGATGCTCCCCGATGACGGCGCGGCGGATAGGGATGTCCAGGGGGGGACGTCCGGTGACGGCCAGGTCGATCTCGTAGGCCCGGAGCTTCGCCATGGTCTCGTCGCGGTTACCGATCTCGAGACGAACCGAGACGCCCGGCCACGCCTCGGCGAAGGCTGCCACCGCCTGGGGCAGGAAGTACTTGGCGGTACTCACTCCCCCCACCACCACCCGACCACCTTCCTTCTGCTGGAGGGCTTCCAGGGCTTCCCCGCACTCCCGGAGCGCCGCCTCGATGCGACGGGCCGTGTCCAGAACCTCCTTGCCGGCTTCGTTCAGGACGAACCCTCCGGCCGTCCGTTCGGCCAGGGGCATCCCTACCGTCTCTTCCAGTTGCCGGATCTGCATACTCACCGCCGGAGGCGTCAGTCCCAGAGCGTCTGCCCCCCCGGTGATGGTACCGGCCTGCTCCACCGCAACGAGACCCCGAAGTTGCCGAAGCGTAACCCGGTCCATACGGATGTTCAATTTTTCTTTCATGATATGAATCTATTTTCTCTTTTCTTCAGGCGCCAGCAGAGTCACATTTGTCCACATCGCACTCGGAAACCCCACCCGCGGTCTGTATCCGCGGTGGCCCCCACGCCGGAGGAAGAGAGGCCTGTGAGCACCCGTCAGGATCCACCCGCCGATCCCCACAGCGACCCGTCCGTCCGTGCAGTGGCGCCGGTCCCGTTGCCCGTTCCGGTGCAGGCGCTGCTGGACGACACACGGCCCACCGACACCGGCGCGCACCTGACCCCCCTGCTTCGAGCTCTCGTCTCGGGCGTTGCCTCTGCATCAAGGGTGGTGGCACTCCACCCGGAAGATGAAGCACTTCCTGCCCTGGTGGCCAGATGTTTCGATTCTGCCCTCCACGAGCTTCCCCTGCCGCACCCCATCCGGTTCCACGGGACGCCCTCGGAGACCCATGCGGAGACGCCTGCGGCGGACCCCTCCCGAATCGGGCTGACCCTGGTGCCGCTGGAGTGGAGGCACGGGCGCGCCCGCCCTCGCGACGCCGGTCCCGTGGGCTCCATCTTCGGAATCTGGGACACGGAGTCCCAGAACTCCCTCCGGGCCGCTCTCCTCCTGGCCGGGGTCGCCGTCTACGGGGGTCACACAGGCCTGCTGCTCTCGGTGGGGGGTGCGACCCACCTCCTCCGCATGGACCCCAGGGACGGTGGATTCCAACTGGTCCGCCGGGATCTGAAGGTGCCCGAACGCCCCAATCGATTCGCCTTCAAGACCGAGGAATGTCGTCGATGGAGCCAGGAGTCCCTGGCCTTCGGCCGGAAGCACTTCCTGGATCCCACGCTTCCCTTCGCCACGGCCCCGGACGTTCGCAGGGTGCGCTGCCTGAGCGCCGAAGCGTACCGCATCGTCCAGGAAGGGGGCCTCTACCTCCGTCCCCACCCGGCCGGGGAGCGAAACGGCGGCGGCCACCCCCTCCTGGCCGAGGCTGCCCCCATCGCACGCATCCTGGAAACGGCCGGGGGACGGGCCTGTGATGGAACTTCCGAACTCCTGGACCAACCCGTCCCCGGCGCCGAGCGAGCATCGGGCCTGGTCTTTGGATCGTCCAACCTCATCGCCGCCTTCCAGGAGAGTCGGAACCGGGACGGCGAAGAGATGGCCCCCCTCTTCGGCCGACGGGGTCTCTTTCGCAGTTGAGCGCCCTCGCCACCGGATTTTCCCGCACCATCCCGCACCGCCCGAACCCCGGATCCCATGTCCGAACGACACCCCATCATCTCCGTCACCGGCTCATCCGGCGCCGGAACCACCACCGTCCGCCACACCTTCCACCGGATCTTCCGACGGGAAGGGGTAACCGCCGCGTACATCGAGGGAGACGCCTTCCACCGCTACGACCGGGCCACCATGCGGAAGGTGATGCAGGAGGCCGAAGCGGCCGGGAACCGTCACTTCAGTCACTTCGGACCCGAGGCAAACCTCTTCGCAGAGTTGGAAGAGACGTTTCGCAGCTATGCCGAGACGGGGACGGGACGGACCCGTCACTACGTCCACTCCGAAGCGGAGGCCGAATGCTGGGGGGTGCCCCCGGGCCACTTCACAGAGTGGACCGATATCCCCGGCGACTCGGAGGTCCTCTTCTACGAGGGGCTTCACGGCGCCCTGGTCACCGATGAGGTCGATATCGCCCGTCACGCCGACCTCAAGATCGGGGTGGTGCCCGTCATCAACCTGGAGTGGATCCAGAAGATCCACCGGGACCGGGAGAAGCGAGGCTACTCCACCGAGGCCGTCACCGACACCATCCTGCGCCGGATGCCGGACTACGTCCACTACATCTGCCCCCAGTTCACAGCTACCGACGTGAACTTCCAGCGGGTCCCGCTGGTGGACACCTCCAATCCGTTCATCGCCCGGTGGATCCCCACAGCCGATGAGTCGGCGGTGGTGATCCGCTTCCGGGACCCCCAGGGAATCGATTTTCCGTACCTCACGGCCATGATGGACGGAAGCTTCATGTCCCGCGCCAACTCCATCGTCATCCCTGGGGGGAAGCTGGATCTGGCCATGCAGCTCATCCTTACCCCCATGATCCTGCGCCTGGTGGAGCGCCGACGTCGTCTCGTCTGAATCCACCCATGACCCGCTGCGGATGGATCCGCCGCCCGCAAGACAGCGCAAAGATCTTGAACCCATGAGAGCCCCGCAGGCCCCACGGGTTCACTTCACTGCACATTCGCTTCACCACATAGGAGTCGAAATCGATATGGATACCGGAGCCGAGACCGTCACCGGAAAGGACCGCTACAAAGCCGGGGTGATGGAGTACCGGAAGATGGGATACTGGGTGCCCGACTACGAGCCCAAGGACACGGACATGCTGGCCCTCTTCCGGGTCACCCCGCAGGACGGCGTGGACCCCATCGAGGCGGCGGCCGCCGTGGCCGGGGAATCCTCCACGGCCACCTGGACGGTGGTCTGGACGGACCGCCTCACCGCCGCCGAGAAGTACCGGGCCAAGTGCTACCGGGTCGATCCGGTCCCCAACGCCCCGGGCCAGTATTTCGCCTACATCGCCTACGACCTGGACCTCTTCGAGCCGGGCTCCATCGCCAACCTCACGGCGTCCATCATCGGGAACGTCTTCGGCTTCAAGCCCCTGAAGGCGCTCCGCCTCGAGGACATGCGTATCCCCGTGGGCTACGTGAAGACCTTCGACGGTCCCCCCACCGGCATCGTGGTTGAGCGGGAGCGCCTGGACAAGTTCGGCCGCCCCCTCCTCGGAGCCACGGTGAAGCCCAAGCTCGGCCTGTCGGGGCGGAACTATGGCCGGGTGGTCTACGAGGCGCTGAAGGGCGGCCTGGACTTCACCAAGGACGACGAGAACATCAACTCCCAACCCTTCATGCACTGGCGCGACCGCTTCCTGTACTGCATGGAGGCGGTGAACCGGGCCCAAGCGGCCACGGGAGAGATCAAGGGGACGTACCTGAACGTCACCGCCGCCACCATGGAGGACATGTACGAGCGAGCCGAGTTCGCCAAGGAGCTGGGCTCCACCATCGTCATGATCGATCTGGTCATCGGGTACACGGCCATCCAGTCCATGTCCAAGTGGGCCCGGAAGAACGACATGATCCTCCACCTCCACCGGGCCGGCCACTCCACCTACACCCGGCAGAAGACCCACGGTGTTTCGTTCCGGGTCATCGCCAAGTGGATGCGGCTGGCAGGGGTGGACCACATCCACGCCGGCACCATCGTAGGGAAGCTGGAAGGGGATCCATCGGCCACCAAGGGCTACTACGACATCTGCCGCGAGCCCTACAACCGGCAGAATCTGGAGCGGGGGCTCTTCTTCCATCAGGACTGGGTGTCCACGCGGGCGGTGATGCCGGTGGCTTCGGGTGGGATCCACGCCGGGCAGATGCACCAGCTCATCCACCTGCTGGGCGAAGACACGGTGCTCCAGTTCGGGGGGGGCACCATCGGTCACCCCATGGGGATCGCCGCCGGAGCCCAGGCGAACCGCATCGCCCTGGAGGCCATGATCCTGGCCCGGAACGAAGGGAAGGACATCATGGAGGAGGGTCCGGAGATCCTTCGGGCCGCCGCTCGGCACTCCACGCCGCTGAAGCAGGCGCTGGAGGTGTGGAAGGATGTGACCTTCAACTACGCCTCCACCGACACGCCGGATTTCGTTCCCACCGCCACCCCGTCCTTCTGAACCCGGAGCCGACCCATGCCCATGCGACTGACTCAAGGCACCTTCTCGTTCCTCCCCGATCTCACCGACGAGCAGATCACGGCCCAGGTCCAGTACTGCCTGGACCGGGGGTGGGCCGTGAACATCGAGTTCACCGACGACCCCCACCCCCGGAACACCTACTGGGAGATGTGGGGACACCCCATGTTCGACGTGGCCGACGCCGGCGGCGTCATGATGGAGTTGGCCGAGTGCCGGAAGGTCTACGGTGACCGCTACATCCGCCTCTCGGCCTTCGACTCCTCCCCCGGGTGGGAGTCCCTCCGCCTCTCGTTCATCGTGAACCGTCCGGCCGAGGAACCGGGCTTCCGGCTGGAGCGCCAGGAACTGGCAGGGCGCATGATGCGCTACACCACCCACCCCTACGCCGCCGGGAAGCCGGCGGGGGAACGGTACGGAAATGACTGACGGTGGAACGTCCGGGGGGGAGGGTCCCTCCCCCCCGGGGTCCGTGGACCTGCGTGCTGCCTTCGAGAGTTCCGGAGTCCGGGACATCCTGGAAGAGCTGGATCGGGAGCTGGTGGGGCTCGTTCCCGTGAAGCGCCGGATCCGGGAGATTTCGGCCCTCCTCCTGGTGGAGCGGGCCCGGCGGGAGCTGGGGCTCTCCCACGAGCCTCCCACCCTCCACATGAGCTTCACCGGGAATCCGGGAACCGGGAAGACCACCGTGGCGCAGCGGATGGCCGACCTTCTCCACCGGCTGGGCTACATCCGCCGGGGACATCTCGTGTCGGTGACCCGGGACGACCTTGTGGGCCAGTACATCGGACACACCGCGCCCAAGACCAAGGAGGTCCTCAAGAAGGCCATGGGCGGAGTCCTCTTCATCGACGAAGCCTACTACCTGTACCGGGCCGAGAACGAGCGCGACTACGGGCAGGAGGCCATCGAGATCCTCCTGCAGGTCATGGAGAACCGGCGCGACGATCTGGTGGTGATCCTGGCCGGGTACGCGGACCGGATGGAGACCTTCTTCACGGCCAACCCAGGGTTTCGCTCCCGCATTGCCCACCACGTGGACTTTCCCGACTACTCGGACGGAGAGCTCCTGGAGATCGCCTCCACCATGCTGGCGCAGCAGAGCTACCGGCTTTCCGCCGAGGCCGAGGAGGCCCTCCGACGCTACATCGGGCTCCGGCGGGAGCAGCCCCACTTCGCCAACGCCCGCTCCATCCGGAATGCCCTGGATCGGGCCCGACTCCGCCAGGCCAATCGTCTGTTCGAGTCGTCCGAGGGGCCGGTGGACGCCGATGCCCTCTCCACCCTGGAGGCCGTCGACATCCTGGCCAGTCGGGTCTTCCAGGGAAGGATGCCCGGCGAAGGGATGCCCGGCAAGGTACGTTCCAGGAGTTGACCCGGAAGATCACAAGGGCCAATCCCGAGCTCATCAGGGTGGTACGGGAGATGATCCCGCCCGGGACCCCGGAACCACCGGTGAGGGTGAGGGACTCACCGGTGCTCCGTTCCGCGCTACTGCGGCGGAGTCGGGTTGCTCCTGATTCGCATCCCCTTCCCGTGGAAGAAAGAAGGAGAAGGTGGAGCCCTGGCCCACCTGACTCTCCACCGCCACCCGGCCTCCGTGAGCCTCGACGATCCGGCGCACGATGGCCAGACCCAGGCCGGTACTTCCCTCCCCGGCCGTTGGAGTGACACTGGTCCGACCGAATTCGGTGAAGAGGGTCGCCACCTCATCCTGTGGAATGCCCGCACCCTCGTCCCGAACGTGGACAGCCAACTCCCTGAGGTGGTCTTCCACGGTTAGGCGGATGGCACCCCCGGGCGAGGAGTACTTCACAGCATTGGAGAGGAGGTTGGCCAGGACCTGGCCAACGCGGACAGGGTCGGCACGAACCTCCGGGTCGGACTCTGGAATATCCACTCGCATGGCCATATTCTTGGCAGCAAGGAGAGGATGGATGGCCTCCACCTCTTCGGTCACCACCTGCGAGACCCTCATGGTTTGCGGATCCAGTCTCAGGTGTCCGGACTCGATCTGCCTTGCATCCAGAATGTCCTCCACCAGCGTCAGCATGGAGAGTGATCCCTTCCGGATCTTGTCCAGGACCTCCCGCTGTGATTCGGACACCGGGCCATAGTACTCCCGTTCCAACAGGAGGAGGAACCCCAGGATCGAGTTGAGGGGGCTCCTCAGGTCGTGTGCGGCCATTCCCAGGAAGCGATCCTTGAGCCCATCCAGTTCTACCAGCCGTTGGTAGAGGCGGCTCTTCTCCACAATGACCGAGAGTTGCCCGGCGAGCCGGGTGAAGACACCCACGTGCACATCGCGGTAGGCTCCCGGCTCTCCGCTGGAGAAGAAGATGAACCCCACCGGCCGGCCCATGGCCACCAGTGGACAGGTCAGGGAAGACCGGATCCCCTCGGCCACAACCAGTCGGGTGGCCTTGGAACCGGGCTTCTCCCGCAGATAGGCTTCGAGATCGTTCAAGATCCGAGGTTGTCCCGTCTCCATGATCTGTTCGAGGCTGCTCCCGGATAGCGGAGCGGAGTACCCCTGCTTCAGCCGCAGGTCGCCGGTTTCGCTACGGGCCCAGCGTGCCACCACCCGCTCCCCGCTGTCATCGATGAGAGACAGGCCTATCCTCTGGTAGGGAATGAGGCCCTTGAACGCTTCGTAGATCCCGTCCAGGACCTCATCCAGGAGGAGACCGGCGTTCACGCGCTCCGTCACCCGGGTCAGCTCCTGCATCTCCCGGAAGCTGCGCTCCATGGATGAAGCCAGGGCCCTCAGCGCCCGTCCCAATTGACTGACCTCGTCTTCCGACTCCGGATCCACCGGCACGTCCACGTCGAAATGGCGTTGGGCCATGGCATGCGTCGCCTCCGTATAGGCCCGGATTCGGGGGTCGGACGAAGGGGGGCGAGTTGGCATGGAGAGCTCCCGGATTCGGGGGGGGTGTTTGAAGGTGGTGATTCACCAAGGTCTCCGTCGAGTCATGGTGGAGTGGATGACGGAACCACATCCGTGGCCAGCAAGGGGACTCCCTTTCTACCTCGCAAGCTGGAAACTACCTTTAAGTAGTAGAGGCTTCAGGGAAGGCCTTATGGCACTTCGCTGCATCCCGGACACCTTCACCGGGGAATCTGATTGTGTCATCCGCTCCACACCTCACCGATTTCCCCTCCTGCGGGCAGGCCACTCACCTTCGCCTCACCCATCAGGTGGCCAAGGTGGGCAGTTGGTCGCTGGACACCGGCACCGGCCGCCTCCATTGGTCCCCGGAGCTCTGTGCACTCCTCGAGGTGGGGTCGAACTACCTCCCCTCCCTGGAGGAAGGCCTCGCCTTCTTCCTTCCCTCCGGCCGGCGCCGGGTGCGAAGCGCCCTGGACCGGTGCCTGAACGAAGGGATCCCCTTCGATGTGGATGCGCCCGCTCGGACCGCCCGGGGGAACAGGATCCGGCTCCGTACCCTCGGTGAATCGGTCCGTCCGCCGGGAGCCGCAGCCGCGCATATCCACGGCATCTGCCAGAATGTCACGTCCCTCCACCGGATGCGCGAAGCCCTCCGGATCCAGGAGGAACGATTCCGCCTCCTGGCATCGGCCACCAACGACGCCATCTGGGACTGGAACCTCGAGACTGACGACGTCTGGTGGAACGACGGGGTTGAGACCTTGTTCGGGTATCGGCAGGAGGAGGTCGGGACCGAAATGGCGCGATGGATGGCCATGATCCACCCGGACGACCGGGCGGAGGTCCGGGCCTCGCTGACCGAGGCTTTCAAGAGCCGTAGCACGACCTGGGCGGGGGAGCACCGGTTTCGTCGGGCCGACGGGCGCTGGGCGTGGGTCCTGGTCCGGGCCCAGCTCGTCCGGAACGAATCCGGCCGGGTCATCCGTGTGGTGGGAGGCATGACCGACCTCACCAGCCATCATGAGCTGGAGCAGCAGCTGGCCAGGAGCCGGAACCTGGAGAGCCTGGGCCGGCTGGCGGGAGGCATCGCCCACGACTTCAACAATGCCCTGGCTTCCATCCTTGGATCCATTGAGCTCCTGCTCCTGGATCCACCCACGGACCCGCAGGCGCGAGCCGACCTGGAACAGGTACGACAGTCGGCTCGGCGAGGAGCCCGCCTCACCGGCCAACTGCTGGCCCTGGCCCGACGGCAGGTACTGCGGCCTGAACGCCTCGTCCTGAACCACCTTGTGGAAGACGGAATCTCCACCGCCCGGCCCATGCTGCCAAGGGACATTCGCCTGAAGTTCCGGCCGGGTGGAGGAATGCCTCCCATCGTAGCCGATGCCAGGCAACTGGAGGCAGTTCTCCATCAGCTCCTGGTCAACTCCGCCGAGGCCATGCCCGACGGTGGGACCATTTTGGTGGAAACAATGGTGGAAGAACCTGTGAAGCCGGATGGGATGCCCCTGGTCGTGCTCCGGGTGCGGGATCATGGGGTGGGGATGGATGACACGACGCTGGAGCGCGCATTCGACCCTTTTTTCACGACCAAATCGGAGCCCGGCGCGGGTCTTGGGCTTGCCGCCGTCCATGGTACCATCATTCAGAGTGGAGGAACGGTGGATGTGGAGAGCACTCCGGGGGTGGGATCCACCTTCACGGTCCGTCTCCCAACGGAGCACACCGAGCCTCCCATGGCAGAGGGTGTCCGATAGTGCGAGCGCCATTCTGAGAGGCATACTGCGACGTCCTTGGGGGCCACCGGCCTGCTTCCCATTGATCTGCCTCCCGCTGCTCTGGGTCATGCTGGGGGCCGCAGCGGTGGAGGCGGAACCCCGAAAGGCAATCAGTCAATCATTCGCCGAATGGTCGCCGCAGGTCACGCCCCCCTCCCGGACTCCGTCCGATCCAGATATTCCTACGCTTCAAGAGGTGGTGGGGCACGGGCCAACCGAACGCCTCACCCGGCCCGCTGAGGTGGTTCGCTATCTGGAGGCCCTGGCGGAAGCGGCTCCGGAACGAACCCGTCTGATCCGGTATGGACAGTCGTGGCAAGGGCGCCCTCTGGTGATGCTGGCCATCGCCGCCCCCGGGTGGTGGGAGCGGGAGGAGGAGGTGATGGCGGGCCTGGCACGTCTCGCCGACCCCCGTGGGCTGGCTCCTGCCGAAGCCCATGTTCTGGTGTCGGAGATGCCGGTGGTCACGGCCCTCCTCCACGCCGTCCATGGGAATGAGGTCACGCCGGTGGCATCGGCCCTGATGCTGGCCCACCACCTCCTGGCCGCCCCGAACGACCCCCATGTGGCCCGGATCCTGGGTGAATCGGTGGTACTCATCGATCCACTGCAGAACCCGGACGGACGCGCCCGCTTCCTGGCGGAGAACGCCTTGGGTGTGGGCCCCACCCCGGACTCCGATCCCCTGGCGGCGGAGCGGGATCATCCCTGGCCCGGTTCCCGGTCCAACCACTATCTCTTCGATCTGAACCGGGACTGGTTCGGCCTCACCCAGGTCGAGACCCGGGAACGGGTCCGGGAACTCCTGCGCTGGAGTCCCCATGTGGTGGTGGACCTCCACGAGATGGGGAGCAACAGCACCTATTACTTCCCCCCTTCGGCCGCTCCCGGAAACCCCCACACCACGGCGACCCAGGACACCCTTTTCACCCTCTTCGGACGGGAGAATGCCAGGGTCTTCGACGAGCGAGGATGGCCCTACTTCATCCGGGAGATCTTCGACGGCACGTACCCGGGGTACGGCGCCACCTGGCCCACTGCCCACGGGGCCCTGGGCAAGACCTTCGAGCAGGCTTCGCCACGGGGGATGGTGGTGGAACGGGACGACGGGGCGATTCTCAGCTACGCAGACGGAGCGGAACGGAACTTCGAGGCAGCCCTCCGCACGGCCCTCACCGCCGCCGAGAATCGGGAACGCATCCTGCGCAGCTACCTGGAGTTCCGACGGTCCGCCATTGCGGAGGGCGAAACCGGGGTCCGGGCCTACCTGCTTCCGCCGGGTCGGGATCCGGGGTTGACCCGACGCCTGGCGGGGGTTCTTGCCGCCAACGGGATCGAGGTGGATCAGGCCACCGAATCCTTTTCCGCCGAGGGCAGGGACTTTCCGGACGGGACCTGGATTGTCGCCATGGATCAGCCCGCAGGCCGGCTGGTGCGGAATCTCCTGGATCCGGAGACCCCCATGGACCCGACGTTCCTGGCGCTCCAGGAAGAGCGCAGGGCCCAGCGACTCCCGGCTCAGATCTACGACCTCACGGCCTGGAGTCTGCCCTACCTGTGGAATGTGGAGTCCGTGCCGGTCCGGAGCGCTGTCGTTGTTCCCAGGGATCGGGTCCCCCCCGCCCTCCTGGATGAGGCCCCGGGCGACGGCGCCGCCGTGCCTGCGGACCTCCCCCCGGCCCGGGTCGGATGGCTTCTCCCCTGGAACAGCGCCACGGCCATGGTGACGGCTGGAGCCCTGTCGGCCGGCATCTCCCTGAACGCGGCGGGCGGTTCGTTCGCGGTCCAGGGAAGGGACTTCGGCGTAGGAACGATCCTGGCCCGAGCGGCCGAGCTCTCAGGAGACGATCGACGCGAGTTGGCCCGGCTCGCTCATCACCACGGGGTCGAGCCCATGGCCGTGGGCGACGGCTTCGTGGACCGGGGAATCTCGCTGGGAAGCAACCAGATGCGGCGCCTCCCGGGGGGACGGGTTCTGCTCCTCTGGGACGAGCCTAGCTCGAGCCAGTCGGCGGGGTGGGCCCGGTGGGTCCTGGAGCAGCGGTACGGGCTCCCTGTCTCCGTGGTCCGGGCCGGTTCGCTGGGGCGTGCCCAGCTCTCGCGGTACAGCGTCATCGTGGTCCCCCAGGGGAACTTCCGAGGGACGCTGGACGGTCCCCTCCTGGACCGGCTGCGGCACTGGATCCGGGACGGGGGGACCCTCATCACCATGGGCGAATCCACCCGGTGGGCGGCATCGGAGGATGTGGGTCTCCTGGCCACCCGAGCCGAATCCAGGGACCGCGTATCGCCTCCCGCCACGGAGCCCGGAACCCCCATCGACCTTCTTGAAGCGGTGACCCCCGAGCGTGAGCCCCCGGAATCCATCTCAGGAGCGCTCCTCCGGGTACATCTGGATCCCGGCGACGTCCTGGCCGCGGGGGCCGGGACGGAACTTCCCGTCCTGGTCTCAGGCACCCGGATCTTCAGCCCCCTCCGTCTCAATGAAGGGCGGAACGTAGGCGTCTACGCGCCACTGGATGATCTGGTTCTGAGCGGGGTGGTCTGGGAAGAAGCTCGTCCCCAGCGGGCCTCCAAGGCCTTCCTCGTGCGTCAGCCCCTTGGGCGTGGCCGGATCATCGCCTTCGCCGAGGACCCCAACTTCCGGGGCTACGCCGAAGGCACCCAGCTCCTCTTCATGAACGCGGTACTCCTGGCGCCTGCCTTCTGATGGGGCCGGGCGTCACCTCGACCTTCCCACCACCTCGACCTTCCCACCACCGCACCACCAGAGAGAGAAGACCATGAGCGCTAGCCGAGCGAAGTTTCTGATCCCAGGGGCACTGCTCCTGACCCTGGGTCTCACCGCCTGTGATTCCGGAATGGACGAGGCGGCGCTGGAGGCCCGCCTGGGTGAGATGCAGGCCGAACTGGAAGACCGCTTCACCCCGGGCCTCCACACCCTCATGGTGGACCTGGGCGTGAGGCATGCGAACCTGTGGTTCGCTGGAGAGGCCGGGAACTGGCCCCTGGCCGACTATATGGTCCACGAGCTGGAAGAGTTGGTGGAGGAGATCGAGGAGCTCCACCCCATGTACCGGGAAATCCGGGTCGCCGAGCTCATCGGCGAGATGACCCATCCCGCCATCGAGGATCTGGAGGATGCGGTGGATGCCGGGGATCTGGCCGCCTTCCAGCGAGCCTACGACGACCTCACCGTCGCGTGCAACGCTTGCCACATCGCCTCCGACAAGGCGGAGTTGGTCATTCAGCGTCCTACGGCCCCCGTGTCCACGAACCTGCGGTTCACTCCGGAACGCTGACCGATGGGGCCTTACCGGCCTCACCGGGTAACGGGCCGGCCATCTCGGGGAACAGCCCGGCCAGCCCGGCCAGGGTGGCCGGTGCCACACCCCGCTCGGTAATGAGGCCGGTAATGAGCCGGGCCGGGGTCACATCGAAGGCCGGGTTCCCCACCGGGGAGCCCGGCGCCGTCACCTGCACGGTGGCCAGATCACCGGAGGCGGTGGCCCCGGAGAGGTGGGAAACCTCGCGGGCCGCCCGCTCCTCGATGGGGATGTGGGCTCCGGACCCCAGCGTCCAGTCGATGGACGACGAGGGGGACGCCACGTAGAAGGGGATCCCCAGGTCATGGGCCGCCAGCGCCTTGAGGTAGGTCCCGATCTTGTTGGCCACATCGCCGGCGGCAGTGGTCCGGTCGGTCCCGACGATGCAGAGATCCACCTCACCCCGCTGCATGACGTGCCCCCCGGCGTTGTCCACGATGACGGTGTGGGGGATCCCCTCATGACCCAACTCCCACGCCGTGAGGGCCCCGCCCTGGTTCCGAGGCCGGGTCTCGCCCACCCACACATGGAGGGGAATCCCCTGGTCATGGGCCAGGTAGAGAGGAGCGGTGGCCGTCCCCACATCCACCGTCGCAAGCCAGCCGGCGTTGCAGTGAGTCAGCACCCGGACCGGGGCGCCATTTCGCCGCTCGGCCATCTCCCGGATGAGGGTGAGGCCGTGCTCCCCAATGGCCCGATTCTGCTCCACATCTTCCCGGGCGATGAACTCGGCTTCAAGGTAGGCCGCCGCCGCCCGTTCCCCGGCCGGAAGGTCCTGGACGACCCGACGTACCCGCTCCAGCGCCCACTGGAGATTGACGGCGGTGGGCCGGGTGGCCCGGAGGCGGGCAATGGAGGCGGCCAGGCCCCCATCATCCGGGCGCTCCCGCAGGCCCAGGGCCAGACCGTAGGCTGCCGTGGCGCCGATGAGGGGCGCTCCTCGAACCTGCATCCCGGCGATGGCCTCGGCCGCTTCGGCCGCCGAGGTGAGCCGGACGATGTCGAACCGATGGGGAAGGCGGCTCTGATCAATGATCTGCACGGACCAGCCGTCGGGATCGAGCCAGATGCTGCGATACGCTCTTCCGTCAACTCTCACCGGAATGCTCCCGGGTTCGGGGCGCGTTTGGATGCGAACGAACCGAGTCAGCGGCTCGCGGTGCTGGGAAGGTAAATGGGGTCCATAGACCATGCAAAGGTGCCGCCGCCCTCCGATTTCCGTCCAGAGCGGTCCGCCGGGATGGTGCGTCGCGATGCCCCGGTCGTGACATTGCTCTATGCGTACACGAACCAGCGGAAGCACCAATGAGCACGATGGCCGGGTCGCCCTTCATGCTCGCCCGACCGGTCCAAGTTCGCCTCTTGGGGTAGGCCAAGGTGCAGCGGGTAAGTCGTTCGACCTCTCAGAAGCCCGTCCAACCACTCCGCTCCGCGGCTCTGCCCACTGCCCACTGCCCACTGCCCACTGCCCACTGCCCACTGCCCACTGCCCGCGAAATCTGCCCCATTGCCCGCGAAATTAGAATGCAGGTTCTAATTTCGGCTCTCCGAGGTTTTCATTGAACCGATTGTGAGCGTGAACACGACCAGGGGTTGAGAAGTTGACCCTCCCCTTCCGCCCACGCTACCACCCCCTGAACCCCAGCCCGGTCCTGGTCCCCATCCTCATCCGTGCATCTCTCAAGGGTCCCCAGGAGTGAGTCCATGGGCCATTGTTCGCGGATCGTGTTGGTGGCCCGTCTCCGGGTAGGGTAACCCCGGAGGATGAGCGCGCGTCGCCAACAGCATTCCAGAACAAACGCTGAAGGGCGGCACCGGGCACCAGGAACCCACGATGCCAGAGGCCCGCGAAGGGGGTTCCGCCCCGAGATAAGGCGGGTTCAGGGGTATCCATCTTACCGGCCCAAGCGAAGGGGCCGGTGTCAGATGCGGTGCCACCTTATGGATGCATAACGGCCCTTTGCGGCTCCGTTGCTGTGGGGGGGCATAGGAGCTCTTAGGGGGGCTTGGGGGGAGTGGGGGCTGGGCTGTGGGGTGCGTGTAGGATTTCGCCCACATGTGAACGAAAGTCTCCACGTAGCCGCTCTGCCGCGCCCATCGCCCCTAGCCTCAGATCTATGGGTAGACCCGGTGCATCGGGAGGGCCACCAAGATGGATACCCCGTAGCGGGTTTACCCTGGTTCGACATCCGTCTCCCCCTGGGGCCTCTCAGTCCGCCGGTCCGGTCCTTTGGCTCTTCGCTGTTCTGGATGGGCCGATCCGGCATGTGTGTGGACGAAAGGAGGTGGGGTGTCCCACGGCCATGTCGCCGTGAGGAGGGCACCAGTTCCGGGGCTCTTCGGCGGCGTGTTTCTCGCTCGGGTCCGGACAAGCCCATGGGCAAGGACCCTGGTTTTCCAACGCCCGCCCGGACATCGCTCCGATTGGGTTCGACGCTGTGGGTGCGGGATGCGCTGCTATCCGCAGCACATGAAAATGCCGCCCCTCAGCGTTTGTTCTGGCTTGCTGTTGGTGATGCGCGCACCTCCCCGACTCATGCCCAAAGCTGAAGCCGAAGGGAACGTCCCCTGGCGGCCCGCCACCAACACGATCCCGGAACAAGGGCTGAGGGGCATTCTCGAGGTACGCGAGGATGGGCAGGACGCCGGGGGCGTAGGGCGCTGGGAGCGCGAGGGGACGAGGATTACGGCACGGGACACCGGGACAAATCGCGACGTCAGCACATCCCGGGATGGTGAGGTCGCGATTTTCGCCGCTCTTTCAGCGGAAGAGGGGCCGGAAGCGGCGGTGGGGAGGCGGTGGACCGGGAGCGGCCAGCGAGTGAGGGCATGGACAAGCCGGCGAGTGAA